>JAISMJ010000101.1 GCA_031276815.1 Treponema sp.
CCATGCGCCAGACTGGACTATCCAATACCCATTTTCAACGGGTTCGTTCTGGTCTTTGAGCAATACCCGATCTCCGGCTGCCAGCGTAACACCATCTACGCTTAAAAGTCCTCCCGTTACAGTATCTACGTTGGCGGTGGATGCGGCAATAGGGTCATCCGCGATAAAATCAAATGCCCCCAGCATACGGATACATTCTTTTGCGCTTCTGTCCCGCCATTTCCCGTTTATAAACTCCATGTCAAGTATATCGCCCTGTACCAGCGCAATACTCTCATTCTCATCCATCAAAGTGGAACGCTATCGGTTGAAAAGCGGAAAGGTATTCTATTAGGGCGTGTCGTTAAAAGGAGAGGGAGATAGATCTAACAGAGAGAGCGGCAAGAAAGGAATCAGCGCGTTTAGCATAGCGAGTAGCACTACCTCTCCACTGTGTAAGCCACCGAAATACATGCTCAATAAGATGGTGTTCCTTATACAGCTCTGTGTCATAACTCCGTGCCTCCGTCCGGCTACGCTTGGAAGGAATCACTACCTTACTACCTCCCGCATGGGCGATGTCCACTATCTGGTTCACGTCATACCCTCATCAGCAAACAAGACCCGTATCGGCAAACCCCCAGTTAAGCGCATCGCATACGCGCAATCCGCCTCCTGCCCCGCCGAAACTATGATACGTACTATCTTGCCTCTCTTATCTATAGCAAGATGGACTTTCGTATTCAGCCCCCTTGGGTATGCCCTATCCCTTGATCCCCCCGACCGCTCCGCATCCATTCGCATGGACTTTGCTATACGTCGCATCTATCATGAGCCTCTCGGTATCCACTTCCCCGATAACTTCAGCGGCTATGCTTTTCCACACACCCCGATCCCGTCGGCGGCAAAAGCGTCGGTGTGTATTTTTCCAGCCGCCGTATTCAGGGGGTACATCTCTCCAGAGAGCGCCGGTTCTGATACTCCAGGATACCGGGTTGATAAACCGTTGATTGTCATGAGCCGTCCGACCCTGTTTCCCCGCCCCTCCCGGCAGTAATGTTTTATCTTTTCCCACAGCCTATCACTGATGTTGTGTCTGTGCAGTGCTTTTCCGTTTTCTTTCATCTTGTTATCTTACTTTATTTCCTTCCTTTTGACGACACGCCCTAACTTGAATCTGCATGACTCCAACTTGAATCTGCAAGAATCTGAATTAAATCCGCATGAATCTGGATTAGAACTACGGAAGTGTAAGGTCGTCGCCGTTTTGTGCGTCATGCGTAGACATTCCCGCATATTAGTACTATACTGATTGTTATGATTAACGTTGTTACTCTCTTAAAAGAGTCGGGCGCGATACTTGAGGGGCATTTTCTCCTATCATCGGGACGCCATTCCAATCGCTATATTCAATGCGCGAAAGCGCTGCAATATCCTGATAAAGCCGCCCGCGTCCTTGCGCCGGTTGCCGGACAGCTCCGCGAAGCCATGCAAGCCGGCGCCATTGCCATTGACGCCGTAGCCGGTCCCGCGCTTGGCGGCATCATCGTCGCGTACGAGTTGGGGCGGCAGCTTGGGCTGCCAGCTTTTTTCACGGAACGGGACGATTCAGGTACCATGACGCTTCGGCGCGGCTTTGAGATATGGGACGGCATGAACGTCCTCATTGCGGAAGACGTGATCACAACCGCAAAGTCTTCGCTTGAAACCGCCACAGTCCTTGAACGCCTCGGCGCACGCATTACCGCCCTTGCCTGTATCGTAGACCGCCGCGCCGAAGACGTGCACATCGCCCTGCCGCTGTACGCCGCCGCAAAGATAGAAGCCGCAAACTGGGATGAAGCGGACTGCGCGTTGTGCAGACAAGGCATACCGGCGGTTAAACCCGGGTCAAGAAAGCAGTAGATATACTCCTGTATAACGGCTACCTGCGTTCTATACAAAGGGCGTCTATAGAGCGGAACGCATCGCTCAAGGGAAGGTCGAAAAAGAAAAACCCCCGCTTCGCTTAAAACGGGGGTTGCACGATTAGCTCATGACAAAAGAAGAGACCGCATTAGGGGTTCTCTTTTTTCCATTGATCAAAGGCTTGCTGCGTTGCGGCTGCAACTTGTTCGGGAGTCTGAGAGCCCATACCGATTGCCTGAAGACCATCGTTAAGCGGGGTGTAGACAGGACCTGCGAACACGCCGTCAATAACGGCGGTTGAATAGGTATACTGACTAGACAGCGCCGCCATAGCTTTCTGCATGGGTTCAAGCGGAAGGCTGGATATATTCAAATTTTTCCACGAGGGAGTTGAAATACCGCCTACGCTGACCTGATACCGTTGGACATCTTCGCCAGAAAGCCATTTGACCAGTTCCCACGCCGCTGCTTCCTCCGGCGAACCCGAGGGAATAGCCGCGCTTATACCCCAGCCGGTTCCAAGGATACCGGAGGTGGATTTGTTGATCTTCGTGCCCGGAATGTCCGGAAACACCGTAATTTGGATCTTGCTCTGCCGGGCAGGACTAATCAGCGCCTGACCGGTACTCTTGTCCGTGATAAATGCGCCGACACGCCAATCGCCGTCAACCAAGTATGCGCCTTTGTTGTTGGCAAAAAGACCGACTACCGTACCATAATCGGTACTAAGACTGCCCTTGCTCAGAACGCCGTCATCATACAGTTGTTTCACAAATTTAAGCGCGTTGACAAACTCGGCGTCCGTGAATTTCGCCTGACCCTTGGCTATTTTCTGATCCCAACCTACTCCGCCGAAGCGCCCTGCAATCATTGAAAAAAGACAGGACTGCATAACCCATGTGTCTTGATTAGCCATGAGTACCGTCTCGTACCCTTTTTCTTTGAGAATGGGAACCTGCGCCGCAAGTTCGGCATAGGTCTTAGCCGGCGTGAGACCAGCAGCCTCCAGTACTTCGGTATTAACATAGAAAGCGTGTGAAGAGGTTACGCCCAGCGTGAGAATACCGACACGTCCCGCCGCAAACTGGGACGGATCAGTTGCAAGCGGAAGATATTTGCTTGCGAGACCGTCTTTCTGAATAAGCGGGGTCAGATCTTTGAGCAATCCATTTGTGTAAAGAGTCGTTGATCTTCCTGACGGCCATGCATACAGTACAGCTGGAAGCTGACCGGACGCAGCGTAGGCTTCAACCTTGTTGTGAAAGGGATCATTAAACAGGTCTTCCCGTTCAATGACGATGGTAGGATGGGCGGCTTGATATTTGTCCCAAATCTGCGCGATACCGTCAACCGCATTTGCGGAAGTCATGTCATAATAGTTAAGAACCTTTAAGGTCTTACCATCCCATGTTCGGGGGGGGGGGGGGGCTTTCCCCTTATCTCCCTTACCCGTAGCAAAAACCATAGCTGCGGCGATTACCGACAGCAACACGAAAGAAATAACTTTCTTCATAGAAATTCTCCTTGCTATATAGAATAACCTATTTGCTATAAAAGTCAATACAAAAAATAAAAAATAATGTTTGAAGACGGTTCCTTCCCCTCTTCATGGGCGCTCTCTTCGTACCAAGTCATTCAGCCGTTTCAACTCAACACTCATCACCAGCGCGGAAAGCAGGGTTGAAAGCATGTCCGCGATAGGCATGGCGAAAAAGACGCCGTTGATGCCCCAGAACGCGGGAAACAGGAAAAGCAGCGGAATATAGAACAGAATCTGACGCGACAGGCTCAAGAGCGTACCTTGCCCGGGTTTTCCCACAGCCTGAAAATAGTTTGCCGTGATGATCTGAAAGCCGATTGCCGGAAACAGTAACACGCTTATACGCAGGCACCGGACGCCGAGGTTGAGGAGTTCGCCGGTATCCTTGCTGAAGATGCCGATGAAAAAGGCGGGAAAAAGCTCCGCAATGATAAAACCGGCGGAGGCGAAGATCGTACCGGAAACCACCGCCCATTTGTACGTCTTTCTGACGCGGCTGAACTTCTTCGCGCCGAAATTGTAGCCCATGATGGGCTGGGCGCCTTGGTTCAGTCCTTGCAAGGGCATGAAAATCACGATCAGAATACTGTACACGATACCCATGGCGGCTACAGCGGCGTCTCCGCCGTACGCCGAGAGCCGTTGGTTCAGCAAGATATTGACGAGGCTCATGGCGAGTTGCATGGCAAACGGCGCAAAGCCTATGGCAATGATGTCTACGGTGAGTTTCAGTCCAAGCCGCATTTCCGTAAGGCGGAAGCGCAGCGCGGTGTACTTCGAGTTAAAATAGTAGATGACCCACACAAAAGAGACGAATTGGGAGATGATTGTAGCCCATGCGGCGCCCGCAATGCCCCAGCCGAACCCGAAAATAAAGATGGGGTCCAGAATGATATTGAGGAGAGCGCCGATGATCTGGGTAAGCATGGACGTGCGGGGATGCCCGTCGGAGCGGATGAAGTGGTTGATGCCCGGTCCCATGGCGCTGAAAAAGCCGCCGTACAGGATGATCCGCAAATAGGTCTTTGCAAAGGGAAAAACCGCTTCGCTTGCCCCAAGAAGGCGGATGACGTCGTCCATGAATATAAAAAGAAACGCGATCACTACGCCGGGAACCAGAAAGAGCAGGGCAAAGGCGTGTCCCATGATCTTTTCAACCTGATCCCGTCTGCCTTCACCCAGCCGTATTGAGAAGAGCGAATTTGCCCCGACGCCTATGAGCATAGACGCGGCTTGCAGCGCCAGCATCGCCGGCATAACAATGGTAATGCCGGCGATGCCTAGCGGGTTGACCCCTTGTCCAACATAGATGCGGTCTACGATATTGTAGATCGCATTTACCAGCATCCCAATGATTGCCGGCATAGAGAATTCAAACAGCAGCTTCCCTATTCGACCGCTGCCTAATCTGTCAGTTTGTTCCACCATGGACCCTTACTGTGTGTAGTCTTTGATACTAGCGCGGGATGTGAGCGGGGCGTTTGAAACTAGGTTCACGCCCGATGGTTACACATCTTCTTCCCGCAGCGCCGCGCCCAGCGCGGCAAGCCGCCCCGTAAGATTTTCGTACCCGCGTTCTATTTGATACACGTTGCGGATGACGCTTTTACCGTTCGCCGCCAGCGCCGCTATTACAAGCGCCATGCCCGCGCGTACATCGGGACTGTGCAGTTCCGATCCGGTCAGCTCGGTCGGACCGGAAACAACGGCGCGGTGCGGGTCGCATAACACGATACGCGCGCCCATGCCGATGAGTTTATCCACAAAAAACATGCGGGACTCGAACAGCTTTTCATGCACCAGTACGGTACCGCTTACTTGAGTCGCCGCAACGGTGATGATGCTCATAAGATCAGGGGGGAAGCCGGGCCACGGCGCATCATCAATCTTAGGAATCATGCCGCCCATGTCGCAGTTTACCGTCATGGTTTGGCGTTCCGGCACGTGCAGTATGTCTCCTTCGTGTTCCCAGGTAACGCCGAGTTTGCGGAACGCGATTTTCGCGGGGCGTATATCCTGTATTCGCGCGCCCGTAATGAACATATCTCCCCGCGTCGCAGCCGCAAGCCCGATGAAAGAACCGATCTCCATGAAGTCCGCGCCTATCTCAAAGGTACAGCCGGAGAGCTTTTGTACGCCGCTGATGGTGAGAATATTTGAACCGACGCCCTCAATGCGCGCGCCCATACGCACAAGCATACGGCACAAGTCCTGTACATGCGGCTCGCTTGCCGCGTTGGTGAAAACCGTTCGCCCCTCGGCAAGAGCCGCCGCCATGACGCCGTTTTCCGTAGCGGTTACTGACGCCTCATCAAGAAAAATGTCGTTTCCGGTCAGCCTGCTCGCGGTAAAGGTAAACGTGTCGCCCTGTTCGACCGCCGCGCCGAGTTCGGCGAGCGCCAGAAAGTGCGTATCAAGCCGCCGCCTGCCGATGACGTCCCCGCCCGGCGGCGGCAGCGAGGCGCGTCCGGTACGGGCGAGCAGAGGACCCGCAAACAAAATAGACGCGCGTATTTTCTTTGCGTGTTCAAGCGGAATATCGGATGATACGATATTCCGCGTACACAAACGGTACTCGTTGGCGGACAGCGGCGTTACGTCCCCGCCCAGGGCGCGGTACACGTCAAGCATGACGTGTACGTCCTCAATATTGGGAATGTTGCGTAATATAACCGGCTCATCCGTGAGAATAGCCGCGGCGATACAGGGCAGCGCGGCGTTTTTGTTGCCGCTTGCCCTGATGGTACCGCGTATCGGATGCCCGCCTTCAATGTGGTATTCTTTCATACCGCTATTTTATCGATATGCGTATGCTGATCCGGCGCGAGCGGGAGCGGCTGCGGCGCGTCAACCAAGCCGGACAAATCGTTGTTTCCTTTGAAACGCAGCACGTTGACCATAAAGATATTGAGCTTGTTCACGATGTTCGGCGGCAGGAGGTTGCCGTCAACCTCGACGGAGAGGATCGGGAAATTGCGTTCCCGCGCCCACGGCGTGAACAACCCTTCGATAACCCGTCCGATGAGACAGGCGAAAGGCGAAATGTTGACGATGCCGGAGAACCCGTCTTTCATCATCATAGCTGTCGCCGCAACGCCGGAAGAGACCGCTATTTCTGAATTAAGCTCAAGATTCACGAAGTGTTCCTGCGATACCTTCATGATTTCGCGCATATCATGCGGAGACTGGGTGAGCAGACCGGTCGGCTTTAGTATCTTGAGAACCTTGTCCTCGACCGATTTTTTCCACCATTCCTCAAGCTCCAATTTTTTCAGATCCATCCACGGTTTTGAGAAGAGCCGTCTGCCCGCGGGCTGTAACGCGATGAGTTTTTTGAAGGAATACTCACGCACAAAATCGAGGTAGTGTATCCACTCGGAGACGCTGGCGACTTTCACCACGATACCCCGTTCGCTCATCAGATCAATGAGTTCGCCAACCGCAAAGTCATCGCGGCGCACGTAGATTTCGCCCACAATCATCACCTTGGGACACTCGGCAAGGGGGCGTTTAAGCGGTATGTTCCGCACGTCCGCGGCGACCTGCTTCAATTCTTTCCACACCTCTTTCGGTTTATATTCAACGGCGCGCATGACTTTCCGCCATGACGCTTCAAAATCATGAACCGCCTGTTTCGGATTCTTCGCCGTGGCTTGCAGCGCGGTCTGTATATCTTTGAGATAATCCGCGATGAGCAGCCCCTTCCACATTTCCCTGGCGAAGGCGGGACCAAGCTCGGTATAGGAATTATCAGCGGAGAGGGTAAATACGACCACGTTTTCAAGCCGCATATCGCGGAACAGGTTCTCGTAATACACAAAGTACTGCCCCGTACGGCAGGGGCCCGTGGTTATCGGCACAAAGATAAGGTACAATTCGTCTTTCCGGTACCGAGGACCGTTGATAAACTGGAGCGCGCTTCCCAGCACAAGATGGCTTGGCACACATTCCTTGCCGGACGCATGAGCGCGCGCTATCTGAATGGTCTTGCCCGTTGCGACCGGCAGGGCTTCCGCATGAAACCCGAGACTGCGGATGGCGGCAGCCATGTATTCAGTGGAAATCAAGCCCATGTTGGAAAGCAGTATCTTGATCCGCGCATCGCCCCGTATGCGGCGCGTATCGCCGGTGATGTCGTTATCGACGCGCAAATCAAATTCGCCGTTCGGCATTTTTTCACTGACAAAGCGCCATCCGTTGCTGTACCGTTCCGCTTCAAGCTCGGTTTTCTTTGCGCGGTACCCGTCTATAATATCGAGAAAGGCTTCCACGCGGGTATCGATGCCGGCGTCCGCCGAGTGCGAATCCAATTCCAGCACGAGGAAGGGTTTTTGTCCCATAGCCCATTTGAGGTAGTGGAGAATGAAGGAATCCGGCGCGCACGAGAAGTTCGTGATATAGGTAACGTAGATATTGTCTTCTTTTTTGAGGAAATTCGCGGCTTTCACGTCCTGCTGTCCATAATACCAGTACATATTCGGGAAAATCCGCTCATTTTTGAAGGGCAGAATATCAAACGGCACGACCGAATAGCCGCGTGTGGTGAATTTGCGGGGGATACCCATGTTTGCCTCAACGGTAAAGGCGTTATACGGACGCCCCAGCACAGCGATAACCGGTCTATCCGCCTTACGCGCATCCGCCAGCGCGTCTTCTCCGAGTTTTTGGCAGGCGGCGAAGTACTCCTGTTGTTTGGCAAGCGCCTTGTTAAAGGCGGCTCTGGTTTCTCCCTCGCGGATGCCGAGTTTTTCCTCCGCCATCCTGTTGAAGAGTTCAAACGCCTTGGCTTCCCCGAACTTGAAGCTCACCACAACGGGCAGCCATTTCTTTTTATCAACATCAGGGAACGCCTTTTCAATATAATAGGGAAGGCTCTGGGTAATGGGGCAGAAATTCGCGTGAACATCCGCCTCATAAGACGGCATGTCCCGAAAATGGGGCAGCAGCACAAAATCGGCGCCCTTGTCAAGACAATCCTGTACCGCGCCGTGCGCGATTTCCGCGGGAAAACAGTAGGTAGACTCGGCGCGCGCCACGCCGCCGTGAGCCACCTCGGTGGAAAGGAAGGTTTTGACGCCCAATTCGTAGAAGAACCACGAGTAGAACGGGTACAGCGAGTGAACCGAGAAGCAGCGGGGTATGCCCACCGTGTAACCGCGTTTCGGCGCGTTTTCTTTCCACTCCGGCGCGGCAAACGTCTCAAACAGCATTTTTTGCCGTTTTTCCACATAGTCGAAGACCGGCACGTCTTTCACGGCTTTCCGCATATTCGTGTATTTGTTGCAGCGCCCGCCGAACATGTACGGGTGGCTGTTCACCTTCAACACCTGAATAGGGCAGCGGTTATCGCACGCCTGACAGGTAAAGACCCGCTCATAGATGATGTCCCGCGCCAAAAGCCCGTCAATATCAACGGACTGTTCCGCGAGAAGCCCGCCGGCGTTTTTGCGTTTGGCAAGCACGGCGACGCCGAAACAGCCCATGAGTTCCGGCGAAGGAGGCACAAGGATTTCCTTGTCAAGCAGCATGGCAAACGCCTGCGGCACCGCCGGATTTTTGGCGACCCCGCCCTGCAAAAATATTTTTTTGCCGATGGTGCGGTTGCCGACCACGCGGTTCAGGTAGTTCGCCACAATGGAGCATACGATGCCCGCGGTGATGTTTTCCTTGCTTGCGCCCTGCTGAACCGCCTTGCGTATGTCCGAGTTGATGAACGCGGAGCAATGCTCGCCGAATTTGCACGGGGCGTCCGCGTGAAGCGCGATTGGTCCAATATCCCGCGCATCCCGAATATTGAGGTCACCTGATGCGGATTCCTCAAGGAAGGAGCCGGTGCCCGCGGAACACGCCTCGTTCATCGCGTAGTCTATGGGTACGCCGTTCTTGAGCAATACGTATTTCGCGTCCTGCCCCCCGATTTCAAAAATCGTTTCCACGTCCGGATCGAAGTACGTGGTTCCCACCGCATGGGCGATGATTTCATTATAAACGCCCGGGGTCTCCAAAAACACGCCCAATATTTCCCGTGAAGAGCCGGTCGTTGACACAAGGCGTATATCGATCTCTTTGCCGCCCGTATCGGCGATTATTTTTTTCTGTATGATACTCAGGCACTCCTTGAGCGCCTTGACCGGGTCCCCATGCGTACGCCCGTAGTGGCTTGCGACAATTTCATCCGTTTCCATATCCACAAGGCACGCCTTGGTCGTGGTAGAGCCGCCGTCAACACCCAATACGTACGGTCTCCCCTTTTGAACCGCGCCGTCCTGCTTCTCGAAGACCCGCACTTTTTGCGCCCAATCCTTGAGCGCGTTGAGCGTACCGAACCGCACGGCGTGAGATTTGAGGAGTTTATCACGGCGCGGGAAGCGGCTCCCCGATATGGGGGCAAGAACAGCCGCGCCCAGCGCCTCGAACACCGGCGCGGTATCAGGAATGATAAACTCGATATGCGGGGCTTTTTCCCGTATAAACCGGATGATGTGCCTGTTCAGCGTAATGCCGCCGGTGAGGACCACCCGCCCGCTTGTTATTTTCGCGCGGTTCAAGAAGTCGATGACTTTCGTCGCCATCACATCCGAGAGCGAAAGCACGATGTCGTCTTTGGTCGCTTCCCGCTTGTTAAGCCGGTGGGTGCAGTCGCTTTTCATAAACACGGAGCAGCGGGTTGAAAGCGTATACACCTTTGCGGTATCGGGAACATGCTCGATATCGTCAAGCGTCATGTCCATGCGGGCGAGCTGCTGCTTTAAGAATTCGCCCGTACCGGACGCGCACTTATTGCCTGAAAAATTGTTGATTATTTTGCCGCTTGCATCAAGCGAATAGACGATGAGGTCTTCGCCGCCCATACTGACGACGGCGTTAGCGTTAATAGCAAGCTCTTTCAGCGCCGCTTCCACGCACAGCGGCTCAAGCGTACCCGCAACGTCAAACATAAACCGCCCTTCATTGCCGGTTACGAGCGCGGGAATACCTTCCTGAACCGCGCCGTCATTAAAAAGTTTCTGTGCCGCCGCGCTTACGTCTCCGTCGTGAGAAACCGCCGCGCTCCACAACACCTGTTTATCTTCATACACCACCATTTTAAGGCTGGTTGAGCCAATATTTATACCTAAAGATCGCATGACGGGAGTATAGCACGCCTATTTTTTTATTACAAGGGAGAAAAAGGCGGGAGGCGGACTCACGGCGCCGCGCTTCCGCATCCCCAAAAAAAACGGGCGGTTCCGGTGAAACCGCCCGTCAGCGCAGCGCGTTGGTCTTCCCATTTATACAAGCGGGCGAGTCCCGCCTCGTTTCATGCGATGACAACGTGTTGAATATCCCCTTTCGCCCCCAAGACGCCTGTTTCGCTCTGCCAGCGGGCGGCGCAGGACAGGAATTTGCCCTCCGCTTCAGTTGGCAGCTCCAGCGTCCACGGATTGCGGGTCATCAGATGCGTCTGCGTCAGCGCGGCGTGGTCCGCGGTCTTTTCCGGTCCCCACGTGTAATTCAACAGGCAGCCGTTGCAGCCATAGGGAATTGCGCGGCTCTTCGGCGTCGCCTCGTCCCGGTAGCGAATTTCCACCCGAAAGCCTCCCAGCGGCTTCAGGCTGGTGATCACGGCTCTGGTCGCGGGTTTTCCGATGGGGGTGTGGGTAACGTCACGGTTGTGCAGGCGCATAGCGATTCGATCCTCGTTGGTTACGGGATCGAACATGAGGAACTGAGCCACAAACGGGCGGATGAAGGCGACGGCGGACTTTCGCGCATCGTTCTTTGCTTCGGTATCAACCGGCGTATGAGGCCCGGTGGTTTTTTCGTAGGCGGTATGCCATGCGTTGTAGTGTCCGGTTAATCCGGTTACTTTGGCGGCGGGGATGTGGGTCCACTCGCCGGCGGCGGTTTTTGCGGTTACGTAGGCGTTGAGGTTTTCGAACCAGCCGTCGAAATCGGCGTTCCGGTTGGGAATGTAATCTTGTTTACGAGACATAATATCTCCCTGTGTATGGGGGATGTTCCCCCAAGTAGTTATAAGCGGCTTCCCTGTGTTTGTGAGCCGCTTGCAAGTAGTTATGAGCGGCTTATATGCGTTTGTAAGCCGTTCCCAAGGAGGTATGAGCGGCTTCCGCGTGTGCGCGGAGGCGTTTGCGCGCGCGCGCGGAGCCGCCGCCCTCTCCGTGTTGGTCGCTCCCAAGCGTTTGTGAGAGACTCCCAAGCGTTTGTGAGAGACTCCCAAGCGTTTGTGAGCCGCTCCCATGTGTTTGTAAGAGGCTCCCAAGCGTTTGTGAGCCTCTTACAAATGTTTGTGAATCTTTCCGAAGCGTTTTATGAGCGGCTTCCGCGGGTTTATAGCGGTTCGGATGTAGTTGGAAGCCGCTCGCATGGGCGTATGAGCGGCTTCCGCGGGTTTATGAACCGTTCTTACGTGTGGTATGAGCGATTCCGGTGTTGTTGCGAACCGTTTCCCTGTGTTTGTAAAGCCGTTCATACGCCGGCAAAGAGCCGAACAGCCGCCCCCAGAGGGCGGCTGTTTTACCTGCAGAAAGATGTTAGTCGTTGCTTGCTTCTATGTCGGGATTTTTCACAGTAGCGCTGCCGTTGGTAAACGATACGGTAGCCTCACCGCCGGCGATGACGGAGTCAAACGCCTCTGGGCCGAACTCTAGGTCTTCCGCTTCAAAAATACCGAGCTTTATCTCGACTCCTGCGGCGTCTCCGGTGTAGGGAGTAAGATCCATGTCTTCACCCTCTCCCTCTACAGAAAACACAGAAAGCGTAACCGAGCCGTTCTTGATTTGCTTTGCCTTCTTGTTGTTAGCAAGAGCGACGACTATCGTGGACGCCTCTCCTTCTTCAATTTCACCATACACCGCCGCATACTTGTCGTTGTAGTCCTCGGATATACCGGTAATGGTAAGCGTGCTGGCGGGCTCGTCATCGTCATCGCCGCCGCATCCCGCGAATGTAAAAATCGCCGCTGTCAATAAGACGGCGAAACCGAAAAGAATACCATGTTTTTTATTCATAGTATGCTCCTTGTTTAAAGTCCAAAGGACTATATATATAAAAAAAACGGCGAGACGAAAGCTCACCGGATTTTTTTACCAAAGTATGAGAAAAAGAGGGTGTTGAGGCGTGTAGATAGGGGACAAAGCGAAAACCAGCGTAACGATTGACCGCAGACCGCGCATGTGTAAGGAACACGCAGCCGGATGCGCCCGCCGGATTGCCTAGAGAGAACGTAGTAGTCTTTACACGGGAAGTTATTTCAGAGCATACGGGGGGGGGGGGGGGATTGTGGTCCGGTTGCGCTTATAATAAAGCATGTTCATTTTTATGTATTAATACTCCTTTTGAAGGTTGCGGTTGCATTAAAAAAAATGCAAAACATGGCAAAAGTGTAACGCTTTTCTGAACGGCTGTCAATATGTTTTTTGAACAATGAAGGCGAATTCGCGTAATTTTTTTATAAATTGTTACTACGCGTGAAGGAGGCGCGTTGCCCCGTATTGTCTGTGAACGCGGAGGGACTGAGACGATGCTGATGAGGGATGTATGGGAAGCGTAGCGTTATGTGAACGTTAGGCGAAACAGTCACGGCGCGTAACGCGGCGCGTAACGCGCTTCATCCGGTTATGTTCCTGATCGCCATGTACAGAATGGTTCCGCCGAATATGCTGATGAGCGTGTTACGTTTCCACACGTAGGAGACGGCGGTAAAACCCGCGCCCGCAACAAGCGGCGCACACGCGGCAAGGACGCCGGCGATGCCGGGGCTTTCCAATACCGCGTCTTTGACCGGCGCGGCAAGGGCGTTGAAGGCGAGCGCGGTCATGGCAACCGGCGGCGCTACTTTTTCAACAAAGGTAAGCAATGCGGCAAACGGCGAATTGTTCCGCATTGCGCCGTTTTTCTCTTTGGTACGGAAGAGCAGAAAGGGAAACGCCCGGCAGAAAAAAATGACGGCGCCCATGATACCGGTTGCAACAAGGGCTTTTTGTACGCTTATAGCGCCGCTTATAGCGCCGCCGTTTAGACTATCCATGACGTTCTCTCCTTGTATGTTTCAAGCGCAAGGTTCCTGTATGTACAAGCGGCGGAGACGAACCACGCGCCGCGCCGCCTGCCGCATCAAGGGCGGACGCCCCGCCCCTGTTCCGGTTGCCAATACCGCCGTATGCCATGCCCGCCATTGATGATCATACATAACCGTCTTTGGCGCTTGCCATTGGAGAAACCCGTTACCTGTCATCTTCACAGCTTCTGAACGGCATTGCCGCAAGCCCGTTTTTCGCATAGAGCGGAGCGGGTCCCCATGCGCTCCACGCATAGCGCACCCGTACCGGAACCGCTACTTTATCCGAGAAGACACGCGCGGTTCCGCCCTCGATCTCCGCATCAGCCTTGTAGTACGCGCCGTCTTCGCCGGCAACTTCAAAGCCTTCGAGCGGACCCCTGCTTTCAAGCCCGATTTCGGCGTTGGCAAAATATACGCGGATAGCTCCGCCTTCATTTACCGCTTTGCGGAACACGGGACCGTCCGCGGGAACGTCCCTGCCGTATGTCTTTTTGAGCGCCTGCAATGCAAGCCTGAACCCTACGGTCTGTTTGTCAAGCGGATGAATGTTATCGAATTCGCCGCAGTCAATGATGACCGCCATGCCCGTATTGGCGACAAATTTTGACGCTTTGTATTGATTTTCTTGAAGCACGCACCACTGCGCGTTGTTTGCAAGCCCCGCCTCAAGCTCGCGCTTGGACGCATACATGGGGAGCTGCACAAAGAAGAACGGCATATCTTTATCGCCCCAATCCCCGCGCCATTGATCGATGAGATACCACATCAGCCCGGCGTAGTCTTCGGCGCGGTTCCAGTCCTCTTCCCCCTGATAGTAGAGGAAGCCTTTCATGGTAAAGGGCGCGATACGGCGTATCATGGAATGATAGAGATTGGTTGGACAATAGGGGCTTTTCCTTCCGGCGGGCTGGGGCCAGGGACACTCGCCGCACTCGGCGTTCAGCGTTTCCCACGTAACGGCGGGATCGAGCTTCCGCCGCGCCTGTACGCGGGCGTCCCACGCGCGCCATTCCGCAAAATAGGCGTCCATCTCAGCGTTCCACTGTTCACCGGTTTTATCGCCGATACGCGCGGCGTAATCATCAAGACATTTTTGACCGGCTTTGCTCCGCCGGAGCTGTTCTTCGCTCATCCAGCAGCTTATGGACGTACCGCCCCAGTTGCAGCCGATGATCCCGATAGGCACATTGGTCTCGGCGGCAACCTTGCGGGCGAAGAAGTAGGCGACCGCGCTCATTGCGGCAGCCGTATCCGGAGCGCACACCTTCCAGCCGTTGTGTTGTTCGGCTTTCAAAAGGGCGTCGCCGTCAACGGCTTGTTTGACGGCTTGATAGATGCGGATACGGGGATTCGCGCATGAGGCAAGCTCTTTTTCGCCGTTCAGACAGTGTTGTAGTTCCAATTCCATATTGCTCTGCCCGCCCGCAAGCCAAATATCGCCCGCGATGACGTTGTTGAAACAGAGTTCCGCGTTTCCATCGGACACGCGCAGGCTGCCTGTAACGCCCGCGTTTTGCGGCGGAAGAAAACACCGCCATTTCCCGTTACGCACAACCGCTTCGGCTGTACTTGCGCCGAAACGTACTGTAACGGTCGTCCCTTCAACGCCCGTTCCCCACACCCGAACCTCCGTATCCCGTTGCAGAACCATATTATCTGAGAACAGCGGGGCGGTTTGTAACATAGCCATACCTATACCTCTTGAATAGTGAGCTACCCGTCGCTTGACCTCAAACGCGCTACAGCGATGGGCTTCTGTGTTTCACAGACCGCACGGCGGATTACAACGAATCTCTATGCGGCGTATTGATTATTATAATACAAAACAACATAAAACATATAAAAAAGAAAGAAGCTCGCTGCGGAGCGATGGGGTATTAAACCCTCTGCAAAGAATATATGAAGAAGCCCCTTGACTAGAAATTCCTTTCTTGATAGTATTGCGCCATTGCCGAGGTGGTGGAATGGTAGACACCGGGGACTTAAAATCCCCTCCTTGTAACGAGGGTACGGGTTCAACTCCCGTTCTCGGCATATATACCGCCATGTATATAAGACGATCCTGCCGTTTGCGGCGCTCTTGCACAAGAGCGCCAGTCTATTTCGCCTTTTCTTCATTAAATAACGATTGCAACTCCGTAAAGGTTTCGGCGGGCGCCCATTGCGTCATACCTGATTTCCATACAAGGGTGTTTTTTGTCAACTGCCCTGACTGCACCTTTTGTTTGAGTTCTTCAATGATAAAAGGACCGGTTGAAAAACCGTTTACGGCAATGTGATACCGGTCCGGCGTTACCGGCTGCGGAGCGGCTTCCTGCGCCGTTTGAGATGTCGCAGCCGCCGGCGTAGCAGCCGAAGCGGTAAACAGGAAGCTAAGTTCCGGTATCGTACTTATAGGCGCCCATTGGGGCATATCTTCTTTCCATACTAACGCGCTTTGGTTTATCTGTCCGCTTTGAAATTTTTGTCTAACTTCGTCTGTAGTGAATGGTCCGTCAGGATAGCCGTTCACCGCAATATAGTACGATTTGGGGGACTGCGCCGCTTGAGGCGGCGGGGGCGGCGGTATAACCGGAAATATGCCCGTTAATTCCGGTATGGTTTCTGCCGCTGCCCATTGCCGCATCCCTTCCTTCCATACGAGGCTGCTGCGGATGATCTGTCTTTTCTCTATTTGTTGCGTGATATTGTCAATGGACAGCGGTCCGGATGGCTGTCCGTCTACTATAATGAAGAATTTATCGGCGGGGGAGTCTGCCGCCGGCTCCTGCGCTTTTGCGGTCTGCGGAATTAACGCGGCGATTTCGGGTACGGCGCTTGCGACAACCCATTGAAAAGCGCCTTCCTTCCAGATCAATGTTTCTTTGGTCAACCGCCCGTTCTCGATGAATGGTTTAAGTTCTTCTAGTGTATAAGGACCGGACGAAATGCCATTGAGCGCCACATTGTACTGGGGCTGTGTTTGAGCGATGTTTGGAGGCGCTGAAACCGTTTGAAAGAGAGACGCGAGTTCCTGTATATTTCCGGCAGCTTCCCATTGCTGCATGCCTTCTTTCCACACAAGAGTTTGCTTGGATAACTGTTCCGTTTGTACTATGTGTAAGAGTTCGTTCATATCAAACGGACCCGCCGGCTGATCCCCTATGGCGACATGGTATCGTGGCGTGGCTTGTTGTACGCCGGACGCCGCTTCCCCTTGCTCACCGGACTGAAGCTGCTGTACTTGAGAGACCTCTACAGCCGCTTGAGCCGGTTCCGCTCCGGAGCGGGATGCGGTCTCACGTCCGGAAATCACGTCTTTTCGGACGTTCACAGGATACCAGTCCATACCCGCGTCTATCACCTCTATAAATATCATGTTATCCTGTGGATGCGTTACAACGGTCGTTCCTGTTATTGTATTATTTTCCAGAGTAATCGGCACGAGCTTTGTTGTTGATACATTTTCTTTTGTATGTTCCACAGCTTTCCATGTGTTGTCCCGAACATCGTACATACTCTCGGAAAAATGCAGGACGGCTACCCCATTTTTTACGATGATTCTTTCTGATTTTCCTATATCGATCTGAGCCGCAAGCCGTCCTTTCTCTCCGGTTCCCGCTTTCATCGCGTCATCGGACTCGTACCAATCCGTAATAACCGCAAGCGGATACGGCGTTTTATTCGTATCGGCGTTGCCGCTCCATGTTATGCGTATTTCGGACTCTCCCTCGCCTGCAGAGAGTGACGTCGAGCTTACTAGCTTAGTTCCAGATATTGTCGTGGTGTTTTTTGTGGATACACAAGAAGCGTAGGTAAAAGAAACAAGACATATAGCGCACGCCAGCCATAAAAGAAAAGGAACTGGTCTTTTCAGAATGTTCATACGATTCTCCTTCAATGAGTCGTATCCGCTTCAATTATTGACACAACGCTTTTTTTTGTACTAAACGTATATGAAACATGGGGTATAAAATCAAATGTAATATCAATGATTTTTTTATCTTTTTTTACAGACAATGTATGCAAGCCTGAAGGAATGGTAACTCTGGTTTCGATGTTGTTCCAATTCCATTGCACCGTATCGCCGTCTATAGCATCAATGGTTATCTGACGCGGAATGATCAAAAGAGATTGTTGCGAGTCTGGATATGAGAGATCATACGCGCCTATATTGTTGACCGTTCTACTGGCACACCTTGTAAAGAACATCATCATGGTAACGCCCATAAGAAAAAAGAAAAACGACCTCTGTTTTTTCATACTATCCTCTTCAAAGAAATTGTTACCATTCTATCAAAATTATCAGCAAAGGTTTTGAGTTCTTTCTTCCCATACTGTGCAATACGTTTTATACCAAGCCCGTTTCTGGCAAGCGTCATCATAAAATTCCGCATGGAAAGTTGCTGTCCAATGTTTTCACTGGTGTAGGTTCTACCGCGGTCATCCAGCACCGCAATACCACGTTCAACGAGCCGTGCGGCGAGTGGAATATCGCGCGTTATGGCGAGATCGCCTTGTCGCGCCAGTTCCACAATTCGGTCGTCTGCAGCATCGTCTCCGCGTGGACACACTTCCATGACGGCATAATCGCCTTTGATGTCCGATATCCGTCTATTTGCCGCAAATACCGCCTCTATCTGCCGCCTTTTCGCAGCTCTCAGTACCAATTCCCGTACAACTTTGGGGCAGGAATCCGCATCCACAAAAATTTTCATCTTTTAGTTTCCGTTGAAGCGTTTTACAAGATATTTAATGGGAACTATATCACATAAAACCAATTCCTGCAATATACAACGTAAAATTTCCGATTAGAGAGAGTCTTCCCGCGTTTCCGGCGGCAATAAAGGCGCTTTCTCCTTGTTTCAACCTTTCCCTGCTTTTCTCATTGTCTTCTTCATCTAAAGAAACAACCGCGACTTCACCGCGTGTAACAATAATGATTGCGGGTCCGTCTTCCATCCACGTACCGGAATATTTCATAACAGACAGCGAAAATTCTTTGCATGTTACAGGATATTTTGACGGATTAGGACGCAGAATCTTTGGCTTAAATGCTGAAAAGGTAAGGATATGAAACAATTCCCGCTGATCGATATACTTTGATGTGAGACCTCCACGCAGTACATTATCCGAATTTGCCATAAGTTCCACTCCAAGCCCATGAAGGTACGCGTGTAGTATTCCGGCGGGCAGGAATACGGCATCGCCTTTTTCAAGAAACATAAGGTTTAGATACAAAGGTGAAAGCACTGCCGGATCCGACGGGTACTCTTCCGCAAAAGAAGCTACTGTTTCCCAAACGTCACGGTATTGGGAGTACTGTTCATTGAGTCGTTCTTTTTGTGTCACGGCATACTCGTGTATGCGTTGCGTGATGATGGAAGGAAGGGCAAATAACACGTGTAAAAACTTTTTAAGCCCCGCATCAAGCGCCGATTTCAAATCGACGAGGTCTTCCATGCCGAAGGCGTCAAGCAAAGCGCGGATTTCACCGGTTTCCCGAAAACCCGCCATTGCCTTAAAGGGCGTGAGCGCACACATAATTTCCGGTTTGTGATTAGTGTCTTTGTAATTTCGATTAGGTGCGGTAAGCGGGATTCCGGCGCGGTTTTCCCATTCAAAACCCGCTTGCGCCTGTGTAAGGCTGGGATGGGCTTGTATGGAAAGCGGCTTGTCTGCGGCAAGTACTTTGAACAAGAAGGGTAGAGTGGCATTACCTTTGCCGAGATACCGTTCTGTATCTTGTTCAATAAGCTCTGCAAGGCTTATTATTTTTCCTTCATATTCAATGTGAGACGGTCCTTCTCTATGAACGCCCATCCATAATTCGGCGAAGGGCTTTTTATCGGGATTGTTTTCTCCTAGTAATTCAGGAATCCAATTGGGGGAACCCCAGATATAGTGTTTTACCTGATTTTTAAGCTTAAAGACCGGAAACATTATTATGCCCCGTTTTCTAGTATTTCATCCATACATTTGATTAAATGACGAGTTATTTTTTCAGTTTCTTGCTCTTCATGGATGATGAGTTCCTGTTCTGCTGCATGCCGATCGCATACTCTCAGATATTTATCGTACGCAAGAAAACCAGTTAAAATAGCTATTTTAAGCGGGTCTTTGAGACCCGTTGAATTTTGGGTTTCCTCAACCGCTAATTGGTAACGTTCCAGTAAACGGTTGAGGTATTCAGAATCTTCCTCCGCTGCAATGGAAAGCGAGGTTCCCAATACTTCAATACGGAGATTGGTTTTTGTCATGTCTTCACGGATGGTAATAGACGTTATTACCTTGATATCCCTGCTCATGGAATATATCACTGTTATTGAAAGAAGAGTGAACAGGGGGATTCTGAACAGACTGTTCATGCTGTGCTGTAGGTACCGGAGCGACATCCGTATGCTGCTCTACAGCCGTACTTTTGCTTTCTAAAGAATCTTCAACTTGATTGAGCCTATTCAGCACCGAAAGTATGCCGCTCTCAATACTCTGTTGATCTTCTTTGTAGCTAAGTATTGAAAACTCAAGTTCGTTTACCTGATTTTGAAACGTATCAATTTTTTTCTTGAGCTGCTTGTTTTCTTCCTTAAGCGCCGCATTGGCTCCTGTGAGTTGTTTTACCATCTCCACAGCTTTGGCAACCTTCGACTCCAATAATTTTATATTCTCAATCGTTGCCATATTACGCCCCCAAGGCGGCTTTCGCCTTTTCCGTAACAGCCTTAAAAGCTACGACATCTTCAAGTGCGAGATTCGCAAGCGCCTTGCGGTTGATGACAATGCCGGATTTATGAAGCCCTTCTATAAGACGGGAATAACTGATACCCTCATCGCGGCATGCCGCATTAATACGTATAATCCAAATCCGGCGAAAATCACCTTTTCGATCTTTTCTATCACGGTATGCGTAAGAAAGACCTTTCGTAACAGCGTCTTTTGCGGTTTTGAAATTCGAATGTCGTCTTCCCCAATACCCTTTTGCGAGTTTTAATATCTTTTTACGGTGATTCTTTCGCTTCGTACCATCTACTGCTCTCGGCATTTTCTCTCCTTAACCTCTTTGTTTACCCGTTGGGTAGAAGCTGTTTTTTAATAACAGCAACATTATCATGCGACAAGATACCGATATGGCGGAGATTCCGCTTCCGTTTAGTCGATTTCTTGGTTAAAATATGACGAAGGTTTTGTTTTTTGTACTTAACCTTGCCTGTTCCAGTAAAAGAAAATCGTTTTGCTGCGCTCTTCTTTGTCTTCATTTTCGGCATACTGCTATCCTTATTATTTTTTAGCCTTCGGGCTTAGTATCATAGACATGTTTCGCCCCTCCATTGCCGGAGGTTTGTCCATTATATATTCGCCTTCAATGCGTTTTAGCATATCGTTCATAACGCCAAACCCCAATTCCGTATGGGCAAGCTCCCTGCCGCGGAATCTGATAGTAACTTTAACTTTATTACCTTCCGCAAGAAATTCTTTAACATGCTTTGATTTGAATTCCATGTCATGATCGTCGATCTTAGGCTGCATACGAATTTCTTTTAATTTTAGCAATTTTTGCTTTTTCTTTGAATCGCGAACTTTTTTTTCGTTTTCAAATTTAAACTTACCGTAATCAAGAATTTTTACTACGGGCGGAACAGCATGAGGCGCAATTTCCACAAGATCAAGCCCTGTGGAGCGAGCAATCTCAAGCGCCGACTGGGTCGGCATGATTCCTTGTTGCTCTCCCTCGTCTCGAATGAGACGAACTTCCCTTACCCTGATTTGTTCGTTGATCCGTAAATCTTTTTCTGACACTGCACTTCCTTAAGGTGTTTACATGTATTAGCCTGCGCGTTACACCGGTACTGCCACCGCTCAAGTACCGCGCAGTTATATCTCCTAGGGGAGTCGAACCCCTGTTGTCGGGATGAAAACCCGATGTCCTGACCGCTAGACGAAGGAGACTTTCATTATAATAAACATCAAACTCCATTGTTTTACATTATATCTATAAATAAGCTACCCAGAACACTTACCGCTACGAGCTTTTTGTTCCACAGACTACAGTTAGTATTGTATAGAACAAATTATAACACTCCAATGGAGTTAGTCTCTGCAAGAATTATAAGTTCTTCTTTGGAGTATACTTAAGATTTATAGTTCTTGCCAATCATTATTTCTCATAGTGTTGTTACATATCTTTATCATTGTGCCTTATTTCCCAACTTAAAGACTCGAATTTACATCAATGACTTGTAATCTACCTGATTTTCTATTTTGTGTCAAGTAGGTTATTGATAAATAATCATGTTTTTTCTTAGAGGAGTGTTCATGCAAACAGGAAGCTAAAAAAGAAACAAGGATAAGGCATAAAGTGAGATAGATAAAGTATGGAAAACATCAGATCGAGTTTGTCATAGCGGGTGGTTTTTCCCCTGAAAATCTTTAACCAGCGACACAATCGTTCTTCTCATTCCGTCGCTTGTACGCTCTTTTATTATAGACCACGGATTTCTTCGGTGGAAATATTGGACTATACCCCTACTCATTTTAGCCCTTTAGACCAATCAATCCCATACCTGCTCATAAGCACATTCCTTTTGCTTATATACCCCACGCAGTGACAGATTTGTATTTATACGTCAAGGGACTATTGCGTTATATTTTACTGATTTGAGTGTTTTTAAGACTTTGGTGATACTGATTTTCAGTACGGCACTCGTCTCCCGTATGCCCATTCCCCGGATGGAGTACACGTTTGACCATGTCAACAGCCCAGAAACGGCATCTTTGATAAGTTCTTTCATGGATACCGATGAATCGGCGTTCACAACAAGTACAAAAGAGGTAATTTTGTTTGCCATGCTTTTTCCCGTTTCGGGTTATGTTCGAGTTATGGCAATGGCGAACTGTGAATTCTATGATGATTAGCATCATTCCATACTATATCATCTTTTTGTGTCCCTCTTGTCTTTACCCTTCCTTCATACTTTGTAGATCACCTCCTATTTTTTATCACAATATGTCGTTACACAATTATTTCCTAATCTAATTGTAACTTTACATACGAAGCTGGAAACATATACCTGTAAATCTGGAATTTTAGCCTGTTTTAGGGTGTTTTCTCTGTTTTTTTTGCACAGCACAAAAAGCTGAAAAAATTATCAATAATTTTTGCCCTGTATTGTTCATTAATCGTATAAATTACCTTTAATAATCTACGGTACTGTGCTATCATGCTTCCATGAATATGATTATTGCGTGTATAGGCAGCGGAAATATGGGTTCCGCTCTGATGAATGGCGCTATGAAAGTAGCTGCCCGCATTGGGGTTACGGATACGGATAAAGGCAAAGCGGAACGACTTGCAGAACGGATTGGTGCATGCGTGTATGGTTCAAATACAGAAGTCGTTCAGAAAGCAGATATTGTTTTTCTCGCGATAAAACCGCAGAAGCTTCAAGTACTGCTTGAAGAAATTGCTCCAATCATAAAAAAACGGAGCGAATCCGTGTATCCGGTAACTCTTATATCAATGGCTGCTGGCTGGTCAATAGTAAGAATTCAGGGCATTGTGGGGAAAGCGCCGGTTATCCGTATCATGCCGAATATGCCGGCACTCATCGGGAAAGGAGTCATAGCCTTTACCCCCTCTCCAGAAGTATCTGATGAAACGCTTGAAGAAAGCCGGTGTATTCTTTCCCAGTCTGGCATTGTCGAGCGGCTTGAGGAGCAATATCTCAATGCGGTTACCGGTTTGTCCGGCTCCGGTCCCGCATTTGTCTATCTTTTTATTGAGGCTCTCGCAGACGGAGGTGTGCGAGCGGGACTGACGCGGGAAAAGGCGCTATACTATGCCGCACAAACCGTCATGGGTTCCGCCGCTATGGTTCTGGAAACTGGTAAGCATCCCGCAGAACTCAAGGATATGGTTACATCTCCCGCAGGCACAACTATTGCCGGTATCACCGTTCTGGAAAGCGGCGCATTCCGTGGCAGCGTGATAAATGCCGTACATGAGGCGTTCAAAATAGCAGAGGAGTTGGATTGAAAGGAAGGCTTTGAGAGGCTACTTGCGAAAGACTATTCACTATGTTACAGTAAAATATGAATTGTTCAATATATTCAAGAACATGTCTTGTGTTTTTTTTACTGCTTTTCTCTTTTATCGTTTCATGCTGTTTGGGATTAGTAGAGAAAGCGGGGCATGTCGCTGATGGTTCGACGTTTGTCGAAAAAACGATTGTGCGTTACCGGGGTAACGTCATTGAAGTATGTGAAATCCGGTTCAAGAATCACGATAAACAGATAGACCAGGGATTGCTTATCACGCTGGAGGAATTTCCGTTTCTCCAATTTAGGACTACAGCACCCGATCAAGATGGCTTATTTTTCTTTACCTCCCTGCATTATATAGGTGGAACTTATTCTGGCTGGAATGAATGGTCCCAAGAGTTAGTCGGTTCCGGTTCATTCCGTATAAGTGGAAATGTCGCCTATATGAACATAAGTAGCCTGATTGAGACCGGTACATTCATCTCGGCAAAAATCCTCCATAATGGTAGTAAACACACAGGTGAAGAAGCTATCGTGAGTATCCGTGCCCGTGCAGGACGTATCACAGCCCTTATCGAATGGATGTACGCATTTTCCAGTAATCAGCGATTTTCGGATATCAAAACTTTTAAGGCGTACTGGAAACCCATCTTTTTTCCCGAACTCGTGAACGCAGAGCAACGTCCGTCGGACTATATTGATACTGATGTTGAATGGGTGCAGGTGGAGGATATCAAGTGGAATACGGCATATACTCGTGAGATCTTTCCCGAAGAACTCCGTCCTGTCCGTGACTCTGGTGCACTGCTTAGAGATTTTGAAGAAGCGAGTGCGTGGCTCTATTGCGTGTATGAGTGGCAGAATATTAAAGCTGTATTGAAAGAAAATAATTTGGTGAAACGATAATATCCGCCCTCTTGTAAAAACAACTTTTTTGCTATATACTGAATAAGTATCTATGAATAATTCCGTAGAAAGGCTCATTCAAGAAGCCTATGACAGTTTGAAGGCATCCAATGCGACATCAGCCGCCGTAGCATTAGACGAAGCGATAAAAGTTGATTATGAACATCCTGAAGTAGTGTATGCCTTAAAATGCTTGAACTGGTGGGCAGAGAGAATAAAACGAACTGATGAGCTTTCAAGCGCATACGAAAAAGGGGAGTTTATTTTGTCGCAATGGAAGCCGTTTTATGTTTTTCTGGATCGGATTGGACAGAATTACGAGAGGTGCCTTTATGCGATACGACGTTTTGTTTTTGCGACCGCTCTGTATCATTTTCAGGAAGTTGTAGAAAAAGAAAAAAACCAACAGGAGCCAGTGCTATTACTTCAGATCGGGCGTTGTTACAAGGGATGCGGCAATTATGAATTGGCGATTAAGTTCCTTGAACAGGCGGCCCACTTTAAGCGGGATGATGCGGAAACCATCTCTGAACTTGCCGATGTAAACGCCTTACTTGAAGAGACCCGTTATGCGAAGGTGTTGTTTAGAGAAGCCTTCTTTCTTGATCCTCAAGCCATTGATTTGCGGTTCATGGAATCAGAACTCATCATACGTTTACGTGATAAGGTAAAAAGTTTAGGCTATAGTACTATAGAAGCGCCGGAATGGATACCGATTTACGGAAATTTGCTGGGAGTGTTTTCGGTTAAACGTGAATTGAAACAAATAGAATTAGGAAGGTTGAAGCAGTCTATTTTTTCTTTGGAAAATGACTTAAAAAACCGTCCTGAAAACATCAGGTTTTCAAAACCTCGTCTTATTAACCGATATTTTTGGCTCATAGATCACTACGAGAATGTGCGGGAAGAATCCGCGCTAATAGAAGAAACCATGCTTAAAATAAGGGTCATTGATCCTGCTATTTACGAACTGTATCGAAATTAAGGAGTGAAGCAATGTCAGAAGCGCTGCTGAAAAATGTGCAGGAAATGTTGAACGAGGAAAAATGGACTCGTTCTACATTGAGTAATTATTCTACAAATCAATTCAAAGATATGGATGTCCTCTTGAAAGAAGCGCAGGAAAAAAAAGCCTGTGATGTGCTCAAAGAACTGTGTGATGACCACCTTATTCATACAAAGACCAGTATTATCGCTCTGTACCTTTCCGGCATGATAGCCCTCTCCCGCCAGCTTATTGATGATGTCGCGCTCACCAACCTTGTTACCATATTTGCGGATAACCACAAGTGGAACATTGTGCAGTACCTGTGCGAACGGATTTTGGACTATGGTGAGTCCAAGTTTGCGCTCCGTACCCTTGCCGAGTGTTACAAAAACGATAATGATGAAGAAAGAGTCTTTGCTATGTGGGAGCGACTCGTCAAGGTCGATTTTGATGAAGCCGATATTGTAAAATTGCTTGCCGAACACTATGAAGCGGAAGGAGATGCTGATACCGCCGTTGATTACTACAAAAAAAGTCTACACCGATACATTAATAAGCAACTTTTCGCAAATGCCCGGGAAATTTGCGAAAAACTCCTTGGCTATTGTCCGGAAGATATTGAATTCTTCCTGCATGTTTCAAGAAAGACAGCGAAAGCTATCAGTGAAGACAAGGCTATCCTGCTCCTGCAACAGGTGTACGATTCCTGCAAGAAGCGCGGTGATATTGATACTGCTATCAATATCCTGAAACTCATACTTGCATATGATGAGCGGGATAATCAAGCGCGAAAAGAGATCGTCGAATGTTACCAAAAGAAATACGAGAAACACAGTCAGCTCAACGAATGTATCCGCATCTCGGATCTGATGCATAATTACCGGAACGTACATGAAGCCATCATGGATTTTGAAAAACATATCGCCTTTGACAAGGGTAATTTCGTGTTCCACCGGACATGGGGTGTGGGACGCATCGCATGTATCAAGGACGATGAGATTGTTATTGATTTTGCCAAACAGCGAGGACACACCATGTCATTGAAAATGGCAGTCAATGCCTTGCAAACCCTGTCGAAGAACCATATTTGGGTACTAAAAGCTACATGGAAAAAGGAAAAGCTCTATGAAAAAGTGAAGACCGAGGTCGAGTGGGCATTGAAAATCGTAATAAAGAGCTTTGACAACGCCTGTTCCTTGAAGAAAATAAAAGAAGAGCTTTCTCCCTCCGTGCTTTCCACTAGTGAATGGGTAAGCTGGAGTAACAAGGCGAAACAGCTTCTGAACGCGGATCCGTCTTTCGGTGTTTCGCTGGATAACGTGGATGTGTACACGGTACGGGAGCGTCCGATCTCCATTGAAGAGAAGCTGTACAACAAGTTCAAAGCCGAGAAATCGTTCTTTGACCGTGCGAAAACCTTGATGGAGTTTACATTACAAAAGAATTTCGAGACAGATTCCGACTATTTTTCCGAAATATTCTCGTACTTTATGGGTTATTTGAAGTCATGGTCACAGGCAAACGAGCAGGTTGTGGCTTCTTACCTTATTGTGAAGGCTTTAGCCGTAAGATTTCCCCAACTGGGAATGAAGATTGACCTCAATTTTGCCGAGGTGTTTGATAGTATCAGTAATGTACCAGAGCTATTTTTCAATCTGAAAGACGCAGCGCTTCGAGAAGATTTTCTCAGGCATATCAAGCTATTCGTACCTAACTGGGCTGATATATATATCAAGATTTTTCCCACTGCTCTATTGCATTCCATACTTGACGCGCTTGAACAAGCGGGATTTGAGGACAAACTCGTAACCCTCGTTGTTTTCTGCTTTGAAAATTATCGTGAATACCGCGAGGCGGTTGTATGGTTTTTTAAAAACAGTAGCGAAACTTTATGGTTCAAGAAAGCTAATATCTCTTTTGAAAGACAGCTTATCACGCTTATCCGTATTCTTGATGTAACGTACCGTGAAATTGAGAACCACCATGATACGATTGAGAATCGCAAGACAAACAAGCAGGTATACGCGATTTTGTTCAAAGACAGCATCCTGTATTCGTTTATTGATGCGGCGGATACCGATACCATTATCAGGATATACACGTTTCTCAACGATGTGAAAAATCTTGATCCAGCGGATAAACTCGCCTTGCGTTTCCATATCGTCAGCAAATATCCGGACTTCAAATTTCTGGGCAGTGAGGAAAAGACTGTCGTTACGCGAGGTCTTTTCGTTACCGCCGCAAAGTACATGAAAAAACAGAAGCTGCTTGAGCATATTCAAACTGTGGAAGTACCTGCCAACTCCAAAGAAATCGAATATGCGCTTTCTCTGGGTGATCTGCGTGAGAATGCGGAGTACAAGGCTGCAAAGGAAAAACAGGAGATTCTGAATGCTACGGTCGCCAAACTGAAAGAAGAAATCGATCGCGCTCAGATATTCGATCCAAAATCTGTGAATACAAAACGCGTATCATTCGGTACCAAGGTAACGCTCAAGAATAATACTACCAATAAGGAAGAGATATTTACGATTTTAGGTCCCTGGGAATCTGATCCTGAAAACAAAACCATCTCCTATCTTTCACCATTTGGCGGTTCCATACTGAATAAGGCGGTTGGAGATACGTTTGAATTTGCGATAAACGATGATAAAGTATCGTATACGGTGGAGCTTATTTCCGCTGCAGACCTATAGTCTTGTTTAGAGACCGCTTCGATGAAAGTGGTCTTTTGCGTGTTCTGTTTGTAACATGGATGTTAGGGAAGAAAAGCAAGTGAAACATAGCATATAGATTATGAAGTACGTAAAACAAGAAAAATACGTGTTTTCTAGTGAAAATGCCTCTATATCCGGTTTTTATTTCTTTTCATTTCCTATTTTTGTAAGAAATTTGCGAAACTTTGAAGAAACTCTGGGGACTGATATTTTTCTTATACACATTCTCTCCGTGCTATGGACAAGTGCGAGGTCCTCAAGATGTCGTATTAGTGTTAGATACAACCCAGGTAAACGATGAAGTTACGTCTTTTATTACGGGAACATTCATACGGAATTACCTTAAATTCGGCGATACCTTTCATTTAATAAGCTTTAACGACACGGCTTCAATAGCCATGATCCGCAGGATCATGGGCAATGACGACTTGAACGCCATTTCGGCTGCGTTGCCGCCATATCGGATGTCCTCCGCCGCGTCCAATCCCCTAGGTGCTCTCGCATTTGCTGCAACCTACATTGCGTCTCTTACCAACGCCCGCTCCAAAAAAGCCCTTCTCCTTACCAATGCACCGAATACACAGAGCATCGTATCGGAAGCAAAAACGCGGTTTTCCGCGATGCATGTCTCGCTTGAGTGGATAAACCTGCTGGCTGCGCTGCAGTCGATTCCCATAGCGGAGCAAAGTGAGCCGCCCACACGGAATGTTCCACAACCTCCGGCGCAGCAGCTGGAGCTGGAACCGCCAGAGCAAAACGAGCCTGAACCGCCGCAGTCCGCTGCGCCTGATACCGTGTGGAGTCAGCCGACAGTGATCGTTCCGCAAGCGCCGGATGATATCCAAAGCATTACCATCCAGCCGTCAAAACAAAAAAGCGGTGGACAAAGCAACTCGGATTCCCGATATCCCCAGACGACACGCCCGAAAATCGCTTTTCGCATAATACCACACGTCTCAACGAAAATAGGGGCGATTGTTCTGGCGATCTTTTTCTTTATGGCTCTCCTTCTATTGTTCCTGTTCAGACATGTATTGTATTCACTCGACCGCACGTTTTTTCTTATTTGTTCACAAAAGGCGGTTGAACCAGCGTTTCTATCGCTCTTTGTTGAGGATCAAAACACCAATATAGGAAGAAGAAATACACATACCATCGGCACAGGCTATGCGCTCACCCTCGGAGGGGGCAATTCGGATTTTCTCATTTTCCTTGTTCCTCTCCCCCAAAACATCGCCACTATTCGCTTTGATGGAAATGAATGCGTCTTTATCCCGCAAAAGAGACAGTTCTTTCCAGAACTCAATGGAAACATGCTGCCGAATTGTACTGGAAAGACCATCAAGATCAGATCAAAACGGAATTATGATCTCTTCATACGGATCATGCGACATGAAGCGCCGTATAAGAAGTTACGATCCCTCTTTCAATCAATAAGACTACCCGCACAATTCGCAAGAGGCTGAAGTACTCCCGCTTTACGCCGGATAGTGAACATTCTCGTACGCGGGTTTTTTCAGCAGTGCGGCATACCGCGCCGCCTCCCACTGTGCCATAGGGAGGTTCTGTTCAAGGTAATTGCCGCATTCCGCAGGAGACGCCCCCGGAATGGCGCCTTCAAAAGCCAAAATCCAGTCAAACATTTCTCGCAGCACTGGCAGAATGTCCGTTGATTCAAGCGTTCCCTCAAAAATGACATAAAAACCGGTTCGGCACCCCATGGGACCAAAGTACGCGGTGCGAGCCGCCCATTCCGCATGGGAACGGAGGAAGGTTGCGCCAAGGTGCTCAAGGGTATGCAGCGCGCCCAGATCTATAACCGGCTCTTTATTCGGCTCTTTGAAACGAAGATCAAAGGTGGTAAGCACCGCATCTCCGAATCGATCCCGACGGGACACATATACGCCCGGCTTTAGACGCAAGTGATCAACTTGAAAACTCGCTATCTTTTCCATAATTTTACTCCTTTATAGTGAGCTTTCCACCACGCAAACCTTCAAAGTGAAGGCGGCGTCAGGAAAGCCTCTCTACCACACTATACCGGCATAACCGGCGCAGATCACAATGGTGAAATCGGCTTATATCACGACCATGAACAGGATTAGTTCACGACTATGAAATCGCTTAATTCACTCGACTGATCAAGATCGGTATTGTATACATTGGACAACAGCCAACGAAATCACCATACCAGCAAGCAATGAAAGCCTGCTTGGAAACACAATGACCGCAAGTATCGCAATAAGGGCGGATATAACAAAAACCAGAGGCTTCTTTATCCTGTGTATCTGTTCTATCGCCAGTACGATGAAAAGCGCGGTCAAGGCAAACCCTATGCCTTCCAAGTTAAAGGGAATGAGAGAGCCTACTACCGCCCCAATAACCGAACCCGCAACCCAGTAGCCCTGATCCATCAGCGACACAAAGAACATAAACCATGCGCGCTCCTCGCCGGAAAAAAACGCGAGTTTATCCGCATCCTGCGTCTCTTGCTCCCCCTGCTGCGGGTCGGGTAAGGAGGAAAGCAAGGCGAAGGTCTCATCGGTCAATGCAAATATAAGGTAATATTTTAATGCGCCGGTTACGGTGAAGCGCTTCAGCATGGTTAAACCGTAGGCCATGTGTCGCGCATTTACTACAAATTGCACCAGCACCGCTTCCATGAGTCCCGCGCCCGCGGCAAACAGTCCCACCGCAATATACTGACCTGCGCCGGCGTACATCACGGTACTCATCACAAGAGAAAGCCACCACGGATATCCCGCATCGACCAAAAGGAGCCCAAAGGCAATGCCGATAGCCAGATACCCCAGCAATACCGGTATGGAATAACGAAGCGCATGGACAATTAACTTCTTTTTATTCGGCATGAGCGGCGTTTTACCTAATCCGTATCCCGATTAGTATAAAATTCAGCCCATATCGGAAAATGATCGCTTACATCTTTCGGTTCTATACCCAGAGACGGAAAGTCGTACATAGTATCGTAGTACACAACCCCGAAAGCGCCGGTAAAATCTTCTTGTACGGATGCGGTGATTATGAACCGGTCATAGGTGTTATCACTTTCAGCCACCGTCGTGTTGTACTCATTTGTAATAATGATCTGGTAATCAGAATCCGGAAACACGGCTGCGAGTTTGTTTTCGTTGTAGTAACTGCCGTCCGCATTGAAGTCGCCCATGACGAGTACATCGGTTTCGCGCCACATATTCTGGAAATACCCGGTTACTTCGGGTAAGACGGCTATCTCTCTATCCGCATCCGACGGCTGAATGTGGTTATCTATCAGGATAAAGTCGAACTGATCGTTAGTCTTAAAGTAAACCGCCATAGGGCTGCGCTGAAACCGGTCCGCCGAGTCGTCATAGGTCGCACTATCCACTACACTGAGTTTCTCCGTATCATAAATGACCCAATACTGTTCTTTCGATGCGGTTCTTCCTTCACGCGGTCCAAGAATATAATCGTACTTTGAGGGCAAAAGATTCATAAACTGCTGAACAGGCTCATCGCTTGTTGAACGCACTTCCTGTACGGCAACTACATCTCCATGAGAAATAATATCAACCAGCACGTCAACAACCGCAGGCTTCTTCATTTTCGATGCGCCGAATATTTGTATATTAAAAGAATACACCCTGATTTTACCCGGTTCTGAATCGCCGGGCGGCGCGGCGATTCCCGTAGACGGCGGCGTTTGTGAAAGGCTCTCCCCGCTTTGTTCGGGCGCATCCGGTATCTCAATACCAATCGTGTCCGCTATCATATCCCCATAATTCTGCCAAATATAATACAATACCGCCAGTAAAATAATTATAACGGTAAACGCCCATATTGGTTTAGGCAATTCTTTGGATGATGTTGCGTTTTTTTTAGCCTTTGTTGTCTTTTTTTCGGTTCTTGCGGATACTGTTGTTTTTTTCGCAGCCATAATACGTCCTATTATAATCAGGTATGAAACTTTTTCAAGAGACTGAATCGACTGCTTTCATTCCGGTTCATTTTTAGAGAAATCGCTCCGAGCATACTTGACAAAAAATATAGTTTCCGTTATGATGCCTATCAATCTTGGAGAGATGTCCGAGTGGTTGAAGGAGGCGGTCTTGAAAACCGTTGTGCTGCAAGGTACCGGGGGTTCGAATCCCTCTCTCTCCGCTTTGGGCAACTAAAAGCGTCGATTTCTTTTTTGATAGAAAGGTGGCGTCTATTGGAGCGGTGACCGAGTGGCCGAAGGTGGCTCCCTGCTAAGGAGTTTTACCCCTAAAGGGTAACGGAGGTTCGAATCCTCTCTGCTCCGTGTCTTTTTTGTATGAGGTTGTAGCTCAGCTGGATAGAGCATCAGATTGCGGATCTGAAGGTCGCACGTTCAAATCGTGTCAGCCTCATTGATGTTTTATGGTAAGAAAGTTTCCTGCCTGCAAAATAGGATCGATGTTTGTGGATCAAGTAGTTAATCTAAATTATAGAAGTAACATCAACCATCTGCCTGTGGAAACTGGAGTATTCAGGTGCGGAGCTATAGTGAGCGTTAACCGTTTGGATAGCATCTATTACTTCTTTAAATTTCCTTGAATGTCAAAACCTGTTAATAAGAATATATATTCTCGTTTTTCTATGGTATATCATCAGAGTTGTCCGTTGGTTTTTTCGTACATAGACCATGCTTTCCAAGAACATTCTTAGCCCCCATATTGGCGGTATGGGGACGGTTTCCCCTACAAGGGGTTATTCCGCACAGAGCGCAGCAAGCGCGTCCGAAGTGAAACCAAGATACGCCGCGACTTTTTCAGCAGGACCCGATTCACCAAAACGATCTATGGCCAGAATGGTTTTTGGTTCTGTCCATCGTTCCCAGCCTGCGCGAACGCCTGCTTCCGCGACAACGATTTTCACACAGCCACATTCACAGTGTCCGCCCGGAATGATCGTATCCTGAAGCTCCGTGGGTTGTTCCTCAAATAATTCACGGCTTATCATGGACACAACCTGTACTTTCTTCTTACTCTTTGCCTCCGTTTTCTTTGCAGCATCAAGTGCTAAACCCACTTCAGAACCGGTAGCGATGATAATCACATTTGGGTTATCTTCCTTTTTGACAACGTAAGCGCCGGTACGAATGGTATCCCGCCAATCCGGATCGGCCTTCTCAAACACCGTGAGATTCTGCCGAGAAAGAGCGAGTACTGTAGGACCCGCAGTATTTTCCAGAGCCATTTCCCACGCAACTGCGGTTTCTTCCGCATCGGCAGGGCGCAGTACGCGTACATTGGGAATAATGCGGAGAGACGCAAGATGTTCTATTGGTTGATGAGTGGGACCGTCCTCACCCACATAAATGGAATCGTGGGTAAGCACATAGATGACGGGCTGTTTCATCAGGGCGGAAAGCCGGAGCGCGGGGCGCAGATAGTCGGCAAAAACCATAAATGTAGCGCAGTACGCCCGCAATCCTCCGTGCAGCGTAATGCCATTCGAGATTGCCGCCATAGCGAACTCACGGATACCAAAGTGAATGTAGCGTCCCGCCCTGTTTGCAACTGAGTAGTCCGCTGCATTTGGCACAGTCGCGGGCAAACCGACCGCGTTCGGTCCTTTAAGGTCAGCCGAACCACCCACAAGGAAAGGATTGGCTGCAGCAATCGCCCCAAGCGCCTTGTTGCCAGCAGTGCGAGTAGCGAGCTTGTCTCCGGCGTTAAAAACAGGAAGCACTGCCGGAAGAGAGGTATCTGAAAAAAATAAATCCCATTCGGCTTTTTTTTCAGGATTTTCTTTTGCCCACGCCTCAAAACTCGCTTCCCATGTGGTGCGCATTTTTTCCCACTCATCCTGTTTTTTCTTGAAATAGGCAACGGCTTCCGGCGCAATAAAGAAGTCTCCGTGTATGCCTAACGCTGCTTTTGCCGCCGCTAGTTCTTCGGTGCCGAGTGGAGCTCCGTGAACATCAGCGGTATTTTGCTTGTGGGGCGCTCCCTTCCCGATGATGGATTTCAGTATGATGATGCTCGGCTTTGCTGTTTCTGCCTTTGCTTTTTCAATCAAAGAAGCAATCTCCGCAAAGTCATACATGGAGCCGTTCAGTACCTGCCAGCCGTAGGCTTCGTAGCGTTTAGCGACGTCTTCGGTAAAAGTCAAATCTGTACTTCCGTCTATGGTGATTTTGTTGGAATCGTAGAACACGATGAGCTTTCCAAGCTGAAAATGACCGGCAAAGGAGCTTGCCTCTGCGGAAACGCCTTCCATAAGACAACCGTCGCCCACAAGCACATAGGTGTAATGATCCACAACCGCATAGTTATCGGTGTTGAATCGCGCCGCCAACATGGTTTCCGCTACTGCCATGCCAACGGCAGTAGCGAAACCCTGACCCAACGGACCGGTTGTGGTTTCTATACCGCCCGCAAGTCCGTATTCGGGATGACCTGCGGCACGGGAGCCTATCTGCCTGAAGGTTTTAATATCCTCAAGGCTGATGTCCTTGTAGCCTGCAAGGTGTAAAAGACCGTATAAGAACAGAGAACCGTGTCCAGCGGACAAGACAAAACGATCACGGTTGCGCCATGAAGGACACGAGGGATCATGCTTGAGTATATCCCCATAGAGAACGGCGCCTAATTCGGCGGCTCCAAGTGGAAGACCAGGATGTCCTGAATTCGCTTTTTGAATGGCATCCATGCTTAACGAGCGTACGCTTAATGCGATTTTTTCTAACGCTTTTGTATCCATAACAGTACCTCTTTACAATATTTCAATCCACACGCGCCACGAAGAGCGCGACTATTATTATTTAAGCCAATCTCATATCGGTTTTGAGACGGACTTGATATCATAAGTTTACATTTTAATATTCTTTTACGCAATATGGCAATGGAAGAAGTGCAAAATATGGGATCTCCGTCTTATCTCCTCAATTAGACTGCTTACCTCTAATCCGCGTATTAGCTTTTTTCCTTTTATATTTTGCAAGTAAATCGGCGGGTCTCCCGATAGTTTGTATTTTTGCTTTTTGTATGCACCTCTTGTCAAGCTGAATAATTATAGTATATTATAATTACTATGAAAGTAGCGATTGCACAGATCAATTCTTTTATCGGCGATTTCGCTGGTAATAGAGAGAAAATACGTACATGGACGGAAAAAGCCCAGTCGCAACAGGCGGATATAGTACTTTTTCCGGAACTTGCCGTATGCGGGTACCCGCCAATGGATCTGCTCGATCAGGATTGTTTTGTTGAGAAGAATATACAGGTTATTCATAACCTTCAACGTATATTACCCAGAAATATAGCTTGCGGAGTTGGCTTTGTGGGACGAAGCTCGTACTCGCTTGGAAAATCACTGGTAAATACCTATGGCATTATTTTAGATGGAAAACTCGTGTTTGAGCAGATCAAAACTCTGCTTCCCACCTACGATGTGTTTGACGAAGCCCGTAATTTCGAAAGTGCCCGCGAATGGAACGTCTTTGAGTACAAGGGAGAGCGCATAGGCGTTGCGATTTGTGAAGACGTGTGGCGGGAAACCGATATTCCCGGTACGCAGTATGTCCATGATCCGGTGAAGGAACTTTTCGATCAGGGTGTTAGCCTGCTCTGCGTGCCGTCAGCTTCGCCGTATGTGGCGGAAAAACTTTCGGTGCGGTACAATTTGGCGAGACGCATCGGTGCGCGGGGCAATGCGGCGCTCGCCTACGTCAATGCGGTAGGCGCGAATGATTCCATTATCTTTGACGGAAGGTCATTCGCCATCCTCCCTGCTGGCAGGAATTTGCTCTTCCATGGAGCGGCTTTTAACGAGGATATGTTCATGTTTGATACTGCCGGAGGTACGGATGAGCCGTCGACGGCAGCCGTAGCATGGGAGGATGTAACCGCCGAACATGAGCTTGACGCCGTTGAAGAAGCTCTCATCATGGGCATACGGGACTACATGGCGAAATGCGGCTTTACCTGCGCCCACCTTGGACTTTCAGGCGGCATTGATTCCGCGCTAGTGGCGTACTTGGCGGTCAAAGCGGCAGGACAAGACAAAACCGTGTGCTTCAGTATGCCGTCACGGTTCTCTTCGCAGGGGTCAAAGGACGATGCGGCGGAGCTTGCCGCCCGTCTCGGCTGCCGGTACGTGTCGCTACCTATAGAGCCGGTGTTCACGAGTTTTCTTGACGCGCTGGAGCCAGTGTTCGGGAAAAAGCCTTTTGATAGTACCGAGGAAAATCTGCAAGCCCGCATACGGGGAACCTTGCTCATGGCGTATGCCAACAAATTTTCCTCAATATTGCTCGCCACAGGCAATAAGAGCGAACTGGCGATGGGATACTGCACCTTGTATGGGGACACAAACGGGGCGTTGTGCCCGATAGGCGATCTTTTCAAGACCGAAGTATTTGCGCTGTGCCGGCGCATCAACGAAAAGGCGGTTAAGCAAGAAGGGAACATCATCATACCGGAGGCGATTCTTACCAAACCCCCGTCGGCGGAACTCCGTCCGAATCAGAAAGATCAGGACAGTCTGCCGCCTTACGAAACTTTAGATGAGATCCTCAGGCTGTACCTGTTTGATAACCTTTCAAAAGAAGAGATTGCGGACAAGGGGTGGGATGCGGGGCTTGCTGAACAGATCATCAAGACTGTAGCGCGGGCGGAATTCAAACGCCGTCAGGCGCCGCCGGTGCTTAAGGTGTCGAAGCGGGCTTTTGGTATGGGGCGACGTATGCCCATCGCCCGGGATATATATGAAGCGCTATAGCACTTCACAGGATCCATCGTTGTTGTTTTAGCCATTCGGTGTAGACATAAGACCGCTGAAACAACGCATAATTGATAGGAAAAGCCATGCAAAAACCTAAAAGCGTATTTATTATGAAATTAATGGTTGACTTTTCATGTATAAATATTCTATCATACACTAAATCTATTTTATGAATCTGTTTATGAAAAAAAAGCTATCGGACTATGAATACCGTCTTCGGTGGAAGCGATTGCTTCAAGCAACCGTAGCCGGTGTGTGTATAGTTATTTTATTTTTGGGTGGTGGATTTCTTATATGGCATATACGGGAGAAATTTGTTAATGATAGGATATCGGCGCAGGAACTGTGGGAAAGCGGTGCTTATAAAGATATATTCGATATAAGCGGGACTATACTGGAAGAAACGCCGCTTGATTATGAGATGCTTATTCTGCGTGGCTTTTCGGCGTATCAGCTCGCGTTGGCTCAGATTACGATTTCAGATAAGGCTGTCTATATTGAAAAAAGTATACAATATCTTCGTAAGGCATTGCTTGTTAAGACTACGATCATGGATGGAGCTATCCAATATGTGCTGGGAAAGGCGTATTACGGTAAAGGTGCGGAATACGCTGGTTTGGCGGTGCAATCGCTGGAATTCGCGAAACAAATGGGCTTTTCCGGCGATGACATGAACGAGTACCTGGGAATAGCCTATGCGGCACTGCGCGACTACCGTATGAGTGTCGCCGCTCTGACGGAAGCGCTGAATTCGCCGAGAGGAGAAGGACATTTTTCGGATGCGCTTTTGTTGTCAATAGCGAATTCGTATATCGCTTTGGATGATTTTAATATGGCAATCGCGTATCTTATGCGCTGTCTGGATATCTCCAAAGACGATAATGCCAAAAGACTGGTGAGATTTAAGCTTGGAGATATTTATTTCAAGCAAGAAGATTATTCGGCAGCTGAAAATCAATATACCGCGATTTTGAAGGATTTCGGCGAGAATGCCGATTCTCATTACTGGTTGGGTGAAATTAACGCGGCGAGAAACAATCAGATACAGGCACGCGCTGAATGGCGCAAAGCCGTTCAGATTGATCCTACGCATAGATCAGCGCGTTCACGGCTTACCTTACGGTAAGCCGTTTGCAATATATTTTGTGGAGGCTTTATGTTTGGTGCCGTTTTAGAACTTGGAATTGATTTAGGGACATGTAATACCCTTATCTATATAAAGGGAAAAGGAATCGTCCTTGATGAACCTTCGGTTGTCGCCTACGAGAAGGGAACCAAGCGGATCTTTGCCGTCGGGAAAGACGCAAGGACTATGCTGTGGAGAACCCCGGAAAAATACATCGCCACGCGTCCTTTGCGGGATGGGGTGATTGCTGACCTTGATTCATGCGAAAAGATGATGCGTTACTTTATCTACAAGGTGTTGCCACGTTACCGGTTGGTAAAGCCTCGTATGGTCATCGGAATCCCATCTTGTATTACCGAAGTTGAACGCCGTGCAGTTGAGGAAAGCGCGTTAAAAGCCGGCGCTAAAGACGTCATCGTCATTGAGGAAAGTCTTGTCGCAGCAATAGGCGCTGATATCCCGATCTTCGAACCTGCCGGACATATGGTCTGCGATATAGGCGGTGGTACGACGGAAGTTTCGGTTATCTCCCTGGGAGGCATGGTAAAAACTAACGCGATTCGTGTGGGTGGTGATGAATTTGACGAGGCTATTGTCAAGAAGGTACGTACGGTGCATGATCTTATTATCGGCGAACACATGGCGGAACGGATCAAGATCGAGATAGGCAATGCGGCAACGGATGAAATGAGCGCCATTATGAGCATGGAAGTCAAGGGCATTAATGCGAATACAGGTCTGCCTCATAAGATAAATCTTGAATCCGATCAGGTACGCGAAGCCCTGCAAAACCCTATCTCCCAGATCATAGATGAAATCAAAAAAACATTAAGCGAAACCCCGCCTGAATTGGCGGCGGATATTGCGGAACGTGGCATCGTGATGACGGGAGGAGGTTCGCTTCTTAAAGGACTTGCCCAGCTTATTTCAAAAGAGGCTAAGGTTCCTGTTTTTGTTGCTGAAAATCCGCTTCACTGTGTAGCGCTAGGCGCCGGTAAATACTTTGAATACGCTAGGAAGTTCGAGATTTCCCGTGGTGCCTATGCTAAATTGAATAATTAGTGAGCATTATGCAAAAAATAGAGGGAAAAAAGTCATCGTTTTCCTTTCATACGCCAGGCACCGTATTCGGGATTTTGGTTTTAGTTTCTTTCCTATTGCTCTTTTTCTCAACTAATAGCCTTGTATTTCGCTTTCAAGATATAGGACTATCCTTTTTTTCAGGGCTGCGAAATGGTATCCATACGGTAGTTTCAGCGGTATCGGGAACAGTTGCAGCGGTTCAGGAACTGGCGGTGCTACGTGAAGAATACACTGAACTTACCAGCCGCATAGCTCGCTATGAACAGTTAGAGCGAAGCGCGGCGGATATTTTAATGGAAAACAAACGCCTGCGAGAGCAGCTTGGTTTTCTGGATACAGTAACATATAAATCCATTCCCGCGCATATTATCGGGAGAGATCCCGATAACCTTTTTTCAGTCATCGTAATCAATAGGGGAGAATATCACGGCGTTACTGTGGATATGCCTATTGTTGCCTATCAAAATGGCGTAGAAGGCTTGGTCGGCAAGGTGATTCAAACCGCTCAATTCGAAAGTCTTATCATGCCCCTATATGATGCCCGTTCTTTCGTTGCAGCACGACTTGCTTCCTCCCGCTATGAAGGTATCGTGGAGGGACAAGGTTCTCAAGATGCGCCGCTTATCATGCGCTTCATACAAAAACGTGCGGTTGATGAAATAAATAACGGTGATGTCGTGATATCAAGTGGTCTGGGCATGGTGTATCCCGCAGAAATCAGTATAGGCAGAGTTACCAATGTCAGCTATCAGGAATACGAAATTTCAATAGAAATAATGCTGGAACCGGTTATTGATTACTCACGGTTGGAATATGTTTTTGTGCTTGATAAAGAAATTATTCGTACAGAAAAGGAAACCTTATGATAAAGAACATCATGTGGACTGTTACGTTTATCGTTGTTGCAATTCTCCTCCAATCGACACTTTTATCGCACCTTGCCCTTTACCATGCGGTTCCCGATCTTGCGCTGGGAATTTTGGTGTTTTCATCGTACTTTAACGGTGTTATGACCGGACAACTCACCGGTTTCTTTTCAGGATTGATGCTTGATTTTTTATCCGCCGCTCCGCTCGGACTTAATGCGCTCATCCGTACTATTGTTGGCGCACTTTCTGGGCTTATCAAGGGCATCTTTGTCTTTGATGAGATTTTTCTCCCTATGTTGCTCTGCGGCGTGGCTACCGTGTTGAAAGCCATGATTCTCTTGCTGCTACACATCCTATTTGTCGAAAGTATACACATCTATCCACTTAGAGAACCGCTGTTTTGGGTAGAACTTGCCCTTAATACATTTATTGCGCCGTTTTTATTTGCACTGTTGAGGTGCTTTAACGCGCTTCTTGTAAACAAGAAGGATATCTAATGGGTTTATCGTTGCTTCCTTCAGAAGAACCGCAATCGGCAATGAGGATCAATATTATAGCCGGAATCTTTATCGTTATTTTCTTTGTTTACATTTTTACACTCTTTAGAATACAAATTGTTCGAGGGGAAGAATACCGTTCAAAGGCTCAAAATATCGCAAAAAGCATCATCACCATTCCATCCCAGCGCGGCGAAATTTATGCTCGCGATTTTAAGCAGCCACTGGCTATCAATGTCGATTCCTTTGCCATTACTATTACGCCGGCGGAAATTGAGAGGAGTAAGGTGCCGACGGTCATAGAAAAGGTCGCCGCTATAACCGGTATACCGAAAGAACAGATTAACCGAAAACTCCCATCATCAATCTACTACCTCTATCAACCAGTGGAAATAGCGTCAAATGTGCCGTTCGAAACCATTACAACGCTTGCGGAACAGGCTAACACTCTGCCGGGCGTTTCATGGCAGTCAAAACCGATCCGCAGTTATGTAACTGGTATCGGCAGCCTTTCCCATGTCATAGGCTATGTTGGCGATATTACTCGTGAAGAGCTTACTATGTTCTACAATCAGGGGTACCAAAGTAATGACATTATTGGTAAGGCCGGCATAGAACGGCAATACGATGAACTTTTGCGGGGAAAGAACGGACATGAAATCCGCACGGTTGATGTAAGCGGCAGACGTATTTCCAATGAAGGAACAGAACGGGAAACGCCAGCAGCGGGAAAGAACCTTGTGCTGACCATAGACCGGAACATTCAAACATTAGCTGAGAAAGCATTGGGCCCACGTATAGGCGCAGTTGTTGTGATGCGTCCTACAACCGGAGAGATTCTCGCAATGGTTTCGTACCCGTGGTACGATCCGGGTATATTCAACCGAAGCGATGTAGGCAGAGAATTTAACTCGCTCATCAACGATCCCAATAAGCCGCTTCTGAACAGAGCTATACAATCAAGTTATCCACCGGCATCCACCTTCAAAATCGTTATGACATCAGCCATTCTTGAAGAAAACGCCTTTCCGCCCGATCAAAACGTACTCTGTGAAGGCGAACTCGAATATGGCAGTAGAACATGGCGGTGCCATATTAGAAAGCCCGGGCACGGGTGGGTCAGTCTTTCAAGCGCAATGGCGCAATCCTGTGATATTTATTATTGGGTAGTCGGCAGGGATGCGCTTGGTACGGAACGTATCGTTTCCTATGCCGAAGAATTCGGCTACGGTTCTCTTACCAACATTGATTTGCCCGGCGAGATTTCGGGATTTATACCGACGCCCCAATGGAAAGACCGCAGGTTTCACGAACGATGGCTCGGCGGCGATACTATGAATATGTCTATCGGGCAGGGGTATACGCTGGTAACGCCCATACAGATGGCGAATATGGTTGCAATGACGGTTAATGAAGGCGTCATCTATACGCCGCACTTGCTCAAAGAGTCGCGTAACCCACTGACCGGCACAGTGGAAGATACCGTTGAACGTACCATTTTGCACACAAGCGATATTAGTCCGAATGTTTTCAAGGCGGTGAAACGGGATATGCGCGGGGTTATTGTTCAGGGAACGGCTCAATATCCGCTCAATATACAGTCCGTTCAGATAGCGGGAAAAACCGGTACCGGCGAAGTAGGATTGCAGGATCAGTGGCATTCATGGTTTGCTGCTTTCGCGCCGTACGAAACTGCCAAACCTGATGAGCGGATCGTGGTTTCCGTTATTGTGGAAGCCGTAAACAAGTGGGAATGGTGGGCGCCGTATGCCTCGGCGATCATTTTCCAGGGCATCTTCGCGAATCAGTCCTATGAGGACGCAGTACGCGCATTAGGATTCCAGTACCTCATGCCTGTTCAAGGACGCCGTGAATGAGAGTTCGCGATATTCTTTCGATGGATTTTTTACTCCTGTTTGCGGTTGTTGTACTAACCATAATAGGTATTTTTTTTATCTATTCATCCGGCATTTCATCAACCGGTGTGCAAACATCTGACGAATATATCAAACAGATCATCTGGGGAAGCATAGGGTTTATATGTATCATTATGTTTCCTTTTATTGATTACAGAAAATTCTATGGTATTTCACTCTACATCTATGCGGTAACTATACTCATGCTTCTTTATACCGTTTTATTTGGAAAGCTGGTAAACGGCGCGCGGGCATGGTTTGGAATCGGTCCGTTCGGCATACAGCCTTCGGAATTCACCAAAATAACCACCATCATTCTGCTTGCCCGGTATTTAGACGCATCAAAACGGAAGCCCGATTCTTTCGGACGTTTCTTTATCGCATGTATCATTGTGTTTATGCCGATGGGGCTTATTCTTATACAGCCTGACTTCGGAACCTCGCTTGTTTTCATCCCCATACTGCTGACAATGACCTTCATTGCTGGAGTCCGCATACGGTATGTTATTTTTTTGACCGTGTGGATAGGTCTTAGCGGAATTCTTATGGCGCTTCCGCTATGGCAAACCTATATCCTGAAAGATTCCTTTTCGCCCATCATGTTTCTCTTGAATATCAAATTTATCGCGCTTGTGTGCGCCGCCCTTGCCGTTATTGGAATTGTGGCGGTTACCGGCTATCTTTTATACAAAAAACCGTACTTCTTTTGGATCGTTTATGGTATCGCCGCATTAATTCTCTCGCTTGGCGTTTCATTTGCCGCTCGTAAAATCCTTAAAGAGTATCAAATCATGCGTTTAATCGTGTTTCTCAATCCTCAAATCGATCCGCAAGGCGCGGGCTGGAACATTATACAGTCGATGATTGCAATCGGTTCCGGCGGCGTTATGGGGCGCGGTTTCCTGCAAGGTACCCAGAGCCACTACCGGTACCTGCCCCAGCAAAGTACGGACTTTATTTTCTCGATCTTTGCGGAAGAAGCGGGTTTTGTCGGCGGTACCGCCCTTTTCGTGCTTTTTCTTGTCATAAGCCTGCGCCTCATACGGATCATGCGTCTCTCTGCCGATTCTTTCGGCATATACATAACGGCGGGGTTGTCGAGCATTTTCGTATTTCACTTTCTCATCAATGTAGGCATGGCAATGGGAATCATGCCCATAACTGGTATTCCCCTGATCTTTATGTCTTACGGCGGCTCTTCCCTGCTTTCCGCTATGATAGGCATAGGACTTGCCGAAAGCATATATGTAAGAAAGTTAAAATTTGAACATTAACTCAGTCGTGACTTTTAGGATAATAGGGGGCGATTCCACAAAGCCGCCATTGGCGGGAACCTGTAGATAGAGGAGAACAATGTAATGGAAGCTATAAATATGAGAAACTTATTTCTTTGCGGCATGGCGCTTGTACTCATAGGACTATTTTTTTCCTGTACAAGTAAACCTGATGTTAAACGACCCGCGGTTGAACCGCCGTCCGCGATGCCGAAGCCGCCGCTTGAAGAGCTGGTAATACCGCCTGCGCCGGAAGCTATTTTGGGACAGGGATTGGTTACTCAGAAAGCCCTCGCGTCATTCTTAGTCGAACATAACGCCGGCATTAAACCGGATTATGCGCGGGAGCTTGCCGGTTACTATATCAAAGAGGCGGCAGCCGAGGGCGTGAATCACGATGTGGCGTTTGCCCAGATGTGTCTTGAAACAGGTTACCTACGTTTCGGCAACCTTGTTACGCCGGATATGAACAACTTCTGCGGACTCGGCGCTATGGATGCGGCGCATCCCGGAGAGCGGTTTCCGGATACGCAGACCGGCGTACGCGCCCATATACAGCACCTCAAAGGCTATGCAACGGAAGCGCCGCTCAAACAGGAACTGGTCGATCCCCGTTATCAATGGGTAAAGAAAGGATCGGCTCCAACCATACGCGGTTTAACGGGCAAATGGGCGGCTGATCCGGGCTATGACGTAAAAATCAGCGGCATACTCGTGCGGCTCTACGATTTCGCCGCCATGCAGGGAGACGGTTGGACGGCAACAGGCTGACCTAAATTCAGAAAAATAAAACTCCTTTCCTCCTTGACAATCATTTTAATCTATTATAAGCTTCTCTTGAAAATAGCATAAAAATTTATGGTAAGGGGTAGAGGTATGGAACTATGGTATATAATACTCCCTCTTGCCGGGTTAGTCTTGGGCTGGATTTTAGGATGGACAATCAGATGGCTGTATGCCAGATATCAAGTAAAAGCGTCGGAACAGGAAGCTGTACGCATAAAACAAGATGCGATAAAGGAAGCTGAGGCAAAAAAGAAGGAAATACTTCTTGAAGCAAAAGATCAAATTATTCGTGATAAGAACCAGCAGGAAAGGGAAACTCGGGAACGAAGGGCTGAATTGCAGCGGTACGAACGACGTGTCGTGCAAAAAGAAGAGTCTATAGATAAAAAAACAAGTCAGATTGAAAAGATGGAACAGATGCTTGCCGAGAGAGAACGGACGTTTCGAGTAAGAGAATTGGTGCTTGAAAAAGAAGAAGAACGGTACCGCTTGGAACTTGAGCGAATATCGGGTTTGAGCAGTGAAACGGCAAAGGCTCTCATCATTCAAAATTTGGAGCATGAAGCGCGGCACGACGCGCAAGCCCTTATCAATAAGATTGAAAATGAGGCTGCTGTCGCCGGAGAAAAAAAAGCGCGGGATATTCTGCTTGCCACGATGCAACGTATCGCGGCTGATGTTACCGGCGAAGTTACGGTTACGTCGGTAACGCTTCCCAATGACGAGATGAAGGGGCGGATCATAGGACGCGAAGGCAGAAATATCCGCGCCTTGGAAACGCTTACGGGCGTTGATATCATCATTGATGACACGCCGGAAGCGGTGGTTATCTCCTGTTTTGATCCGGTACGCAGAGAAATCGCGAAAGTTGCAATGGAACGTCTCATCATGGACGGGAGGATACATCCAGCTCGTATTGAAGAAATTGTCGCCAAGGTAAGCAGGGAAATCTCACAGAAAATATTCGAGGAAGGCGAGCGTGTCCTCTTTGACCTCGGCATACACAATATTAAGCAGGACAGCATCCGCGCCTTGGGACGGTTGTATTTCCGCACGAGTTATGGGCAGAATGTGCTATACCACTCCAAAGAGGTGGCTATCATCGCCGGCGTGCTTGCCGCGGAGATCGGCGCAAATCGTGAATTGGCAAAGCGCGCCGCACTGCTCCACGACATTGGTAAGGGCGTTGAATCAGACTCAGACTTGAACCATGCGGAAATCGGCATGGATATGGCGCGGAAAATGGGTGAAGATCCCCGTATTATCAATGCCATCGGCAGCCATCACAACGACATAGAGCCGACCTGTATTGAATCTGTGATTGTGCAGGTTGCCGATGCTATTTCCGCATCCCGTCCGGGAGCGCGCCGCGAAACCATTGATAACTACATCAAGCGGCTTGAAAATCTTGAAAACGTTGCGTCAAGTTTTGACGGGGTTGAAAAAGCCTACGCCATTCAAGCGGGCAGAGAACTGCGTATCATCGTGGATCAACATGCGCTCAATGACGAACAATCCCGTACACTAGCCAAACAGATAGCGCGGAAAATAGAAACAGATCTCCGGTATCCCGGGCGTATCAAGGTAACGATCATCAGAGAAACAAGAATCATTGAATACGCACGATAGATTTTTTTGAGGGAAGTATCGTACCTAGTCGGGACGATACAGCGGCTGTTCTCCGACCGCAGGCGCGCCCGACTGTATCCCGCGTAACGGTCCCCATAATGGCGAACATACCCTTTCCGCCGCCTCCGTTTCCTTTTATACCGTGCGTTATATTTTTTGTAATGCACGGTATATTTTTTACAACCCAAGTTATACTTTTTATAACCCAAGTTATTTTTTCTATAACTCAAGTAATAATTCCTGTAACCCGCGTTATAATCCTCGCAGTACTTGGAATAGTAATGTGAAAAAGCGATATACCCGGAGAAAACGCTTCCCTACACCTTGTACGGCGGCATACTCATGGTTATAGACGTCGGTAGGCGTAGGCGCGTTCAAGCATATCAAGCCGTTCTTTTCAAGTAACAAAAAGAGTAACCGGATATTCCAGAGCGGTTAAAAAGCAAACGAAATACCCTGATGCAAACCCGCAAGGGTATTTTTATGCGGAAACCAAGCCGACTTCTCCAAAGCGTATTAGGTTTTCGCGCTTCTCACCAGAAAAAATCCGGCGACCACAAAGAAAAACACCGGAAACCACGCGCCTGCAAAAGGGGGGATATACCCCAGTTTTGCCATCATCATGGTGATCATGTCCATCACGTAAAACACAGCCGCAACGGAAAGACTTGACAACAGAGTCATAAGGAGGATGTTTTTTCGGAAGCGTCCTCCCATGGAAATAGAGAGGATCATCACCACAAAAGAGGTGCATGAGAATGAGTAGCGGTGATGATAATCCGTTTCCACCGTAATGAAGGGCAGTCCGGCAGCTTTGAGATCTTCCACCAGAAAAGCCGTCTCTTTTGCCGGCAGTTCTTCGGCTTTTACCGCATTCCGCCGGAACGTATCGGGGCTTTCGGTGTAGGCGTCTGTAACGGGGAGATTTTTTGCCCGTAGGAATTCGCCTTCCCATTGGTACCCAACGGCGTTGGAAAGTTCCCAGTATGCGCCGTTCCACGTCGCGCTGGGCGCGCGCACCAGCGAAGAAAAAGAGCCGTCCTCGTTTTGTTCAATGATGTTCACGCCGTTCAGAATTTGCGCGGCATAATCGTAATAATCAATCGAATAGATAATAGCCCCGCCCTTTGACTTAATAACAATGTCGGAATTGTTTTCCGATACATTTGATTGATGGAGCAGTTTTCGGGAAAGATCGTTCTTCATTTTTAAGGTGGGGATCACCACCGTATCGTCAAAATAGAACGCAAAAAAGGAGGACAGGACGCCTATGACGATGAGCGGCATACAGAAACGCCAGAACGGTATGCCCGATGAGAAGATAGAAGTCAATTCATTTCTTCCATACAGATCGCCGAGCGTATAGCCTGCGGAAAACAGCAGGGAAACCGGCAGGGCGTAGGAGAAACTCTTGGGAATATAGTAGTACGAAACCAAGAGTATCTGGCTGATCGGAACTTCATAGTTGAGATAGCGCCACAAGTTTGTAAATAGATCGAGCAGAATGACGATCATCACAAACATACAGCACGCGATAATAAAGATCGGCATGAACTGCCGCACGAGATACCTGTCCAAAGTCATTTGCGTATCCTCCGTATGCACATGAAAAGCCCTATACCCATAGTGAGCATATCGGGAAACCACATGGTCCAGAACGGCGAGAGACCGGCGCGCAGTCCCAGCGTCTGTCCGCCGAAAAGAAACACCCAATAGATAACCGAGATGACCACCCCCACCAGAAAGCCCACGGTCTGCCCGCTTCTTTTCGCAAACAGTCCCAGCGGGATAGCCAAAAATACGAAAGCCAGCGCCCCAAACGGCAGGGAAAACTTTTTATAAAATTCCAGAAGATACCGCGATATATCTCTATTTCTTTTTATATCCGCGGCTATGGCGTATTCTCTCGACAAATCAGTCTCTATCGTCCCGCGCCGGTTCCATGCCGCAGCGGACGGACCGTCCCGCAAACTCTCTTCTAAAGAAAGGGCGTGATCCAACACTTTGTTGTACTGTACATCAAGTTGCTCCTGTAGCGCGCGTCTCTTTGACACGATTTCCTTATGGACGTCAAGGGAAGTCATTTCCCGCGGACCAATGGATACCGACGATTGTATCAGATCGTCTTGAGACACCAAATACCGCAGAAAGCCGCTTGACGCATAATCATAATCGAATTTGGCTATCTCTTTTGACGACTGAATAAACGCGCCGGTTAAATCAAGGCTTAACCCTTCTTTGCCCGCATCCCGCAACTGGGCGTTTTCCGCCATGATGAGCCTGCGTTCCCCGTCCGCCGTTCTGTCGAGAATAAAAATGCTGTCAATGGAATTTCCTGAGACGTTTCCCGTTACGATCACTGTATCCTTATACCGTTTTACGGAATTGGATGCCAGTTCCAGCGCCGGCGTCGATACGAGAATCTGCCGGTACAATTTGTTAAACTGTAAATTGCCCGCCGGCATGAGTACGTCGTTGGTAAAAAAAGACGCCAGCGAAATCACAATGCCCATAAAAAGACTCGGTATAAAGATGTTTTTATAGGAAAGCCCCGATGAAAGCATAACCAGCACCTCATTATCCGAAGCGAGCCGCCCTATGGTCATCAAGACCCCGACGAGGGACGCAAACGGCGCGGACAGCGATAGGAGCTGCGGAATCACGTAGAGTATCAAAAGCGCCACCTGCTGAACAGGCACTTTTTTCGTGAGGATTTGCTGAGCCATGAGCAAGAGCTGGTTTACAAAAAAGATAAAAAAGAAAAAAAGAAACGAGACAAAGAAAGAAAAAAGAATTTCTCCCGTTATGTATCTGATTATCGTCCATGACAGAGACCTGCGGATCGTCCTCATACTATGAAACGTAGTATAGGACAAAAAATAGGAAGTGTAAAGCGTCAAGCGGAATCGTAAGCCGCTTGAAAATCCTTCTTTCGTGCTATAGTATAGTAAAAATTATTCTTTGGAGGCGAAACCGTGCCACGATACAGTGATATACAAAAAGAAGAAACCTTAAAAGGACTTGTCTATAACGATTATTTCTCCCGCTTCGGCTATGAGCCGAATATTGACAATATAGATTTTGTCATTACCGACAAGAAAGCGCGGGACGACCTTTTTAGCGAGGGACCGGGAAGCTCGACACATTACCTGTGGGCGGAGGCGAAAAAGGGAACCCGCGATGTATTCGATATGTTCACGCAGCTTATACTCACATGCAAAAAAACCTACGAGAAGGGCGAACATTTAGCCCCTCCCTGGCTTGGCGTTTTTGACGAGGCGCGGATCGCCTTTGTTTCCTTTCACGATACGCTCCCCATTTTTACCGTAACCGATTTCAACTGGAATATCACACCCAGCGGCCATGAAACAGAGGATTTCAGAAAAGCGCGGGAAAAGATAAAAAATTTAATCGGCGCAAAAATGGCCGTGTATAACTTTGGAGCTGATGATCGGGAAATACATGAGTTTATTAAAACCCATTTTACCGCCGATGGAGGGGCCTCGGTAAAAAGTCCGATAACCAAAGACAATTTTGTGCAGATTTTTATCAAATGGATAAAAGAGGTGAAGCCCTGTATCAATATATCCAAAGAGGAATGGGTGGAATTTAAACAAAAGGGAATACTTGACTGTGATTTTTACCGCGCCGATATGATGAGTTTGGACGGAAACACCATCACCGAAAAACTCAAAATCGTATTGAGAAATGACAATTACAAGTTTCAGGAAAATATCTCCGGACGGCTGTTTACATCGGACATAGGATTTACCGACCATGGCGGGGCATACACCCGTTTCTGGAATAAATATGAACGTCCGCCCGCTCCGGTGTATCAGCAGTTTATCATAGACCGCCGCGATTTATTGGTCCCCCAAAATATCCGCGAAGTAAAAGGCAGCTTCTTTACGCCGAAAATTTGGGCGGATAAATCGAAAGAATATATCGCCAAAGTTTTTGGCGCCGATTGGCAGGAAGAATATGCGGTATGGGACTGCGCCGCCGGGACGGGAAACCTGCTTGCAGGGCTGACCAATAAATACAACCTGTGGGCAAGTGATATTGAACAGGGCAACGTTGAAACAATGCAAAGCCTGGTTGATATTGACGAAAACCTTAATTTACTCCCCGCCCATGTGTTCCAGTTTGATTTTCTGAACGACAGTTTTGACAAACTGCCGGAGGGCTTGCAAGCTATCATCAATGACCCGGAAAAGCGGAAAAAGTTGATCGTCTATATCAATCCGCCCTATGCGGAGGCGACAAGTACAGCAACAGCGGCAGGTACAGGACATAATAAGGAAAATGTAGCCACAGCGCATAAGACACGGGATACATATAAAGCCGCTATAGGCGCCGCCACAAACGAAATATACGCACAATTTATGGCGCGTATATTTCATGAAATACCGGAATGTAAGTTAGCTTTATTCTCAAAATTAAAATTTGTGAATAGTCAACACTTCATACAGTTTCGGACTTTCTTTAAGGCCGAATTTAAACGGGGCTTTGTTGTCAGGGCGGATACCTTTGATAATGTATCAGGAAAATTTCCAATAGGTTTTACTGTTTGGGATTTGCAGGGCAAAAAGTTTCCCGCAAGTATTTCGCTGGATATTACTGAAAATCACGGGAAAAAGAAATTGTGGGCAGTATCAGGAAAATCCATAAACCGCTGGATACTACAATTTAATAAAAATGTGAGCGGCGGCATCGCATATATGGCAAACCCGGCGCCGGATTTTCAACGTATCAATCAGCCATATTTGACATCAGAAAAAGGTACGCGGCATTTTCATTACTATGTATTTAACATGAATAACATTATCGAAGGCTGTATCTACTTTGCCGTCCGCCTTTGCGTCGAGCCAACATGGTTACACGACCGCGATCAATTTCTCTATCCCAACGACGGTTACAAAACGGATGCGGAATTTCAAAATGATTGCTTCATCTTTACATTACTCCACGGGCAAAACCGCATATCCTGCGCGGATGGCGTCAATCACTGGATACCTTTTACGGAAAAAGAAGTAGACGCGCAGGAAAAGTTTGAATCCGCCTTTATGAGCGATTTTCTGAAAGACAGGCAATTAAGCCGTGAGGCTCAGGCGGTTCTTGACGCGGGACGGGAATTGTGGAAATACTATCATGCAAAAACCGGGGACAATAGAACGGCTTCCGTCAACGCCTCGTTTTACGACATCCGGGAATTTTTTCAGGGACGCAGCGACAAGGGAACCATGAAAACAAAGTCGGAGGATGAAACCTACAATGGGCTTATCAAAACGCTGCGGGAAAAATATACCGGACTCGCTCAAAAAATTGAGCCGAAAGTGTATGAATACGGCTTCTTGAAGGAGTGAGCGGGAAACTCCCATTGTCGCCGGGCGCCGTTTATGTTTTTTGCAGGATATGTAAAATTCCCCTTGACAGTTGTTCACAAATGGTATATATACATGTATATGCATAAAGATAATCAAGAGATTCAATTAAGCCGTATCGGTATTGGCTGCTGGGCCTTTGGGGGCGGCGAATATTGGGGGGAGCAGAATCAAAAGGACGTGGACGCGGTGGTTCACGCGGCGCTTGAAAAGGGCCTTAACGTTTTTGACACCGCCCGGATGTACAACGACGGGGCAAGCGAAGTTTCCCTGGGGAAGGCCCTCAAGGGGCGCCGGGACAAGGCCTTTGTCATTTCAAAGGTTTCGCCCGCCAGGGCCTACCGGAAAACCCTCAAGGAGGAATGTGAGACCTCCCTCCGCAACCTGGGGATGGATTACCTGGACATGTATATGATGCACTGGCCCATCAACCCTCTGGGGATCAAGCACTTTACGAGCGATCCTGAGATCATCGCCCGGCCCCCTTCCACGGAGGAGGCCTTTGCCGCCCTGGGGGAACTTAAGAACGAGGGCAAGATCCGCCATATCGGCGTGAGCAATTACGGCGTCAAACAGTTACAGGAAGCCGTTTCGTTTTGTTCTGAAATCGCGGTGAACGAAATGCCCTATAACATTATTTCCCGGGCGATTGAGGCGGAGATAATGCCCTACTGCGCGGAACAGGGAATAAAGATAATTTCTTCCATGACCCTTCAGCAGGGAGTCCTCGCGGGAATCTACAAAACCGCGGATGACGTGCCGCCCCATCAGGCCCATTCCCGGCACTTTTCCCAGGAACGGGGGAAGGGCGTTTCCCGCCATTTCGAGGCCGGGGCGGAGGAAGAGGTCTTCCGGACCGTGGCGCTGCTCCGGGAGCTGGCCGCGGAGTTGGGGGTTTCGGTGGCCCAGTTGTCGGTGGCCTGGGTTCTGGCGAATCCCGGTATTGCCTGCGCCCTTATCGGTTCCCGCAGCGAAAAGGAACTGGATGAGAACATCCGGGCCATGGAGCTAAAGCTGCCTGATGAGGCGCTGGAAAAGATCAACCGGGTGAGCCTTGATGCGCTCAAAAAACTGGGGAACAACCCGGATTATTACGAGAATTCAAAAGAAAGCCGAATTTATTGACTTTTGAGACGAAAAAACCAATGGAGGTAAAAGATGAAAGCATTATTAATGGAAGAATATAAAAAATTACAGTACACCGATGTGCCGGATCCGCAGATCACCGGGGGCCACGACATCCTGGTGCGGGTTAAGGCGGTGTCGATCTGCGGCTCCGATGTCCACGGCTTTGACGGTTCCACCGGCAGGAGGAAGCCCCCGATCATCATGGGCCACGAAGCCGCGGGGGATGTTGCCGCCCTGGGCAAGGAAGTGAAAAACTTCACAATCGGAGACCGGATCACCTTCGATTCTACCATTTATTGCGGCTCCTGCTTTTACTGTCAGAACGGCCAGGTCAACCTCTGCGACAACCGGATGGTTTTGGGGGTCTCCTGCGATGAATACCGGAGGCACGGGGCCTTTGCCGAATACGTGGTGGTCCCCGAACACATCTGCTGCCGCCTGCCCGATGGCCTCTCCTACGAGGAAGCGGCCATGACCGAGCCGGCGGGGGTAGCTGCCCACGCCTTCAGGATCACCCCCGTTGGCCTCAACGACACCGTGGCGATAGTCGGCGCGGGCCTCATCGGCCTCCTCCTCCTCGATGTTCTGCGGGCCTCCACCGCGGGGAAGATCATCGCCCTGGATACGGACCCTGCCCGGCGGGAGACCGCTCTGGAGCGCGGGGCCGACGCGGTTTTTGATCCCGCCGGCAAAGACCTGGATAAGCGGATAAAGGAATTCGTCCCCGGCAGGGGCATTGACCGGGTCTTCGAGGCCGTCGGGGCCACCGCCCCCATACAGACCGCCCTTTCCATTGTCCGCAAAGGAGGCTCGGTAACGCTTATCGGCAACGTGAGCCCCAAAATCGAACTCCCCCTGCAAAGCGTGGTCTCCCGCCAGATCAGCCTCTTTGGTTCCTGCGCCATCGCCGGGGAGTACCCCATCGTTTTGGACCTCATCGCCAG
>JAISMJ010000016.1 GCA_031276815.1 Treponema sp.
ACCCATATCATCACCCGGTTCGGCGAGGCGGACACCCGGCATTTCATAGACCTGCTGCGCCGTTTTTCGGAACTGGCGGATGAAGCGGCGGGCAGGACGGCGGATTAAGGCGGATTGGACGCGAGCCGGTGGGTATTCACTCATTCCTACATTCTATCATTGTTTTTACTTCTTTATTAACCGCCACAAGGACCGGGGTATTTACCCCATAAAAATAAATATCGCGATGAGAGAATAGCGGGGCATAAAGCAGTAATGCTTCTATTTTTTCCCACAGCGTATCACTGATGTCGTATCTGTGCAGCGCACTTTCTTTCATCTTGTTATCTTTCTTTATTTCCTTCCTTTTGACGACACTCCCTAAAAGCCATAGCGGATGAGTTAAAAGCCGCTCCATCAAGTATTGGCGTACTATCCAGCTTGTATCGGATGGCGCTGGTTGTGAATGTTGTAACGGCTGATTTCTTCGTTGTAATACCGGACGCCCTCCGCGTTGAAATATACATTCTATAAATAGGATCCTGAGTACTGAAACTAAACGGGATTCCGCTTCGTCGCTACATCCATCCTCGGCGGCGCGAATGAACATAGACGCTATGAATCCGCCTTTGGCAGCGGCGGTTACTGTGTCAGACGCCCATCCGTAAGCGCAGACGTAGCGTACAGCGCATCTTCAGTCCACAGCGCAATGGATTTGACCTTTGCATTGAATTGCATATCCGCAAGCGCTCCTTGCAGAGCGGTTATCGGTACGGTTTGGACGTAAGTTCCTTGCTCGTCGTAACCGATAAAATAATTCGCCGGATACTTCGAATCAACCGTATATGCTCCATCTTCAAGAATCAGCGAAGGGAATGGAAAGCGTGGAGACACAGGTGGATCAAAGGTAACGCTGTGCATGGCTTCTTCACCGGCTTTGTTGACCAGTACCACCCGGTATACGCCGCGAGGCAGCGGCTCGTCATCGATCATAGCGATACTCCTGCTTCCCAGCCATGTAGTGTCGTCTTGTTGAACCGATACCCAATCCCTTTCGGAAATATGCCAGCACAGTCCTTCTCTATCATGGTACATATACAAATCGGCGAGGTTTTCTATACCCTCCTCATCAGAGGCAATACAAAAAAAAGAAGCCCGCTCTTTGATAACGTCGCTTTCCTGCATATACGCAAGCCGCATGATGGCATACGGGATTTCCGGTTCCGTGCGGGTACATGCGGCGAGCAGCGAGAGAAAAAAGACCGCATATAAAAAATTAGTAGTTTTCAAAAAAACGCTGATTTTCATAGATAAGTTATAGTATAGATGCTTATACGGTATGTTGCAAGCGCCATTGGGCGACGCATGGTGGAATTGTCGAAAGATGAAAGCGCTAAAGCCGACGTTTTGCGTGAGCTTACCCATTAGGGCGTGTCGTCAAAAGGAAGGAAGATAGATCTGATATAGAGAGCGGCGAGAAAGGAATCAGCGCATTTAGCATAGCGGGTAGCAATACCTCTCCACTGTTTAAGCCACCGAAATACATGCTCTATACGATGGCGCTTCTTATACTGCTCTCTGTCATAAGTCCTTACCACTTTCCGGCTACGCTTGGAAGGAATAACTACCTTAACACCTCCCGCACGGGCTGTGTCTATTACCTGGTTCACGTCATACCCTCTATCGGCAATCAAGACTTTTACCGGTAAACCTGCCATTAAGGGCTCCGTCCGCATGGACTTTGCTATACGTTGCATCTATCATAAGCCACTGGGCATCTACTTCCCCGATAACTTCAGAGGCTATTGTTTTCCAGACATCCCTATCCCGTCGGCGGCAAAATCTTCGGTGTGTATGTTTCCAGCCGCCGTATTCAGGAGGTACATCTCTCCAAGGAACGCCGGTTCTGATAATCCAGGATACAGCGTTGATAAAGCGTCGGTTGTTATCAGCCGTTCGACCCTGTTTACCTGCCGCTCCCGACAGTAAGTCTTTTATTTTTTCCCACAGGTTATACTGATGTCGTGTCTGTGCGGCGCTTTTCCGTTTTCTTTCATCTTGTTATCTTACTTTATTTCCTTCCTTTTGACGACACCACCTAGGCGAAGAGAAGGGACGAAAGGAGAGCGGGAATTCGAAAAAGTCCCAAAAAGTCAGAAAAAGGCGGACACGTCATCCACGCCGCCGTGCGCTTCCAGACGCCGCGCTCCCTTGTCGACGGGATACGCCGTCCATGCAGGGAACCGAAACGCCATGGAGAGGGACGGGCGTTCAGAAGCGCGTCTTCCGTTCCCGCAAAACATAAAAAGCGGGCGAGATGGACGCGCCGTCGGCGCCGCGTCATAAGAATTGACACTATCCCCATTCTTGCTATACCATACAACTCGTGAAACAACCATCCCTTGCCGATACGCTCGGCGGCATAGAAGCCGTGTTATACAGCGTTCTGCCTTCTTCAGCGGACGGCGAAGCGAACCAATGGATAAACGCCGTATGTCCCAATCTTGAGATGTCTCACGAGGCGATGCGCCATGCAACGCGCGCGCTCGTTGAACCGGCGTACGACCTCGTACGCCGGGGCGGCAAACGCTGGCGTCCTCTGCTCGCAACGCTGGTATGCGGGGCTTTGGGCGGGTCCGAGCAAGACTGTCTTCCGCTCACGCCCCTCGTGGAACTCTCCCACACTGCAAGCCTTATCCACGATGATATTGAAGATCATTCGGAGATGCGGCGGGGAGAGCCGGCTATTCATATCAAATACGGCGAGGACACAGGCATAAACAGCGGCAGCTTCCTGTATTTTCTCCCGCTGCGCTGTATTGATACATGGAACGCGGACGCTGAACAGAAAAACAGGGCGTACCGCCTGTGGGCTGAACATATACGCCGCCTCCATCTGGGACAGGCGCTGGACATCACGTGGCACCGCCATTTCGATACTATTCCCGAACCTGATGAATACCGCGCCATGTGCGGGCTTAAAACCGGATCGCTCGCCCGTCTAGCCGCAATGCTCGGCATCTTCACCGCGAGCATCGCATCGCCGCGCCTGCAAAAAGCTGGCGACCCAACGAAGCGGGAGGCAGCCCTCGTACTCGGCGCGGCTGCGGAAAAACTCGGCGTGGGCTTTCAAATTCTGGATGATGTGTGCAATCTCACCGCTGGCAATCCGGGGAAAAACCGCGGTGATGATATTGTCGAAGGCAAAAAAAGCCTTCCGGTCATCCTCTATCTGCACGCCGCCGCTTGCGCGGAGCTTGCCGCAAGAAAACAGCGTATCCGGCGCTGTTTTCAGAAAGCCCGTGAAAACGGCAGCGACGCGCCGGAAGTGGAAGAGTGTATCGCGTATCTGGAAGCATCCGGCGCGATAACGAGCGCACGGCGGCAGGGAGAAGCCCTCATTGAAGAAGCGCGGTCAGTCTTTATGCAGGAAACGTGCGCCGGCATTCCCCTTGATCGGCATTACCGGGATTTACTCGCCGAACTCATCGGCTCATTAGCATAAATGAGCGTACCTGAGAGTACGAGGCGGGGAAGGACGGAGGATTGGCTAACGGACATCCATTTGACAAACAGCCCCCTTGTACTTATAATGAAACGCCATGAAGATACTACCAATGACTGTATGTCTATTTGTCGCCGTATCGTCCCTCTGCGCCCAAACAACATGGACAACCAACGGCGTTTTTTCCGGCACCCAGGCGGTTTCCGCTTCCTTTGCCCTGTACAGTGCGCCGCTCATTGAAAAGGGGCGGTTTCCCCTCTCCGTGCGCTACCGCTTTGAAATCCCGCGAGTATCAGCGACCGGCGCTTTTCAATTCAGTGAAGATACCCAAGACATTGTGCTGAACGGCGTCTATTTCCCGCTTGTTATCCCGCATGTTCGGGTCGGCGCAGGCGCTCTGTACCACGGCGGATGGTTTGAGATGGAAGGCGAACTCGTGTCCTTTCAGAGCGACATCTTGCTTGGCGCGTATGCGACCTTTGATTTCTGGCGCATGTATCTGAACCTTCACGTCGGCTGGTTTGAACAGATCATAACCATCCCCGCGCTTCCCCAAGAATACGACACGTTCGCGCAGAGCGATATGGCGATTTCCCTGTTTTTAGGCGGTAAACTCCTCGACAATTTCAGCGCCGAACTTGGCATTGCATCTTATGAACTCTACCGGTACCACCTGTTTTTCAACCCCGCTCTCTCCATAGCGTTGCGCTATGAATTCCAGACGCCGCGCTTGCAAGGCAGGGCGCTTGAAGGGCGCATATTTGCAGAGCTATCGACCGCAGTACGCTATTCCGACATGTTCACCCTTTCCGGTCATGTTGAGTACAGCGTCACGACCCTAACCATAGGCTACGCTTTTTAAGGAGGAATGTCATGAAACGAACAACAGCCCTTATGACGCTCTGTTTCACGCTCATCGCTTGTAACGATGAATACGGCATGAATGAGTTTCTGTACCGTCCGGACGACGTAAACGCCAGAAGTGCGCATATTACGGACATCGGTGCGCCTACACTTGATGGAGACGCTGATGATCAAAGTGATAGATATAAACTATATGACATAACCAATCCGGTACCAAGCGGTACGTACACCGTCCTGATCCTTTCGGATATACACTTCGGGGCGCACTCTGATCATCCTGATCTGCCCGAAGCGGCGTTTTTTACGTGGCTTAAAGATAAGCATACCGAGAGTAAAACGCCCGCCTTCTGCCTCGTGCTTGGCGACAGCGCGGAAGCAGGTACCGAAGATGAATACAAACAGTTCAAAACATTTGCCGATAAACTCGAAAGCGGCAGGTACGATGGCGTGGTGGACGGCGCATATAACACGATACCGGTCTATTCCATCGTAGGCAACCACGACCTGTACAACAACGGCTGGCGGCACTACACGAAATACTGCAAGCCTTACGTGTCCTACTACCGGTTCAAGACCCAGTTCTTCTCATGGTACGCCCTTGATTCGGGGAGCGGCACGCTCGGCGGCAGCCAGCTCAAGAACCTTATCAGCAACCTCAAAGCGGATCCAAATCCCAAAATCGTCTTTTCGCATTATCCGATGTACGGAGGCGGCAACTTCTACTTCTCGCTTTCCGATCCGCATGAACGAGCCGCGCTCATAGCGGCGTTTGCCAAGAACAACGTGAAGATTGTGCTGGAAGGGCATCAGCATCCGGGCAGTTTCTACGACTTCGGCTCATTCAAGGAGTACAATGTGGCGGCGTTCCGCGATAAGGAAAGCTGGCACCTTCTCACCGTAAATGAAACAGCCAAAACTGTATCATTTGAGACAATTACGAAATAAGTCATCGTCTCCCGCGGGTCAACCGCGGGATTCCCGCTCATCCAAGCCGTCATTGACGCGCTGCGCTAATCTCCAGAAGCGCGGATATTACGCCGAGCGCGTACGTCGCGAAATCTTTTAAGCGCTGAAACCCCTTCGCCCGCTTCCACTCTCTTATCCATGCTAAAGGAAGAAGACGCGCCTTGAAAAGGCGTGGTAGGCGGGTACATGGTGTCCCCACACTCCCTCAATGAGCGTACGCTCGTTATTGTTTGTATCGTATTGTCGGTTGAAAAATGCGCGGCGGTATGGAGTAATACATGTCTCCCACCCGCAGTATCAATGGCTCCGCGTGGGTGTTCATGAGTTGCTCCATTATAGGTCGTTATAACAAACGCCCGCGTTAAGCGTTATGTGTCTTTGCGCCGCCGCTGCGCCCACAGTCGTGATGTCATACCCATACGACCGGAGCGTGTTGATGATGAGGGGCAAGGCGGCGCGGGTTTTCGCGTGCGGCTCGTGGAGCAGTATAATACCGCCGTCCTTCGCTGACATCAGTACGTTTTGCACTATATGCGCCGTATCTACGGTTTCTTCCCAATCGTACCCAATGACGCCACACCCGATAATCAGCATATTCATACCCGCGGCAACTGTGAACACGGCGCTACTGTAGGATACGTACGGTACGCGGATAAACGGCGGCTTTCTGCCGGTACTCTCATGGATAGCGGTGGCCGCCCGCTCAAAATTCATGCGTATCGCATCCTCGCCGAGTGCGTCCATAGACGCATGATCATACGAATGATTACCAATTTCATGTCCATCCGTGGCAATCGCTTTTGCGGCATTAGGATAGGCATGAACACGTTCGCCGCACAGAAAGAATGTAGCGTATACTTGTACATCTTTCAGAAGGGCAAGCAGTTTGTCTGTTGTTACATCGGGACCATCGTCAAAGGTAAGCGCGATTAGTTTATCAGCCACAATGTAATCTCAATAACCATTTTTAATCGCTGGGGGATTCTCTTTATTAAAAATGTCCTGCTACAGAACGTACAAACAACATTACACACACTGCAACAGGATTTTTCGATAAATTCGATCATACAGACTGCCGCTTATATACCGCTAACAGTCCAGCGCCTCATTTTTCCAATATAATCTCGGAAAGGATATTCTCGTACAGTTCCTGTTTGCCGCTTGTCCAGCCGATTTTGCCGTAGTCCTTGGCAAGAACAGCGACCGCTTCAAGGGTAAGATCGCCTTTTTCAAACTTTGCGCCGTCTCCCAAATCGAAGGAAGCGTACCGCTCTTTCAGTAGCTTCGGAATCCGTCCGTCTTCGATAACCGCCACGGCTTTCTCAAGACCATACGCAAAACTATCCATACCGCCAATGTGAGCGATGAACAGGTCTTCGGGATCGACGGAGTTGCGCCGAATCTTCGCATCAAAGTTGAGACCACCCGTCTTAAAGCCGTCCATGCGGAGAACCGCGAGCATAGCTTGGGTTGTTTCGTACACGCTTGACGGGAATTGGTCTGTATCCCAGCCGTTGCGGGGTTCGCCGCGGTTTGCGTCTACCGAGCCGAGCATGTCGTTGTCAACGCATACGTTCAGTTCGTGGGCAAAATCATGTCCGGCGAGCTCCGCATGATTCGCTTCGATGTTGAGTTTGAAGTCCTTTTCAAGCCCATGAGCGCGGAGGAAGCCGATAACGGTTTCGGAATCGAAGTCATACTGGTGTTTGGTGGGTTCCATGGGTTTCGGCTCTATGTAAAAACAGCCGGTGAATCCTCGTTTGCGCCCATAGTCGCGGGCAATGGTGAGGAACCGTGCGAGGTGTTCTTTTTCACGCTTCATATCGGTATTGAGCAAGCTCATATAGCCTTCGCGTCCGCCCCAGAAGGTGTAGCCCTGCCCGCCCAGTTTGATGGTGCCGTCAATGGCGTTCTGTACCTGATGAGCGGCGTGTACAAGCACGGCAAATTCGGGGTTGGTAGCCGCGCCGTTCATAAAGCGGGGGTTGTTGAACACATTGGCGGTTCCCCAAAGGAGTTTCACGCCGGTTGCGTCCTGCCGTTTCTTCAATTCATCAATGACGGCAGACAAATTTTTCGCGGATTCGTCCGGGTCTTTGCCTTCGGGCGCAATGTCCCGGTCATGCCACGCATAGAATTCCGCGCCGATCTTGGTGATAAACTCAAACGCCGCATCAGCCTTGTTTATTGCATTCTCCATGGGTACGCCGCTGGAAGAATTCCACGGGAAAAGATGAGTCGCCGAGCCAAACGGATCCGCGCCATCGCCGCAGAAGCTGTGCCAGTAGGCAATGGCAAACCGCAGCCAGTCCTTCATCTTCTTACCTTGAATGATTTTTTCCGCATCGTAGTACTTAAATGCAAGCGGGTTCTTAGAAGCCGCTCCTTCAAACGGAATTTTCCCAATGCCGGGAAAATATTCCTTATTACCGATAAAGTAATTCGCCATACGAGTCTCCTTTACTAATACAGTATATAGATTGTTTTATTTATAAAGCGGTGTGAGCGCTTTCAAATACGTGTTATATCCGGCGTACGCCTTGTTGTATTCGGCTACTGTTCCGGCATTGGGGACAATGCTCTCATCGTCTCGAATCAAGATATGCTCATCGGTCAGTTCGGCAATGGTACTATTCACGCCTTCCCGTTTGAGCAGGCACCACAGCGCCTGAATTGCTCCGCCCATTGTGGCTGCTTCCGCATTTACCGGACGCTTTACGGGTAAGTTCATAATATCAGCAACCATCTGCCGCCATAAGGGGCTTTTGCTCCCACCACCCGTGATCCTGATTTCCCGCGCTTTGAAACCAAGCACCTGAAACGCCTCAAGCCCGATACGCATACCGAAAATCGCCGACTCAAGCGCAGCGCGGGCTAGGTTCTCCTGCGAACAATTCGCCGCGGTTATACCCAGAATACTTGCTCTGCCGTTTGGGAGATTTGGCGTACGCTCGCCATTGAAAAAGGGCAGAAACACCACGCCGTTTGCACCCGCAGGAGACTTTGCCGCCAATGAGTCGAATTCTTTTACATCAAGGGCGAAGAGTTTCCGCGTTTCTTCGGATGCAACCGTACAATTCATGGTACACAGAAGGGGGAGATAGCCGCCTGTTGAGGAATTGAAGCCGGACAGTCCGTTCTTGGGATCGGCAAGCGGAAGATCGGAATACCCGAACAACGTACCGGAGGTACCGAGGCTCATGGTAAGAAACCCGTCTCTCACCGTGCCGGTACCGATCGCGCTCATCATGTTGTCGCCCCCGCCCGATGCAACGGGGATTCCCACAGGAATCCCGAAGCGCACAGCCGCTTTCTCCGTAACGAAGCCGTTAGGTTCATCTGACGCTATGAGAGGCGGTAGCAACCCGATCACTTTTTCATCAATAATAGCGCATATTTTCTTTGACCACGTACGTCTCTTGCCATTAAAGAGCGCCATGCCGGAAGCGTCTCCACATTCCGCCGTATATGCGTTGGTGAACACATAATTAAGGTAATCATGGGGCAGCATGATGTAACGCAACTTATCGAAAAGGTCAGGTTTGTGTCGTTTGAGCCACAGTATTTTCGGCGCGGTGAACCCCGGCAGCATGAGGTTGCATACTTCGGCAATAATAGCGTCATCTCCACCCGCCGCTTCCGTGATGATACGGCACTCCTCGACGGTGGATGTGTCGTTCCACAGTTTCACATTGTACAGCGACTTGCCGTCAGCATCAAGCGGCACAAACCCGTGCTGATGCCCTGAAATCCCGATTGCCGCTATGCTGTTTTTATCTTTTACGGAAAGAGAGGCGAAACACTTCTCCAGAGCGGCATCATACCACTCAACCTTCTGTTCGCGCGTACCATCATTTTCAGCAATAAGGTCAACCAGCTCCTGAAAACTTGCAACAATCGTGCGCGATTCCCAATCGTAGAGTACCACCTTGATACTCTGGGTTCCCATGTCTATTCCGGCTATTGTTTTCATATATCTTCTTTAGATAACCTCTTTAAGAGCGGACACTCCTCACAGAAACAACTGCGACACGCCGCATTTAGGAGCAGCTTAAATAAAGAACATAGTACATTCCATCTGATTCTAACATCAGTAATATTCCTTATCATCCTAAACCGGCTTTGCGGCGAGTATACACATCGTAGAAGACGGCCAGAAGGAGAATAACCGCCTTGACAACGTACTGCCAATGCGCACCCAGATTCATCAACGACATACCGTTGTTAATAGCCGCCATGACCAGTCCGCCGACAATAACGCCGACTACCGTGCCAATACCCCCGGACGCGGAAACGCCACCGATATAACAGGCGGCAATAGCATCCATCTCAAACATGTTACCGGCTTGAGGCAACGCGCTGTTCATATAACCAGTGGAAACAACCGCGGCAAGACCAGTCAGCCCACCCATAATACAATACACGGTAAAGGAAACCATTTCGGAGTTAATACCCGAAAGTTTCGCTGAACGGGCATTGCCGCCTACTGCATAGATATAACGTCCCAGAACCGTATTTTTCATCATATAATTAAACGCAAAGATCGTAATGCCAAGTACTGCTACGACAACCGGAAGCCCGCGGTAAGTGGCAAAACGCTGACACAACGCCATAATTAGAATGGAGATAACAATGAGTTTTGTTACAAAAAGTGGCACAGGAATAATATCGAAGTTATTCTGTCTTTTGTTGCGCCGTAAAATAAACTCGGTAAAGATGAACACCACAACAATCGTCAGACCGATAATAAGCGGTATCACATCTACATTCCCAGCATATACATTGGGAAAATAACCAGATGCTATCTGCTTATAACCTTCGTCTTTCAGAGAAATAGGACTGATATTAGTAACAATATACGTCAATCCCCGAAAGAGGAGCATACCTGCTAATGTAACGATGAACGCTGGAATCTGCAAACCGGCAATCCAAATCCCCTGGAACGCGCCTATAGCCATGCCAACCAACAAGGAAATAATCACCGTGGGAATCATGCCCATACCGGTATTGTACAGCATGGCGCTTATCGCCCCAACAAAGGCACAGACCGATCCAACCGAGAGATCGATACCTCCGATGATAATTACCTGAACCATGCCTACGGCAAGAATCAGCACATAGCTATATTGAATAAAAATATTGGTAAAGTTACGGGAATTAAGGTTGGTTCCGCGCGTCAGCACGGCAAAAACAACCATAATCAGTACCAGCATCAGGAACATCGAATAACTCCTGATATTGGTCTTAATTAATTCTCCGATGCTGATTTTCTGTTTTTGTGTATCATTCATAGTTTTCTCCTGATATAGTACGCCGCTCTTAGTCTAATAGAGCGATGCGCATAATTTTTTCTTGGTTAGCCTCGTCATGTGATAGTTCACCTTTGATTTTTCCCTCGTTCATCACATAGATTCGATCAGCCATACCCATAGCTTCAGGAAGCTCCGAGCTGATCATGACAACGCTCTTGCCTTGCGCTACGAGATCATTAAGAATCTCGTAAATTTCCGTCTTGGCGCCCACGTCAATACCGCGAGTTGGCTCGTCTACGATGAATATGTCCGGATTGGCAAGTAAAGCGCGGCTTACCACCACTTTCTGCTGATTTCCACCGGAAAGATTCCGAGCGAGTTGATTAATAGACGGCGTTTTGATACGAAGATCTCTCCGGTATTTTTCAGCTTCCTCGATCTCGCGAGGTGCTGACACAACACCGAATTTCGACAACTTTTTTATAGACGAAGCCGATATATTTGTCTTGATACTCTGGATAAGGATGAGCCCCAAGGTTTTCCGGTCTTCCGAAACATAGCCCAAGCCTTTGTTAAGCGCCGCCCGTGCTGATTTCAGCGTAACCTGCTTACCATGAAGATACAACTCGCCCTCACTACGAAAACCGTATGACTGCCCATACAAACTCATCATCAACTCGGTACGTCCTGCGCCCATTGGTCCGCAAAAAGCGACAATTTCACCCTTACGCACATAGAAGGAAGCGTCATCTACCACCTTCATGGTATGGTATTCGGGATGATAGACCGACCAATGCCGTACCTCCATAACCGTTTCGCCACGGCGGGATTTCCGCTTCGGGAATCGGCGCGTTAAATCGCGTCCAACCATATCTTTTATGATCAGGGATTCCGTCAAGTTGTCTTTTTTGACATCGTATGATGAGATGCTCTTCCCGTCCCGAAGTACTGTAACTGTATCGGCGATCTTCAATATTTCGTTCAGTTTATGCGAAATCATGATCGACGTGATACCTTGCCTTTTGAACTCAAGAATCAGCGCGAGGAGTTTTGAGCTTTCCTCATCATTAAGCGAAGAAGTTGGTTCATCAAGAATGAGAAGTTCAACTTGCTTGGAAAGTGCGCGCGCAATCTCTACAAGCTGTTGCTTACCCACGCCCAGCTTATTTACGATCGTAGCTGGCTTTTCTTTTAAGCCGACTCTATCCAGAAATTTTTGTGATTCTTTTATATAATAATTCCAATTAATAACGCCGCATGTGGTCTTCATGTGTCCAAGGAAAATATTTTCATAAATAGAAAGATACGGGCTTAACGCAAGTTCTTGATGAATAATAGTAAGTCCTTCTTTTTCACTGTCTTTAACACTGTGATAGTTGGTTTCCTGCCCTTTGTAGAAAACTTTACCCTCATACGAACCTTTAGGATGTACTCCGCTGACAACGCTCATCAATGTCGATTTTCCCGCGCCGTTTTCTCCGCACAAAGAGTGAATTTCCCCTCTTTTGACCCTTAGACTGACATTATCAAGCGCCCGAACACCGGGGAATTCCTTGGTAAGATTCTTTATCTCCAGTATATACTCACTCATAAAACCTCTCTGCAAGAATTTTGAACATATATGGGACGTCCCATTAATAACTACGTTCCCATTACAATTTCCCGTATATTGCGTGGTATGAAAAAATCCTCCCGGGAATTACACGAATACTCCACGAGGATTTACGTTACGTTACAATATTAGCCTGATTTAATATTATGGATAATAACCAAAACGACGAGTCGGTATAAAGACCGTCTCGCCGTTCACCGTTGGTTATTTCAGTCCATTCTGAGCGATCTCGTCCTGAGAATAGAAACCAGCATTTACCGGATCCTGCCAATTTTCTCTATAGATGATTACCGGGTCAAGAAGATAAGCCTTTACTACTTTTTTACCAGTATTGCCGATGTCTGCAAGTCCAATGGAAGACGCAAGAACCGCTCCCGGAATATTCGGGGTCGTTCCTTTTACCGCAGCTTCGGCAAGGAGTATTGCGGCTTCCGCGAGTTTAGTAGTGTCTTTGAATACTGTCATGTACTGCTCGCCATTCTTGATAAGAGCAGTGGAAGCGGCTTCCGCGTCCTGACCAGTAACAACCGGGAGCTTACCGGCATATTTAGCGTCAGCTTTACAAGCTTCAATGATCGCGCGGGCAAGCGTGTCATTCGGAGCGAGTACCGCATCAAGTACTACATCTTTTGCATCGGCGTTCAGCAAGTTTTCCATACGAGTTTTAGCAGTAGGCGCCAGCCAGTTCTCAGTAGCGATACGTTGGAAATTTGCCGTATCTTTTGAAGTCTCAGGATAGGGACCAACAACTTTGAGAACACCGCTCTTGATGTAGGGATTAAGCACGCTCATTGCTCCATCATAGAAGAAAAATGCGTTGCCGTCTGTGGGAGAACCAGCAAAAAGAGTAATGTATTTGGGGTTTTCAGCGGTAGCGCTCTTGAGATTCAAGCCTTTTTCAATTCCCTGCCCTTGAAACTGACCGACTTTGAAATTATTAAAGGTAATATAATAATCGTAGTCCGCAGAATTCGGAATAATACGGTCGTAGGCAATAACTGTAACCTTATCGCGGGCGGCATCCGCAACAGCCGCGGCAACGCCGTCATTCACGCAGCCTATAATAATGGCTCTTGCGCCCTGAGTCAGGAAGTTCTGAATCTGGGTGTTCTGTAAGTTCTGATCCGCATTAGCATACTGATCCTGTGCGCGGAACCCTTTATTTTCGGCGAACTTTTTTAGGGAAGCGCCGTCTTTAGTCCAGCGCAGCACATGTGTTTCGGGCATGGCAATACCGATAAAGGTACTTCCCCCCCCCCCCCCCGAAGCGCCTTTACTTTCGGCGCCGGGACTAGCAAGAGCCGTGCCAGCAACAAGAATACTCGCTACTGCAACAAACAACAATTTCTTCATTTCTATCCTCCTTAAGATAGTCATTTTGAAGATTGGATTTTCTAGGAAATCCTTTTATTTAAGGATACCATAGTTTGTAATAATTGCAACAACTTTTTAAAAATTTTTGCGCTTTTTTAGGTGCTATTATACCGTTTTCTTTGCCTTCTTTCCTCTTCCTAAAAATGCCCGCGCCGCCGCAATGGTTATACGGAACAAGAGCGGCTCCATGTTTTTTCTGACTATCTCAAGGTTGTCTATAATAGGAAGATGCTGGGGGCAGTGCTTCTCGCATCTGCCGCATTTGACGCAAAGGCTGGGGCTTGCGTGCTGTTCCGAAGTCGCCGTGGTACTGGTTACATATTGCTGCATACCCGAAACAAATCCCAGCGTGTAACGGGTATTATACGCGGCAAAACATCCCGGAATATTAACACCCTGTGGACACGGCATACAGTAATTGCATCCGGTACAATGGATTTTATACGATTTGTTGAAAACCTCACGTACGTTCCTGTATATTTCCCTTTCGGCTTCGGTGATACAATGCGGCATACACGCATCCGCAAAGCCGATGTTCTCCTCAACCTGTTTAGGATCGTTCATACCGGATAAGACAACGGTCGCCTCCTCATGATCCCACACCCATTTAAGCCCCCAAAGCGCGGGCGAAAGCGCCGGATTCGCTTTTTTGAATATCTCTATCGCTTCTGCGGGAAGTCCGCGTGGAGGTCCGCCCGCGAGTTTTCCGCCAAGAAGGGGCTCCATGATGATGACAGGTAGGCCTTTATCAGCGGCTTTTTTCAAGCCCACGGTTCCCGCCTGAAAATTTTCATCTGAATAGTTGTACTGAATCTGGCAGAATTCCCACGGATAGTCGTCAAGCAGGCGCAGAAACTCGCTTTGAGAGCCATGAAAGGAAAACCCGATCTGTCCGATCTGTCCCGTTTTCTTTTTTTCGGCTATCCAATTTTCAATACCGAGGGAACAAAGGGTCCGCCACTGATCCTCATTGGTAAGCATGTGCATAAGGTAGTAGTCAATCGTATCGGTACGCAGCCGCTGAAGTTCCTGATTAAAGAATTTGTCAAAATCGGCGGCGGTCTTGACATAGACAAGCGGAAGTTTGGTCGCTATAAATACCTTATCTCGAATCTTATGCTTCTCCAGAATAGTTCCAAGTAATTCCTCGCTGCCCGGATATATATATGCGGTATCGAAATAGTTTACCCCTTTTTCGATGGCGGTTACGATCATTGATTCGGTAGCCGCCGCGTTTCTCGGAAAACGCATACAGCCGAAGCCTAAAACCGATAGTTTATTGCCGCTTTTTTTATCTAAACGGTACTGCATAATGCAAAACCTCCATGATCTTATCGCTGTACGGCAGCAAACCGCACAATGATAGTAGTATATGTATATCTCCGCCTTTAGACAAGGCGCATACCATACCGGTCATGCGCCTTGCGCTGTAAATCCGAAGTCTCCGCAAGCATTAGATTTGTGCGCCCTGCACGAATTCTAGGGGTATTCATGCTAAAGAAAATGTGCACCATCTCCTATATAAACGCTACTAAAAGATACATAGTAAAAAAGCCTTGAAAAACTATGGTTTTTTTATAAAATAGGCGATAGCTATGCCGTTTGTTTTCATATTAATATGTTTCTTTTTCGCTTCCTGCGCCCATCAGCAAATGGATATACCTACGCCGGTACCGCCGTCAGATGAGGATGCGCCGTATGTGCCGGAAGAACCGCCGGAAGCCGGAAGCGAACCGTCCGTTCCTGATGCGGAACCGTCCGAAACGCCTCTGGAAAAAGCTCTGCGTATGGTAAAACGCAACGAGCTGCAAAAGCAGTGGCGTGCGCAAAAAGATGATATTACGGTTTATACGGAATTTTCGATCGAAGGCAGTGAATTTACCGTTGTATATGATATGATTCACGCTTCCTTACAAGAGAACGGGCGCTTTCAAGTTCCTTTCTTCATAGAAGCCCTTTCTACCGGAGAATCGTTGGTCGATAGCGTTGATTGGCTTATACAAGACGATGAGGCAGGATTGCTCCTTTCCTTTGATGATGATTATATTGAAGCATGGGAGCGTACTTTCGATCTGTTTGACCGGTACAGCGTCCGCGTTACCTTTTTTGTTCAGGGCAGACCTTTGAACTTTGCAAAACAGGCTTTGGCGCGGGGGCATGATGTGGGCTATCACACGATTCATCACCTCAATCTACCCCTCGTGTCAAAAACGGTTTTTATGGAAGAAGCCACTTCAGACATTGCGACATTTCGCGACGCCGGTATTCCGCTACGCTCATTCGCCTATCCCTACGGTCTTTTCTCCCCATGGATGCATGAGGAACTGTTCCATTCGTTCACGATTTTACGCGGGTACGGCGTTACCTTTCATCTTTACGATGCCGCAGGTATAAAGCAAGGCTACGTTGCGGCGAAAGCTATCGACAATATTCTCTATAAACATGACGATGAATTCCATGCCATTATAACGCTGATGCTGCGGGTTGTTAAATTTACCGGTACCGTGCTGCCATTGTGTACGCACAATATCGCCGGCATTGTGGATTGGGGCATAACGCCTGATCGTCTGGAATACTTACTCAAAACGGCTTATGAGTTACACTTGAAATTCTATTGTTACAAGGATTTTATATGAAAATCGGACGATGAAAGAGAGGTCATGCGAGCCTCCGCTTCTCTTTTCACTTGACAAAGCAAAAAGATATTTCGGAAGATGATTCATAAAGTATGATAAGCCTCAAACAAAGCCATAATTGATGTAAAAGAAAGCCCTGTCAAACGCTTTCCAGTGGTTGAACAGATCTTTTTGGAAAAACAACAAATTCTCCAAAATACCCGCCTTACCCGATGTCCTCAACCGGCAATGATTCCACTCTATCCCCACAGCCGTTTTATCCTTTTTCTCAATGTTGGGCGGTTTTCAAAATATCTCTTTCCCCATTATAACGTCATCACGCCCTCGCGCTCCCGTTCCATTAATGCGGAGCGTTCAGTAGAGCGGGCGAGGCGGACGTTGTTCAACACAGGATACATCACGAGATACGTGCGATGACCGGTACGGTACCACGACGGAACCGCTTTTGAAGGGAGAGGAGCGCCCACTACGCATTGCAGTTGCAATGTCAAGCGAAGCGGGTCTTTTCCAGATAGAAAAGGTACTGTCGGGTAACATTTCGGCAAGCGCTGCGAAAGACTACGTTGAGCTGTACGCGCTAGGTGGTGTCGTCAGAAGGAAGGAAATAAAGTAAGCTAAAGAGATGAAAGAAAACGGAGAAGCACTGTACAGACACGACATCAGTGATAGGCTGTGGGAAAGGATAAAAGACTTACCGCCAGGAGCGGCAGGTAAACAGGGTCGAATGGCTCATGACAATCAACGCTTTATCAATGCCGTATCCTGGATTTTCAGAACCGGCGTTCCTTGGAGAGATGTACCTCCTGAATACGGCGACTGGAAACATACACACCGAAGATTTTCCCGCGGGCGGGATAGAGATGTCTGGAAAACAATAGCCGCTGAAGTTATCGGGGAAGGGGATACCCAGTGGCTCATGATAGATGCAACTTATAGCAAAGTCCATGCGGACGGATGTGGAGCGGTTGGAGGGAATCAAGCGATAGGGCGTACAAAAGGGGGGATCAATACCAAAGTCCACCTTGCTATAAATAAGCGGGGAAAGCCGGTGTGTATCATAGTTTCAGCGGGGCGGGAGGCGGATTGCGCGTATGCGCCGCCCTTAATGGCGGGTTTACCGGTAAAAGTCTTGATTGCCGATAGAGGGTATGACGTGAACCAGGTAATAGACACAGCCCGTGCGGGAGGTAGTAAGGTAGTTATTCCTTCCAAGCGTAGCCGGAAAGTGGGAGTGGCTTTTGCCCACCGGGTACGCGGCGCTGACCAGCCTGTTTCAGACTCCGCGGATATGCCTTCGGTGTTTCAGACCGCCGTGTCGCGGGACTTCCAGTATGAGCAGCACCAGATCGGCATGACAGTCGACTACGCCTGCGCCTACGAGAATGAAGGGGGCAAGCGCGGCGAGTGGTCAAACGTCGTTTCGCTGATTATCGCGTAGCGGGATGCCCCCCGCCGCGAATGAA
>JAISMJ010000039.1 GCA_031276815.1 Treponema sp.
GCTATGGGCTTTCCGTCCAATGCGTTGGCGAAGCGCATGGGGATGAGCCCGTCCAGTTTCATCAGCGCCATGTCCGACAGTATCATGGCTTGTTCCACATCCGAACCCATGCCGAATGATGGCATAGCCGGAAAACTCTGGCTGTATGCGGCAGCCCCGATACACAGCGCGATACACAGCGCGGCGCTTGTCTTTTTCATAATAATAATTCGCTCCTTTCTTTCATTATAGCAATAGCATATATAGTATATCAATATTGTATTGATGTGAATAGTCCTCTGTGCCGCGATAAAGAGGAACGCTACTCGTCAACGTGTTCATGCCGCACAGCGCGGGGTATGCGCCGGATTGTTGGAAGCGTTTCAACAGCGTTGTTGAAGGTGATTCAACAGTAGCGTTGGAAGTGTTTCAACAGTAGCGTTGAAGGTGTTCGTGCAGCGTTGCACGAAGTGTTCGTGCAAATTGCTTAAAGCGGTTATACTATCGCGCTAAAGTGTCCGTGGTATACGGTATATGCGGGAGCGATGAAAGATGAAGGGCGTCCCTCTGCGGAAGGACGCCCTTGTTATGATTACTGCATTATACTTTTTTATACATGGAAGACGTTTCACCAACAGGGGAAACGCGCCGGACCAACGCGGCGTCCGCCCTCTCCGTTATGGCGAAAGCAGCCGCCGCTATGCTCGTTTTGCGTTATTTTTTAGTGAGTACCATCTCCTGCCCCTTTCCCCCTTCTACCGTGAGGGTTGAACCGCTGACAGTGTAGGGCATCGCCATCCCTTCAGAAAAGTTAGAAATATATAACGTAAGCGTACTGCCGTTCGCTTTCCAAATAAAGTCAGCTTCAGAACCGTTATACGCTTGTGTGCCCGTCCCATTGGAATTGAAGGTCATCACCTGCGGGCTTCCCTGTATAACCCATGCTCCATACAGGCGGCTGTCCCCATCCGCGCCGCTTTCCTGCGGGATGCTGCCTGTAATTTTGGTGTACGTTACTTCTCTCTCCCAACCGCTATTTAAGGTAAGAGTATCTCCCTCAATAGTATAAGGGCTGTCGCCAATGCGTTCTTCGGTTACCACGAAACTGACCTGTATTGATACGCCCAGCGTTGTGAAAGTTCCCTTTCCGTCCGCGGCAAGGGTGTAGTAATAGTTTTGTCCGCCTTCATCCATTAGTTTCCAGATGCCCGCAAGAGACTCAACGCTTGTAGGTCTTGATAAACCTTGAGGCGCGCCGCCGCTTATGGGAATAGACAGGATCACGGTATTAGCAGTCGGGTATAAGAGGAACAGCGTATTTCCTTCCACGCGATACTTCAGGGAAATGGTCTCCCCAGAACCGTCCGCTTCCGCAGAACCGTCCGCTTTGAACTCAATAGTGCGACCAGAGCTTGCCCATACGCCGAGAAGACTATCCGCCTTTGCGGGGGTCTTGGTGCCGGTATTCTTGGTATATGTCCCCTGCCCTTCGATGGTTACTGAGGTCTCGCTGAAGCTGGCGCTGTCGCCGTCTATCTGACTTGTCGACCACGCTATCGTATGCCAAGAGATCCCATCGCCAGAAAAGAAGCTAAAACCTGTACCATCGTCCTTCAGTATGTAGGTGTTACTCCAGCCGCCGCCGCTAGACTGCCACACTCCCGCATACGGCGCTACGTCAGCACTGGGAATCCACTTGGCATAGAGGGTAATGTTTTCGTTAAGGTAAATGGAGGAATCTGCCAGCTGGGAAAGGGTTGTGTCTGTATACCAGCCGTCAAAGAGGGCGCCGCTTTTGGTAGGTCGATAGTTAGGTAGGTAAACCTCTGATCCTTGCCCACGAGTAACGGGCGGAATAGCCGAGCCGCCGTTGGTGTTAAAGGTTACGGTAAACGTCTGCTTCCACTTGGCGTACAGGGTGGTATCCGCGCTAACCGTATCGCTTGCAAAGTTCCATGGAGTTGATAACTCTGCCTCTTTATACCATGCGTCAAAGATATGTCCTGCTTTGGTTGGGTTTGGCGGCTTCTGCGCCGGTTCGCCCTGTACAATCGTTTGAGGGGCAATCGCGCTGCCGTCGTTGGTGTTAAAGGTTACGGTGTAGGAAGGAAGATTCTCACCATTTGCCCACTTGGCGTGCAAGGTGATGTCGCTGACAACGACGTCTGTAGCAAAGTTCCATTTAGTGTTGAACGCTACTTTATACCAGCCGGCGAAGGTCTTCCCCGTTTGGGTCGGGGCTGGCGTAGGCTCCGTAATCTTTGCGCCTTCTGTTACCGTTTGACTGGCAACCGCGCTGCCGCCGTTGGCGTTAAAGGTTACGGTGTAAGATTGAACGGCCGGTGCGGGATCGTCTTCAGTATCGCCGCAGCTAGAGAAGACGGCAAGAGCGAGCGCCGCGCACAGTGTGAGCAATACGCTGAAGATTCGGCGATTACCCCCCCCCCCCCCCAGGATGTACTGCGGGGTATTTCTTGTTATTAGTCATGATGACTACTCCTTGGCTATGAAGCCATGTAATAAGGTGCGCTTCCGCAAAGAAGCGCGTTTCTTGCGAAACGCTGTAATCATACCATATCTATACCGTCATGTAAAGGACTTTTATGCGTGTTTTACCGGTATTTCGCATTAAACGGCGCGTTTGATTCATCAAGCGCTTGATTCGCCAACACTCCCTCCGGCGCAGCGGTTCTCATCGCTACAGGCAAGGGGCGCATCGCTTCGGTATCACGCCGCTATTCAGGGGTTAGTGTGCGGGCTTCGCCCCCTTCGCCTGTACGAGTGCTTGACATTCTTTTCCTTTTTGTTCATTATTATACCCTTACTATGAAAAGTACGGAATTATCAAGAACGTATCTTGAAAGCTTGACAACGGAAGAATTGATAGTATTGGCGGATCGTTTTGATATCGAAATACCGCCCGATCTGGCATGGAACTTTATTGTGGAAGCCTTGCTGGAGATTAAGCCGGTACGCCGTATGGATGCTTCTGATGATAGAGCGCGGATGGGGCGGGGCGCGCAACAAGAAAAAGCGAAAGACGATACGGCTGACTATGCGGTACCCCTGCCGGAACAGTACAATATTTCTTTTATACACGTATTGATCCGCGATCCTTTGTGGGTCTTTGTATTTTGGGAAATCAGCAGCCGCGCAAAAGAACTGTTTGAGTATAAAAACGAGTTCAAGCCTAAAAGCGATTATAATAGATATTATCTGAAAATAAGCCCTATGGAAGACAGTCAAAAAGCGTTTATCATCCGTATCCGCCCGACTGACGCTTCTTGGTATGTGGGGATTCCCGAGGCGGGGCGCAGTTATAAAGCGGAGGTGTGCTTGTTGGCGAATAAGAAAGAAATCGTGATAGCTTCTTCCGATGTGTTTACCATGCCGGTACTGTTTGAACCGGTAAAGAGATATACCGGCGGTCAAATCGGCGCTTTTGGTAGTTATGACAATGATTTTAATCCGTTACAGGCGCTATCCGGCGTGAATGATTTTACTATACTCCGTAAACGGGAGCGTATTGGTCAGTGAATAAGCGACCCGTTATTTCCATCGTTATAAACGCGCATATACCGTGGAGCATACACGATCCGGTCTATGAGAAGCCGTTCTTTGAGAGCTTGTCGGACACGTATCTTCCCTTATTAGAAATCTTTGACCGGCTGGACGCGGATCATGTTCCGTTTCATATCGGGCTTTCGCTTTCCCCGTCTCTGTGCTGTTTGTTATCCGAAGTGCGTATGCAGAAGCGCTATCTTGACTATATGACGGCGCGTATCGAATTCGGACAAAAGGAAGTCGAGCGCGCCGCTGCCCTGCGGGGAGAATCAGCGGAACGGCTGCAAAGACTCGCGCAGTACTATTATGATGAGGCGGTAGAGCGGCGGATACAGTTCTCGGAACGCTATGAAAGAAATATCCTGAAGGTATTCGACTATTATCAGACAAAGGGAAACATAGAACTGCTCGCAACCGCGGCGACCCATGCGTTTCTGCCCTTATACATATCGCAACCTGAAGCCATTCAAGCCCAGATTGAGACCGCAATCAGCGTGTTTAGGTTCCATTTTGGAAAATATCCGATGGGCTTTTATCTGCCTGAATTCGGCTGGACGCCCGGAGTAGATACGTTTATACGGGCGTACAACTTCGGCTATACGATTTGCGATACCCACGCCCTCATATTAGGGAATCCCGCCGCATCAAAAGGCTCGTTCTATCCGGTCAGAACCTCGTTGGGCGTGTGTATTATGGCGCGTGATTTTTATGCTGCGCGGGACATTACCGGAGAAGACGGGTTTCCGCGCACGGAAGAGTACCGCGACAACCAGAAAGATGTGGGTTTTGAGCTGCCCCGCGCGGCGCTTGCGTCTTTTATCGGGAAGTCGCCCTGCCGTTTGGCAACCGGATATAAGTATTGGGCGCGGGGCAAGACGATCTATGAGCCTGAAACGGCTCTGAAAACAGCGCGGACTCATGCGCGGGAGTTTCTGCATAAACAAACCGTCCGGCTACAGGAAGCTTCAGCCTACATGAAGGAAACGCCGCTCTGCCTGTGCGCCGTTGATGCGGATGCGTTTGGGCGTTGCTGGTACGAAGGACCCGCGTTTCTGGAAGCGCTGTTCAGAGAAGCGAATCATGCTGACATTCGCTGCGTAAGCCCAAGCGAATACCTGTACGATCAGGACGGCTCGCTGTTTGAAACGGTGATCCCGTCGTTTTCGTCTTCAGGCGAGAGCGGCTATGCGGAAACATGGCTCGACTCATCTAACGACTGGATGTACCGGCATATTGAGCGGGCTATTGAACGCATGACCGAGCTTGCGGAACGGTTTCCGAATGAATCGGGCATAAAGGAACGCGCCTTGAACCAAGCGGCGCGGGAACTGCTGCTCGCGCAGGATTCGTGTTTACCGAAACGGATTTATTACCAAGAACATGCGGAGTATAATACAAAAGAAATTGAGAATGATTTACGGAATTTTACCACCATTTATGAATCGCTCGGTTCAAGTCATATTAGTACCGACTGGCTTATCAAGCTGGAGCGGTCCCACCGCATATTTCCCCATATCAATTACCGCATGTTCAAAAGAAAAAGGTAACGCCGCATAATGGAAAACGGCTTTTCTTGTTTGTTATCTCGCTTCTTTCACGTTTCTCATATTTCTCATAATGATAGCGGTTTTCTCTCAAAGATCGGCTTTCTTGAACGAAAGCATGATTGCGATCCGCTTGTTACCGGCTTGGAATACGATTCACGCGCCGTAGCAAAGGGCAATCTGTACTTCGCGCTTCCCGGTCTGCGGACAGACGGACACCGTTTCATACCGCAGGCTGTTGAACGGGGCGCATCGGTTATCGTTCATCAAGACGATATAGACCGGTATGCTGAGGGCGTTGTCTATATAAAGGTGCAAGATTCGCGCTTTGCCATGAGCGGCATCGCCGATTCCTTTTACGGTTCTCCGTCAAAGAAGCTCGCCGTCATTGGGGTAACGGGAACCGAGGGCAAGTCTACGACTGTGTATCTCATATGGCAGATGCTGCGTCTGTGCGGCAGGAAGGCGGGTTTTATTTCCACCGTGCAGTACTGCACTGCCAGTAACGCGGAATGGAACCCCGAACATCAAACCACGCCGGAAGCGCCCGTTATCCACAAGCGGCTTGCCGAAATGCTCAACAACGGGATTGAGTATGCGGTTCTGGAATCTAGTTCTCACGGGCTTTCCCCCAAAACAAACCGTTTAGGAGACGTTGCCTTTGACGCGGGTATTATGACCACCGTTGCCCACGAACACTTGGAATTTCACGGTACGTGGGAACAGTACCGCGATGATAAGGCGCGTCTGTTCCGCGCATTGGGCAAGGATTCTCACAGTGGCGCTGTTCCCGTCACGGTTCCCGTGTTTGGAGTCGTCAATGGCGATGATAAAAGCGCGCCGTATTTTGCGTCCGTTACCCGCAAGCCGGTCTTTTCGTATGCGGAAGGTACAGAGGGCGCGGACCTGCGGCTCTTGCGTATAGAAAGCGCAGCGGACGGCAACGAGTACGATATAGTAGATACGCACGCAAACGGCGTCATCCATATTAAAGACCATCTGCCGGGCGCGTTTAACGCCAAAAACGTCATGGCGAGCCTTTTGTGCGTGTCGCATCTGCTTTCCATACCGGTTGCCGAACTTGCCTCGCTGGTTCCCGCGCTCAAACCCGTGCGCGGGCGTATGACCGCCGTGCGAAAAGGGCAACCTTTTGAGGCGCTGGTGGATTACGCGCATACGCCGTCTTCCTTTGAGACGATTTTTCCTCCTTTGCGGGAACGCCTTGACAAGGCGCGCCTTAATAAGGCGGGCGGTCGCATCATCAGCGTCTTCGGCTCCGCCGGGGACCGCGACACCCAAAAACGCCCTGAACAGGGGCGCATAGCCGCGCGGTACTCGGATATTATCGTGCTTACCGATGAAGACCCCCGCAGCGAAGCCCCCCTGTCGATACTTGAAGAGATAGCCGCGGGCGTCCATGCCGCCGCAGAGGACGGCGCAGGCGGGCTGTGTCGTAATGCCGGCGTGGAGGGAAAAGACCTTTTCCTCATTCCCGACCGGCCGTCCGCAATCAGGAAGGCTTTTTCACTTGCGAGAGACGGGGATGTGGTGCTGCTTTTGGGCAAGGGACACGAGAATTCGATCATATACGCGCATGAAACGCGCCCGTTTGATGAGATAACCGAAGCGGAAAAAGCTTTGGAAGAAGGCGGGTACGCCCGCGATATACCGGCTCCTTGACATAATCGCTTCCATTGTTTATCTTTAAGCATACCGCGCCCCTCGCATGGCGCGTATATTGGAACAAGAATGACACGTACCAGAAGTTTAAAAAAAGAGTTTTTACTGCTGTTTGTTGGGTCTGGGTTTTTAATTTCCAGCGGCGTGGGACTGCTCATGTACTATGAGTACCATAAGCATATTCAGGAAACCTACGGGAAGATGCTCGGTCAGGTAACGACCATGTTCGTTCACACCTATCCTCAAGTGTTGGATTTTGACTACATAGTACGGGAAGGGACGGCAGGCTCGGAAGAATATTGGCAACTGGCGCGGGAGCTTCAAGCGATTGCGGATGCGTTTGACCTCATGTATATTTCCGTGCTGGAAAAGCGGGATGGGCAGTACGTCTTTATCCTTGATAATGATATAGAAGATGTGACCGGTTCAGAAGACGTTGTTCCGGGAACGCCGTACGATTTTCTCGTGTACGGGACGCATACGGACACCATGGTGTTAGCCGAGAAAACCGGCGTTATGCAGATTACCCCCAAGCCTACTACCGATGAGTACGGCACTTTTATTTCATCCGTCTATCCCATTATGAAGAACGGCGGCGTGGCGGGCATTATAACCATAGATATGGACGTGTCTACCAGCAAGGCGTTGGAATATCCCGCACGGATCGCCTTGATCGTATCTCTTACTATAGCGTTAGGCGTATCGCTGCTCTTGGGTATTGCGGTGTCGTCTTCCCTTATCAAGCCCATTCGCCGTACCATGACCGCGCTTCAAAGCATTGCGGAAGGGAATCTTACTTCGCGGATTCAGGCTGACCGTCAGGACGAACTTGGCGACATGATGCGTTTTCTAGCCCTCACGCAGGAAAAGATCAAAATACTGATTAAGATTATTGCGGAAAAAGCGGAAAAACTGTCGCTGGTGGGAAACGAGTTGTCTTCCATGATGATCCAGTCAGCCGCGGCGATCCGTCAGATAAATACCCAAATATGCGGTCTTAAAGTAAAAGCGGGCAATCAGGCGGAAAGCCTTACCCAGACGAATAGTACAATGGAAGGGATAGTCCGCAGCATTGGTTCTCTAAACGAGAGTATTGAGAAGCAGGCGGAAAGCGTGTCCCGCTCTTCATCAGCCATTGAAGAAATGGCGTCCCATATCACTGCCGTAAGCGAAAGTCTGACGTTGAACGAACAGAATATTGAGAAGCTTACGGCGTCTTATGAAAAAGGGCACAAGGCATTACGCCGCGTATCGGAGGATATTCAGGAAGTCGCCAAGAAATCGGAGCGGCTGCTGGAAATCAACGGCGTAATAGAACATATCGCGAATCAAACCCACATGCTTTCGATGAACGCGGCTATTGAAGCGGCTCATGCAGGAGTTGCGGGAAAGGGCTTTGCGGTAGTGGCTGGCGAAATCCGCAAACTGGCGGAGTCTTCGTCTAAACAGGCGGGCTCGGTGGGAGACATATTGAAGAAGATAAAGACGGCGCTTGATGGGATACGCGATTCTACGGAGAAGGCGTTGCATCATTTTATGGACATTGACCGTAACGTGCATATTGTCGCGGATCAGGAGGGACATATACGGCAGGCAATGGAGGAGCAGAATATGGGCAGCCGGCAAATTCTCCTCACCATAGCGACATCTCAAGAGATAACCCAAAACGTACGGGACAATGCCGCGGCTATGCTCAGCGGCAGCGATCACGTTATCAACGAAAGCAAACAACTCGAAAGCCTTACCGCAGACCTTGATCAAGGCATGGATGAGATAGCCGCGGGCATAGATCAGATCAATGCGGCGGTTACGCGGATACAGGACGTCAGCATTGAAAATAGAGATAGCATTATGTCGCTGGTAGCGGAGATTGGTAAATTCACCGTGTGAAGCGATGAATGAACCGGAACGTATCGGTAGAAATCATGCTATGCTATAGTTTTTTCAAAGGGTACCGTATCAAAACGTGTGCGCGTATTCAAAAAGAAGAGACATAAAGCGTGAACGATCCGCCCGACACGGTGCGTAAAGCGTGCGCATTGTGTTATACGCGACTGGCGGTATATACTAATCAATGCGTATATGGCGTAGTTAGGCGAAATTGCGCCTAAAATTGGTTAAAAGATATATTGACATAAAAAATTTAAAGAGATATTGTAAACTTATGGAGGATGAATATATGGAAATTGTAAAAATTATTCAAAATACGCCTATTTGGGTATGGCTGGTATTTTTATATTTAATTATTTCAGGTGTTTCATCTATAAAAAACGTAAAATGCATATCACCAAATTGTTTGTTTTACCGTGTATATTTTTGTTTTTATTTGTGTTTAATCTACTTCAAAAACATACAATTAAGCTATTCGGTATATGTATGATATTATTTGCCATTGGATATATATTCTCATTTATTTTAATGAGGAAATGGAGGAAATGCGGGATAACAAAAGTTGAGGAACATTCTATAACACTTGATGGAACTTTTAGTGGTCTTGTTCTGTCCATACTGGTTTTTCGACAAAATATTTTTTCATATAAAAGGGCTATTGATAGTTATTATGACAGTTATATTGTAATAGAAAAACGAAATTTACAGTATATTAACGGGAATTTCTGTTGGTATATTGACTATGTATAGATGCAACTTATAGTAAAGTCCACCTTGCTATAGATAAGAGGGGAAAGCCAGTACGTATCATAGTTTCAGCGGGGCGAGAGGCGGATTGCGCGTATGCGCCGCCCTTAAGGCAGGTGTATCGGTAAAAGTCTTG
>JAISMJ010000040.1 GCA_031276815.1 Treponema sp.
TGGCTGTTGGCAAGTTTACCGTGGCTGTTGGCAAGTCCGCGATGGCTGTTGGCAAATTTACCGTGGCTGTTGGCAAGTTTGCGGTGACTGTTGGCAAATCCGCGATGGCTGTTGGCAAGTTTACCGTGGCTGTTGGCAAATCCGCGATGGCTGTTGGCAAGTTTGCTGCGGCTGTTGACCGCTTTGATAGGCATGGCGATCATCTAGTATACGGGATCGGAAATGATGGGGAGACGTGAAGCGGTTTTTTAAGGCGCGCTGTCCCTGAACGCGGGAAACGCCGCAATACACCGCGGTAATATCCCCTGTATATGGGCGATGAGAACGCCGTAGTTTGTGATGGGTACGCTTTGATCCGCCGCGCATTGCCGCCTATAGCGCATCTCGCGGTTGTTGAGCATACAGCCCCCGCAGTGAACGATGAGCGCGTAGGATGAAAGGTCAAACGGGAAATCGCCGCCGGAGGTAAAGGCGAATTCGAGGCGTTTTCCGGCGTAGTTCCGTATCCAGCGGGGCAGTTTGACGGTACCAATATCATCGCACTGCCGGTGGTGGGTACAGCCTTCGGAAATGAGAATACGGTCGCCGTCTTCCAGCGCATCAAGGGCTTGAGCGCCTTCCACCGCAGCGGTAAGCAGCCCGTTGTAGCGGGCGAACAGTATAGAAAACGAGGTGAGCGGAATATCCGGCGGCGTATCCGCGGATACTTTGGCGAAAACCTGACTATCGGTAATCACGAGGCGGGGTTTTTTGCCTAAAAACCGTAGCGTGTCGCGAAGTTCGTATTCCTTCACCACAATCGCGGTTCCATCCGCTTCTAAAATATCGCGGATGGTTTGCTGCTGGGGGAGGATAAGCCTGCCTTTCGGCGCGGCTTTGTCAATGGGAACGACCAATACCACAAAGTCCGAAGGGTCTATGAGGTCGCCCACTAATCGCAGTTTCGGCTCTTCCGTCTTGGCAAGAGCGGCGATCCGTTCTTTAAGCATGTCAATGTTAGTCTTGTTTTTCGCGCTTACGCGGATACGCGGCGCAGCGTAGGGATCGGGTGTTACCGTGTCTAAAACATCCGGAATGGAGCCGGCGACCCGATCGATTTTGTTATACGCAATGATGAACGGTACCTGTTTTTCCTGAAAAATCCTGATGAGTTCCTGATCAGCCTGTTCTTCTGTTCCAACGCTTGCGTCTATCACCAAGACCGCTACATCGGTCTTGTTCAGCGCTTGTTTCGCCTTCAGAACCCGCAGTTCGCCGAGCGCGCCTTCATCATCAATGCCCGGCGTGTCGATAATGACAACGGGTCCCAAGGGAAGGAGTTCCATGGCTTTGTAAACGGGGTCGGTAGTGGTGCCTTTTACATCAGACACGATAGCGAGTTCCTGTCCGGTAACCGCGTTGACAAGGCTTGATTTTCCAACATTGCGTCTGCCGAAAAACCCGATATGCACCCGCAAAGAAGAGGTCGTTTCATTCATAGAGCGTTCTCCATACGTGTAATCAGTTAGCCAGCCCCTGCCGCGCAAAGGCGTGTTGCCGGCGGCGCTTCATGCGGCGTACCAGCGCTTGGCATCGTACGGCTCATTATAGCATAGTTCCACGCGGCGCGACAACGGAGGAAGCATGTCATCGCAAGACGCTTTGCGGATACAACATACTATGCTAAATGAGCGGAGGATTATGAAAAAGAATTGAACGCAAAGGGTTGATAAAACGAGATATACTGATACAATACTGTTATAATACAGATATGGAGGTAGTGGTATGAAAAGGAACAATGGCGTAGTGTTGGCTGTCATGGCGCTTCTGATAGGGGTATCCCTTCACGCTCAAGAGGGCTATCATGGACCGGGTTTGGCGCCAATAACCGTTCAAGAGGCAAAAACCATGAAGGATGTATCTCCGGTAGCGTTACGGGGAAGAATTGTTGCGTTCTTGTGGATTGAACAAACGATGCCTAACTATAGCTATTATGTCTTTTCAGATGAGACGGGAAGTATACGGCTTATGATTGATAAGAGCCTATGGAAAGGGCTTTCTGTTACTGAGAATGATACGGTTGAAATTACCGGAATGATGACGAGAGGCAACCGCGACGATACAAAGATGTTTTTTGTGCAAAGAATACAGAAAGTGTAAGGAAAAGAGAACTGGAGGCGGGCGCAGGTCTTGACGTACGGTAGATAGATGAACCCTCTCCTCTTGCTGTTTTGAACCGCCAATGATATACTGCCATACATGATCGATCTTCACACCCATTCCACCGCATCAGACGGCAGTTTAAGCCCGCGCCAGCTCATAACCGAAGCGCACAAGATCGGCGTATCCGCCATCGCTTTAACGGATCACGATACGATTAACGGGCTTGATGAGGCGCAATCCGAAGCCGAAAAGCTGGGCATACGCTTTATTCCGGGTATTGAAATTGCGGTGCAGTGGCAGCCGGGCGAATTTCACCTTTTAGGGCTTGGTCTACGCATACCGAATGCGGTGTTTTTCGAAGCGCTCATTGGGCTGGGGCATACGCGGGAAAAGCGCAACAGGGAAATTGTCCGCCGTATGAATGAGCTAGGGCTTCATGTTGAGTATGAGGACGTTGTAAACCTGTCAGGCGGTCATTCCATAGGGCGTCCGCATTTTGCACAGCTCCTTATCCAACACAAAATGGTAAAGAATGTGGAGCAGGCATTCGACCGTTACTTGGGAAAAGGACGTCCGCTCTATGTGCCGAAAGAAGACATTGACTTTCAAGCGGCGGTACGCCTTATCAAGGCGGCGGGCGGTATTGCGGTATTGGCGCATCCCATGTCTCTGTATGTCGCATGGGGACGGCTTCCCGATCTGATAGCGTCTTTGAAGGAACAGGGGCTTGACGGTATTGAGGCGTGGCATCCGACCGCAACGTCAGGCGACTGTAAGCGGCTCGAAGATGTGGGACGCGCGCTGGGGCTTTTCATCACCGCGGGAAGCGATTTCCACGGCGATATCTATCAAGGGCGCAAACTCGGCATGACTACAGGCGGCAGAACTATCGCGGACGCTATACTAGAAGCGATTCCCCCGTTAGGGGGGCGTTCACGCTAGAGACGCTATGACATATTCAAAAAATGAAATGAAGATGAAAACAACGAGAAAAGAGCCGCCTTATGTCTCCGTCAGCGGGGGCGGGTCTCCATGTGACAAGGGGCGCTTCTTTGACGCCCTCTATAATTGCTCTAAAGGACAGCCATGAAACACACAGTTCCCTTTACTATTGTGTATGAAAATAGCGAATTCGTTGCGGTAAACAAAGCTTCCGGTATTGCGGTGGGGGGCGACCGGTGGGACGATACTAAAGAGCGGCTTGATCTTTTGCTATCGGCTTCGCTTCAGCACAAGGTGTATACGGTTCATCGTATCGACAGAGATACGTCCGGGCTTGTCGTATTCGCACATAATGCCGAAGCTCACAAGAAGCTTTCCGCAGCGTTTGAGCGGCGTTCAATACTAGCCGCGCCTTTCGCGGACGACTGGGTTGAACCAATAAAGAAACGGTACATTGCCGTTGTGTACGGACGTTTTCCGCATGGGGGAATGACATGCGATATGCCGCTCGTGCCAAACGGCAACAAGCGGCATATCACTATCATTGACAAATACCAGGGAAAACCTTCCCGGACGCATTTCAAACTGCTAACTACGGCGGGAAATTTCAGCGTCCTTGAAGTCATACCGGAAACAGGGCGTACTCATCAAATCCGGGTACATGCAAGCGCTTTGGGCTACCCAATCGTCTGCGATCCCCTGTACTGCCGAAACCCTAAACCGGTGGTATTATCCTCATTCAAACGCGGATGGCGCGGCGATTCCTTTGAAGAAAAACCCTTGCTTTCACGGCTCGGTCTTCATGCAGCGGAAATAATCCTGCCAGACGGAACCCGCTTGTCCGCTCCGCTTGCGCGAGATATGAAAGCACTCATTACACAAATGGAAAAAATGAGAAAAGAACGCGGCGATGCCTCTCGCGATTTGGAGCCGGTATGCCGGTATTGAGACGGAGCGCGGTGGCGTGTGAGTTCCCCTTATCCCCACATACTACTTGAGTTTCCTACATAAATGAAGTAAGCTATCGGCATGAATGCAGCCGCACTATTAGAAGATGAACGGTTAGAGTTGGAATTGCTTTTTGATATTGCAAGAACCTTTGATAGATATGTTGAATTAAGAACCGCGTTAGGTCCTCTTTTAAGCCTTCTTGAAACACGGGCGGGTTTAACGTGGGGTATGGTAACGCTCCTTGACCGGAAAACAGGGCTTCTTAAAATCGAAGAAGCCTATGGACTTACTGCGGAAGAAAAAGCCCGCGGATTATACCGGCTGGGTGAAGGGTTAGTCGGCAGGGTGTTTGAATCTGGTCTTCCGATAACGGTAAACAATCTCTCCCAAGACACCCGTTTCCTTAACCGCGCGAAAAACAGAACAAAGAAAGACATGGAAGGGCTCACTTATTACTGCGTGCCTATACGGTCGGGAAACGCCGTCATTGGGACGCTCAGCGCTGAACGCCGCGTAGACGGCAACGAAGCGCAACGGGCATGGGATCGCTCATTTCTTGAGAAAGCGGCGTCCATCATAGCGGATTCGGCAAAACTCCGTGAACGGATCATGGAAGAACAGTTCCGCTTTCAAAAGAGCGACTGTGATGAAAAGAAAACGATGGGAAGTATTGAGAGCGGACGTATTGCCGAAGGCAGCGCTATTATCGGAACCGGCAACGCGATGAGGGGTATTTACGAGATGCTCTCCCAAGTCGCCCCAAGCGACGCCACCGTGCTTATTACCGGTGAAAGCGGTACCGGCAAGGAACTCATAGCCGCCGAGGTTCACCGGCTTTCACGGCGCGCGGACGAGCCTTTTATCAAGATAAACTGCGCCGCGCTGCCAGAATCGATCATCGAAAGCGCGTTGTTCGGACACGAGAAAGGGGCGTTTACCGGCGCTTTGAACATGCACAAGGGCAAGTTTGAACAGGCGCATCGCGGCACGATCTTTCTTGATGAAATCGGTGAAATTCCGCCTCAAATACAGGTAAAACTCCTCCGTGTGCTTCAGGAACGGGAGATCGAGCGGGTCGGCGGAGTATCAACCATCAAAGTTGACGTCAGGCTTATCGCGGCTACGAACCGCAACCTTGAAGAAGCGGTTAAGGCAGGGCGTTTTCGCGAAGACCTCTACTACCGGCTCAATGTTTTTCCGCTGCACTGTCCGGCTTTACGTGAACGCAAAAGCGACATCATGCTTTTAGCCGATCATTTTGCGGAAAAATACGCCAGAAAGAACAACAAACTCATCAAACGCATCTCCTCGCCAGCCATAGACTTGCTCACCAGCTATTCGTGGCCCGGCAATGTACGGGAACTCGAAAACTGCATTGAGCGCGCGGTGATCCTCTCCACAGACTCGGTCATCCATTCCTACAACCTGCCGCCAAGCCTTCAATCGCCGAGTTCCACCAGCACGGAACCGAATACGACTCTGGAAGCCGCTCTTTCCCGTCTTGAGAAGGAACTCATCGTTGAGGCGCTCAAGATAAGCGAAGGCAACATGTCCGCGGCAAGCCGGAGGCTCGGCATTACCGAGCGGCAAATGGGATTGCGCGTTCACCACTATGGCATATCGTGGAAGCTCTACCGCCCTACAAAAATGTAGAAAGCTTTTTTTTGCTATACATTTCTGTATGTTCGGGCTTTTGCCGCAAACGTTATGGTATCTTTTAGTATCGCTAGAAATTCTCGCAGCATATAATGGGGCATGAGTATCAAAGGAGTCTTGCTAGGCAATACCGTACAATTTCTATACTCCAGCCTTTTTGCAATAATTGTTACCCTGAATACATGAAATTCCGATGTTACGATTACAACACGGGAATCCGGTGAATTTATAAAATTCAGGCTATATGTTAAATTTTCAAAGGTATTCGTAGATGTATATTCAAGTATAATATGTTCTCTGCCTATGCCCTTGTTTTGTAAGATATGCGCCATAGCGTCCGCTTCTGAAACCGCTTCGCCGGCTCCTTGTCCGCCGCTTACTATTACTTTTGCGTTTTTATTGGTTCGTAGATATAACAGCGCCGCATGAGTCCGCCGCGTCATTGCCAATGACGGAACGGTTCCGTTCACTCTTGCTCCAAGAATAATTACATAATCGGCGTTTTGTTCCGGCGCCGCTTTCATAGCATATAGAATTTGAATTTCGATTATTGCAAACCCCAGACAACCTACACTGATACTAATAAAAAGCGGGATTTTAACCCGTTTTTTCATTCTTTTTATTATAGCGCGTATATGATTGTTGAAAATTCCCAGAATAATGGCGATACATCCCAAACCAAGCCATAGTACGTTGAATAGATTGCAATACCCCATATATACTGTGATACTCAAAAAATAGAGAATACATACTATCCCTAAAACGATAAAAAAACATGATATACGGGGCGCGCGTATTGTGTTCTCAAACGGCTCTTTCATTATCACCATACGGCGTCTTTACTGCGGATACCGTACGGTTTATGCTTTTCAAAGAGCGATATCGCGGAGAACGCGCGTATCATCTCCGCAGCAAGCCGGCAGGTGTTTACCATAATCTTACATCCTCATAAGAACATTGATTAGTACGTATTTTAAATCTTTCTCATAGTTTGTCAACAATAGTTCTCACCGGAGATTTCCCAAACGCTCCATGCTATGATCTCGTATCACCTGATCCTTGCATAAACATATTTGGCACGTATATTGCAAAGCATGAATCATCACATATTTCTCTAGGAGGATGAAAATGCGAAAAAAATTGTTTCTGGTTGTAGTGCTTATTCTGTGCGCCGGCATAGCGCTGTTCGCCCAGGATGAAGCGAGCTTGGCTGATGTAGCGGAACTGGTAATGGTAGACGAAGGATATACCATTCGGGATGCGCTTACTATGGTGTGGCTGTTCCTTGGCGCCGCGCTGGTGTTCATCATGCAAGCCGGTTTTGCCTTAGTGGAGGCGGGGCTTACCCGCGCCAAAAACGCGGGCAATATCATCATGAAAAACCTAATGGACTTCTGCTTCGGCGCGGTCGTCTACTGGGCTTTGGGCTGGGGTCTTATGTACGGCGCGGATGCATTAGGCGGACTCATCGGCACATCCGATTTCTTCAAGGGACCTATGGGCGAACCCGCTTTCTACCGCGATTGGTTCTTCCAAGTCGTATTCGCCGCTACGTCCGCAACCATCGTTTCAGGCGCAATGGCGGAACGGACGCAGTTCAAGTCCTATCTTATCTACACGTGTTTCATTTCCGCTTTTATCTATCCGATTTCAGGGCATTGGATTTGGGGCGGCGGCTGGCTTTCAAATCTCGGTTTCCATGATTTTGCGGGTTCAACGGTTGTACACTCCGTAGGCGGATGGGCGGCTCTCATGGGCGCTGCGGTACTCGGACCCCGTATCGGAAAGTATGTCAAGGGAAAGGACGGTCAAATTTCAGTAAAAGCCTATCCCGGTCATAACATGGTGTTCGCCGCGCTCGGCGTGTTTCTCCTATGGTTCGGCTGGTACGGCTTCAACGGCGCGTCAACCCTTGACGGCGCAAGTCCGGATATCGCCCGCGTATGCGTTACCACCACGTTGGCGGCTTCCACAGGCACCATCGGCGCCTTGCTCACGTCTTGGATTTGGTTCAAAAAACCCGATATTTCCATGACCTTAAACGGCGCTCTGGCAGGTCTTGTGGCGATTACCGCGCCGTGCGCGGTCGTATCCCCGGCTGCTTCGCTTGTCATCGGCGCGCTTGGCGGTATTCTGGTAGTGTTTGCGGTCGAATTCATCGACAAGGTTCTCAAGATCGATGATCCGGTCGGCGCATCGTCCGTTCATCTTGTCTGCGGTATATTCGGCACATTGGCGGTCGGTATCTGGGGAAATGTCGAAGGCGTAGCGGTCGGCGTACTTCACGGCGGCGGCTTCACCCAGCTCGGCATACAGGCGCTCGGCATTGTTACGGTCGGCGCATGGGCTGCCATTACCAGTCTCATTCTTTTCATGGTACTGAAAGTTACGACCGGCTTGCGCGTGTCCCACAAGGACGAATTGATGGGTCTGGATCTGAGTGAACACAAATCCGAAGCGTACACAGGCTTCCAGATTTTTAGCAATCTGTAAGAAGCCAATCATAGATTGTTCTTATAGATGATCTTTTACTTTAATTGAGGAGTGAAAATTACAATGAAATTAATCATCGCGTATATACAGCCTTATGCTTTGAATGATGTAAAGCAAGCCTTGTATGAGGCTGATGTTAAGAAGATTTCCGTAACCAATTCAATGGGATGCGGTCAACAGGGCGGATTAACCGGCGAAATGTACCGGGGCGTTGAAGTCGAAGTAACGCTGCGAAAAAAAGTCCGCATCGAAATCGCGGTCAACGATACCTTTGTGAAACCAACCATAGATGCGATCATCAAAGGAGCGCGGAGCGGAGAAATCGGAGACGGGAAAATATTCGTGGTTCCTATCGAAGAGTGCATCCGCATACGGACCGGTGAAACAGGTTCCATAGCGATAGGATAAAAAGGAGGCGCATTGTGTCCATACAGAGTACCATGTCTATCAGTGTCATTGTCGGGTCTTTGCATATACCGCTTCATCTCTGTATGGATACAGTGCGATTTGTCCGCTTCCATTCCTTTGTGCGGTTCGGTGAAGAGGAGGTTTAGAGGATGTTCACGTACGGAGGAAGCAAAGAGCAACTAAATAATGCGGTTATTCGTTATCTGTTTTTCTATAATCCTATAATCAAATGATTGAAAAAAGCACATAGTTTATTCGTGGCGAAGTCTAATACTCTCTTTTGAGAGAACGGTCTTCTGTTTCCCCCTCATACTGCGCCGGTATCGAGCGTATACGAAACCGGCGCTTTTTCCGCCGGATCAATAAACTGTAAGCCGATGGCGCACAGCCCAATCGGCGCGGGATGACGGTGAGCGTCTGTGATGACGCCGCCGTACAGGGAGTCGTTCAGGAGCGGATAGCCAAGCCATGCAAGGTGGCACCGTATTTGATGTCTGAAACCCCGCGCCAGATGAATACGGAAAACAACGGCGTTTTCTTTGTCCTCCGCTTTTCCGATTTTTTCAATTTTTTCGATAATCTCCGTTTTGTAATACGCGCCGTGATCTAACGCAATGTCCTTGTTTTTGGGAAACGGCGTGAGTACCGGACGCACTGATGCGCGTCCCGGACCAAACGCGCGAAACGCGCTTTCAATAACGCCGCCCGTTGCAATACCGCTATACGGACACGGCGGAAAACCAACGGCTGCGCCGCCGCCCGCGTGTCCCGCAGATTCCGCGCGATAGGTCTTCACGAAAAGCCCCTGCTCCTGTTCGCGCATAAGCGCGTCACATGCGTACTGGGTCTTGGCAATAAAAACAAGCCCCCGCGTTGCGAAATCAAGCCGATGGAGAACCCCGTACTCCCATGCCTGTCTGCCGCGGACGGCTCGCACGTCAGGAAACAAAGCGGCGTACCAGTCAAGAAGGGTACGCGGTTTTTCAGCCGCCGCGCCGTCCCGCCCATAACGGTTTCGCCGGTCGCCGCAGAGGGGAACCGTGTGCATACAAGCCGGTTTATAGACAACCGCATAGGAAGGCGTTTCGGCTAGCATTGACGGCTGATCATGCGGCAATAGCGCCGTTATATCTTCCGTCTATAACTCCAGCGCCTTATCCTGAATGTTACGTTCAATATAGTCCGCAAACTCCGCGCTTTTCATGGGCGGAAGCCGCCTCCCGTCCCGCAACCGAACCGAAACAGCGCCATTATCCGCTTCTTGTTGCCCCACGACAAGCATATACGGTATCTTGCGAGCTTGACAATGCCGAATTTTGGCGTTCATGCGGCTGTCGTCAAGCTCGGCGGAGACACGGACATCCCTCGCCTTGAGTTCCGCGGCGATCTTTTGGGCGTATCCGTTGAAGGTCTCCGCAACCGGAATAACCGCCACTTGTTCCGGCGCAATCCAGACCGGAAACGCGCCGCCAAAGTGTTCGATAAGCACGCCGAAGAAACGCTCAAGAGAACCGAGGAGTGCGCGGTGAACCATATACGGGCGCTTCTGCCGTCCGCCGGAGTCGATGTACGTCATATCAAACCGTTCCGGCTCATTGAAATCGAATTGTATGGTCGTCATCTGCCATTCGCGTCCGAGCGCGTCCTTGATTTTCAGGTCGATTTTAGGACCATAGAACGCGCCGCCGCCTTCATCAAGCTCGTAGGGAAGCGACTCGGCGTCCACCGCTTTACGGAGGCTCTCAAGCGCCGCGTCCCAGCGGCTTTGTTCGCCTACGGATTTTTCCGGCTTGGTGGCAAGGTAGGCTTTAATATCCTTAAAGCCGAATACCTTCCATATTGCGAGACTGAAACGAAGCGTTTCCCGAATTTCATGTTCCATCTGTTCAGGCGTACAGAAAATGTGGGCGTCGTCTTGCGTAAAGCCCCGCACCCGCAACAGTCCGTGCAGTACGCCGCTTTTTTCGTACCGGTACACCGTGCCGAGTTCAGCCCAGCGCAACGGAAGATCGCGGTAACTGCGGACCTTGTTCTTGTAGATCATGATATGAAACGGACAATTCATGGGCTTGATGATATAGTCCTGCTTGTCGATTTCCATGGGGGAATACATATTGCCCTTGTAAAAGCCGAGATGTCCCGACGTCTCCCAGAGCCAGCTTTTCCCAATATGCGGCGTATACAGAATGTCGTAGCCGTTGCGGTAATGCTCTTTACGCCAAAAATCTTCTATAGCGACGCGCATACGCCCGCCGTTTGGATGCCAATAGATAAGTCCCGCGCCCGCCTCTTCGTGAACGGAGTACAGGTCCATATCCTTGCCGATCCTGCGGTGATCGCGCTTTTCCACTTCTTCGAGAAATGCGAGATAGGCTTTCAATTCCTTTGGATTTTCCCACACGGTGCCGTAAATACGGGTAAGCATGGGTTTGTTTTCATCGCCCCGCCAGTATGCGCCCGCGATACTTTGCAGTTTGAACGCGGACGAATTGATTTCGCGGGTATTGGCGACATGGGGACCGCGGCAGAGATCCGCCCATACGGTCTCGCCCGCGCTGTTTCTCTGTTCATATATGGATAGTTCCGCATCTTCCGGTATATCGTCAATGAGTTCGCATTTGAACGGCTCATCCGCGAAACGCCGCTTGGCTTCTTCGCGGCTCACAACAACGCGGACAAAATCCTGTTTCTCATCAATGATCTTTGTCATTTCCGCTTCTATAGCGGGTATATCATCAGCGGTTATGGGCGCCGGAAACTGAAAATCGTAATAAAAACCATTCTCAATTGACGGTCCGATAGATACTTTCGTTCCGGGGAATAAACGAGTTACCGCTTCCGCCATGATATGACTCACCGAATGACGAATCAGGGACAATTTTTCTTCTTTTGTGTCGTACATAGTTACCTCGCGATAAGTATGCGATACCTTAACGGAAAAATCAAGTCCCGCTCTATAGTAGGAAATAATTACAAAAGGTCGACCTTTTATAAACCGCGGATATACCGCCCAAACTATGGAAAATGCGAAACGGTATCTATGCCTGGTAGCGCGTGCGATGAATCCTATAAAAGATTACGCAATTGTATACTTACGTAGACACGTAATTACACACTCTGAGTTACCCCAGTTTCCTGCTTCACAATATTACTAGTAATCCTAGGTAAATACATATTCATACCAGTAGAATCCTCCA
>JAISMJ010000069.1 GCA_031276815.1 Treponema sp.
CGCCTTGGTCGGCGCGGCTTGATACGCCGTTCTCGCGTCCGTAAACGCCGTAAAGCTGTTTTTTACCAGGGTACATTCGTCCGCGGGCCACCCGTAAGCCGTCTGAAGGGACGCATCGGCTAGTTTTACCTGCCAAAGCGCCATAAGTTCAACGAGTTTTTCCTCCTGTGCCGGAATCCAGTCCATTCTGTTAGCCATATTCGCTCCTTACCGCCCAATATCTGCGCGGTTTATGTTGATATATGCGCCTATATAATGTATATTGACGCACATATTGATGATAAATGCGTCATTGACATAGTATTGACGCATTTATTGGTAAAAAATGCGCCTTTTTCCATGTAATGAACGCGCATTTCACCGATATTGAAGCATAGTATGTTATAATGAACGCAGATGTCAAGAGGATAGAAGCCATTATCGCTGGGAAATTGTCCTTGCGTCCGGTTCGTGACGCCATGAAGCTATGCCGGATACAAAGAAACAGGAAGCCCGTATGGTTTACACACGGTACCGGCGGCGTCCCGTCCGGTACTAATGCGGTTATAATACTATAGAACAGGGAATCTGTTACCGGCGTTTCTTTACGATTTGAGAAAACATGAGAGGCTTTTCGCAATCTTCGGCTTCGAGAAAGCCGTTCGGCTTCGGGAACGCCGTTTAACTATACGTCCCATATAAGAACACATGCGGGAGGGGCGGCGGCGCTGGCGCGAAAGGGGGTTCGCGCTGATTTTTATGGCGTTCATCGTTAAAACACCGCTTCCCTTTTTTCGTAATCAATGGTACCCTATCGGTAATGAGGTATAGCGAGTGTCTCTTTTACAGTTAGAACATGTTTCAAAGATTTTTTACGGTACCCGCGTCTTGCAGGATATTAGTTTTTCCCTGAACGAGGGCGAGATCATGGGGCTTGTCGGGGAGAACGGCGCGGGAAAAACAACCCTGATGCATATTCTTTTCGGTATGCCGGTGATTGCCGAGACCGGCGGTTTCGGCGGTACGATCTATATACAGAGCGCGCCGGTTAATTTCAAAAGCCCTTTTGACGCGCTGGACGCGGGTATCGGTATGGTTCATCAGGAATTTTCGCTTATTCCCGGTTTTACCGCTGATGAGAACATCATGCTGAACAGGGAACCGCGCGCGTATGGCGTCGCCTCAATGGTATTCGGGGACAGGCTGGGCGTTTTGAAACGCGGCGAGATGCGGGAGCGTTCCGTGCGGGCTATCAACAAACTCGGCGTCAAGATTGATCCGGAGACGCCGGTATCTGAAATGCCCGTAGGACACAAGCAGTTTACGGAAATTGCCCGCGAGATCAACCGCGATCAGGTAAAATTGCTGGTGCTTGATGAGCCGACCGCGGCGCTTACGGAAAGCGAGGCGGATATCCTCCTTGCTTCGATGCGCGGCTTGGCGCGTGAAGGCATTGCCATTATTTTTATATCCCACCGGCTTTCGGAAATCATAACAATAGCGGATAGGATCGTGGTGCTGCGGGACGGCGCGGTCATCAAAAATACGGAAAATAAACAGGTCGGCGTTGCGGATATTGCCTTGTGGATGGTGGGGCGTACGGTGGGAACCGTTCAGTCAGGAATGGGGCAGACCGGCGGGGTTTCCCAAGGGGCGCGTAAAGCGGCGCTTACAGTAGAGCGTTTGTGGGTCGATATGCCCGGCGAGACGGTCAAGGACGTGTCGTTCACGGTTCAGGAAGGCGAGATTTTCGGTATCGGCGGTCTTGCGGGACAGGGCAAGCTCGGCATACCAAACGGCATCATGGGGCTGTATGCCGCCGGCGGAACCGTGTCCCTTAACGGGCAGCCCATTCCCATAGGCAGCGTCAAGGCGGCGCTTGACGCGGGGTTGGCGTTTGTGTCCGAAGACCGCCGCGGGGTGGGCTTGCTTCTGGATGAGAGCCTCGACTGGAACATAGCCTTCGGCGTCATGCAGACGCGGGGCGCGTATCTCAAGAGCTGGTGCGGCGGGCTTTTCAAGCTGCGGGATGAAAAGGCGATGAAGGAACTCGCGGAAGAATATATTAAACAACTGGAAATAAAATGTACCGGTCCGAAACAGAAAGCCAAGGAGCTTTCCGGCGGTAATCAGCAGAAAGTATGCCTCGCAAAGGCGTTTGCCCTTAATCCCACGCTGCTTTTTGTGTCGGAGCCAACGCGGGGCATTGACGTAGGCGCAAAAAAGATCGTGCTTGATACGCTCATGCGGTACAATCGGGAACGGGGGACAACTATCGTGATGATTTCGAGCGAATTGGAGGAATTGCGCTCCATTTGCAGCCGTATCGCCATCATTGCGGAGGGGCGCATTGCGGGTATTCTGCCGCCCGAAGCGGACGCCGCGGAATTCGGGCTTCTTATGTCGGGAGAAAAAATACTATGAACGAAAAAAATTCGAATGTTATAAGGGAGTTTGCCGCTAACTTCGGCTTGCCCCGGCTCATCATATTCTTTTTTGTGGTATTGCTCTTTATTATAGCTCCGTTTGTGGGCGTGCGGGTGGACAGCTCGCTTACCAATGTGTTCGTGCGCTTTGGGCAAAACGGCGTCATGGTGCTGGCGCTTGTCCCCATGATGCAAGCCGGAGCCGGTCTTAATTTCGGGCTGCCGGTCGGCATTGTCGCCGGTCTTCTTGGGTCGACTCTTGCGATGCAGTTCAACCTTACCGGCGCGTTAGGCTTCTTAGGCGCGATCCTGATCAGCCTTCCGTTTGCGCTCATGTTCGGCTGGCTTTACGGCGTGCTGCTCAACAAGGTGAAGGGCGAAGAAATGACTATCGCCATGTACGTGGGCTTCTCAATCGTTACCTTCATGTCGATTCTGTGGCTCATCCTCCCCTATACAAACCCTACGATGGTTTGGGGCTATACCGGCAGCGGATTGCGGACAACCATCACGCTGGACGGCTACTGGAGCAATGTATTGAACAAATTCCTTGCCGTCCGGATCGGGCGGAACTTCGAGTTCCCCACCGGTACCATGCTGTTTTTCGCGCTCATGGCTGTTATCATGTGGCTTTTTATGCGAAGCCGGACCGGAACAGCCCTTACCGCGGTAGGCTCGAATCCTGATTTTGCCCGCGCGGGCGGCGTTTCCATTGACGCGATGCGCCTTACCAGCGTCATCGTGTCAACCATATACGGCGCTATCGGTATCCTCATGTATCAGCAAAGTTTCGGCTTCATTCAAATATATCAAGCGCCCATTTACATGGCGTTTCCGGCGGTAGCCGCGATACTGCTGGGAGGCGCATCGGTGAACAAGGCGAGTATTCTCAATGTGGTAATAGGCGCGTTTCTATTCCAGAGCATCCTCACCATGACGCCGTCGGTCATTAACAGTATCCTGAAAACAGACCTGTCAGAGGTTATCCGCATACTGGTCTCAAACGGGATGATCATCTACGCATTAACGCGGAAAACAAAGGGAGCGACATGAAACGGGAACGGGATACATTCAGATTAGGCGGATTTTTAGCCGATAATACGGTTGTTTTTATATTTCTGGTGATTACGCTTGCGGCGACGCCTTTATCCGGTCTTTCTCTCGCCAACATAGCGCAGGAGATCATCACCCGCATAGGCAGGAACTGTTTTCTGGTGTTCAGCCTGATTCTCCCCATTATGGCGGGTATGGGCATCAACTTCGGCATGGTGCTGGGCGCGATGGCGGGACAGATCGGGCTTATATTTGCGGTTGACTGGAATATTGTAGGCGTTCCGGGTCTTATCTTTGCGGGTCTTATCGCGGTACCATTAGCCGCGCTCCTCGGCTGGTTAGCGGGCGAAATACTCAACCGGGCGCGGGGACGGGAAATGGTTACGGGCTATATCCTCGGCTTTTTCATGGACGGCTTTTATCAGTTTGTGGTGTTGTACCTCATGGGCTTCGTTATTCCGGTTCATTCCCTTAACATCACATTAAGCCGCGGCTACGGAATCAGAAACACCGTGACGTTGGATTCGGTGCGGCAATCGCTGGATCACCTGCTACAGGCGCGTATCGGTATGATCTCATTGCCTATCGCCAATTTCTTGATCATCGGCGCGCTGTGCTTTTTCATCATCTGGTTCAGGCGCACGAAACTAGGGCAGGATATGCGCGCGGTTGGACAGGATCAAGCCGTGTCCCATGCCGCGGGTATTCCGGTTGACAGGACGCGCATCATAGCGATTATTATTTCAACTATTCTGGCAAGTATCGGACAGATCATCTTCCTACAAAACATGGGTAACATGGCGACCTACAACGCGCACAAGCAAACGGGCTTCTTTGCGGCGGCGGCTATTCTCGTGGGCGGGGCGTCCGTGAGTAAGGCGACCATTCCCAATGTGTTTATCGGCACCGTGCTGCTGCATCTGATGTACATTGTGGTTCCGCGCGCGGGCGTAAACTTGTTCGGTTCCGCCATGATAGGCGAATACTTCCGGGATGCGTTCAGTTACGGCGTGATTGCCCTTGCCCTTGTTCTTCACGCATGGCGTAAACGCGCCCATGCCGAACTGTCGCGGCAGAGGCTTCGAGGAGGGGTACCGGAATGAAAAGCGTGAACATGAACATGAAAAAAAGAGCGATCCGCGCGGCTTTGATCGGCGCGTATCTGGCGTTGGGATGTATTTTGTTCGTTTCGTTCCGCGGACACACGCTCCTCATAGACAACCGCGATACGGAAACCGCAACCGCGCCGGATAGGATCACGGTATCCGTTGACAAGGGAGAAGCGGTTAGTTTTTTCAAAGGGGACCGGGATCGCTTTGCCGTGAGCGGAAGTGAGCATACGATACGCATTGAGTTTGGCGACGGGCGCCCCGCGTTTGAAGGGACGATAAGCCTGCCGCTCAAGGACGATACGTACCTCCTGTCCATACCGAGATTTTTGAACGGCGAGCCGTGCCTCGAAGTGTTCAAGACCGCGCCTGAACCGCCTCCGGACGAAGAAGAGGCGCTGCCGTCCGATGAATTTATGGCTGACTGATGCGGCGCCGGACACGGGCGCGGTCAAGACATTACGCAGGGAAAGCGCCGCTCCGGAAAAGGGCTGGCGCATTACCCCTCAACGCAGCCGCCTTCTGTACGCTGTTCCCTCGTCCCTGAAAGTGGCGCAACCGCAATCCCCCGCCGGCGGCTTATTTGCTTTAGGGAGCGGCTTATTTGTGTTGTTTATGAGCGGCTTATTTCTGTTTATGAGAGACTTATTTGTTTTAGGGAGCGCTTCATTTACTTCAATGAGCGAGCCATTGGATTAGTAGAAGAAACGGAAAATAAATTCAAAACCTCAATACGTAAGTTTGAGTATGATGTATGAGGTAAGAAATATGATGTATGAGGTAGGAAAAATGAAAAATCAGTACCGCGCATGGTTCGGTGAAAAACGGGGACGCCTTGCAGTGAGCGCCTTTGCCGAAAAAGGATGGAACAGCCATTATGCTGAAACCCTTGAGGAGGCGAAAAACCTCCTGTTTGAGACGCTTTTACCGAAGGGCGTGTCCGTAGGGCTTGGCGGAAGCGAAACCTTGAACGCTATGGACGTACTCCCGCTGCTGCGCGGCGGCGAGTACTCATTCTATGACCGTTACGACTGTCCGGATCATTTTGAAGTTTGCCGGAACAGCCTCATGGCTGATTACTTCATTACCGGCGCAAACGCCCTCACCATGCGGGGCGAGATGGTGAATATCGACTGTTCCGGTAGCCGCGTGGCGGCTATGGCATACGGACCCCGAAAGATCATTGTCGCCGCCGGGGTGAATAAGCTGGTTGACACGCTGGAAGAGGCTATAGCCCGCGTTCATGCCATCGCTCCCATGAACTGCCGCCGGAACGGTCACAAAACGCCTTGCACGGAAACGGGGATATGTACGGATTGCAATATACCCGGCAGAATGTGCAACCAGTTGCTCATCACCTATAACGCGCAAAAATTCGCCGGCAAGTATACGCTTATCCTCATCAACGAAGAACTGGGGTTTTAATCGCGTTTTATTAGCGGCGAGCTACCCAAAGCTTGAGCCATCGCTTTAGCAACGGGTTTTGTGTTTCTCATACCGCGCGTATACCGGTAACACGGCTTTGTCCTAAAAGACGGGGGAACGGACGCCGGTCGAGTGTACAATCCGCTATACTCATGAGCGTTTCCTGTTCAGCCGCCGTATAGTCAGAACGGTCGCAATGGTGAGCGGAAGACAGGCGCCTATCCATGCAAGCGCATTTGCGAAGCAGATGCCGGTGAAGCCGAAAAAGACCGACAAAATGATCGCCGCAAAGGTACGCATGAGCAGTTCCATGACGCCCGCAAACGTAGGAATCATGCTATTGCCCAGCCCTTGCAGGGATTGGCGGGCGATGAAAAGCCATGCAAGAAACACATAAAAGACGCCGTTTACTTTGAGATAGGTATGGGAAAGCGCTATTGCCTCCACCTGATCCGGTCCCAAAAAAACCGCGGAAAAGCGATGCCCCGCAAAGAAGCAGGCGGCGCCCATAACCACGCTGAACGTTCCTGAAATGGCGAAACAGTACAGAATACCTTTTTTGATACGGTCGATTTTACGCGCGCCGTAGTTCTGCGCGGCGTAGGTCGTCATCGCCGCGCCGAAGGAGTTAAACGGCATGGTCGCTATCATGTCTATCTTCTGGGATGCGGTATACGCCGCTACCGCTATGGTATTTTTCAGATTGTTCAGCGCGAAGGTAACGGTTACCGCGCCTATTGCGATAATGCTCATCTGAAACCCCATAGGAAGCGCAACGCCGGCATGTTCCCCTATATCCGCGAGGGCATCCTTCCAATCCTCTTTTTTGACGCGCAGCATGGGAAATTTCCGTATAATGACCGGAATGCACAGGAGAGCGGAAATGAGCTGCGCGATAACCGTGGCGTACGCGGCTCCTTCAACGCCGGTATGAAGCCTCAAAATAAAGGCGAAATCCAATACAATATTGATAACGCTTGCAATTACAAGAAAAAAAAGCGGCGTCCGGCTATCCCCCACGGCTCTCATCATGTTGGAGAGAAGGTTAAAAAGGATCGCTGCGGGAAATCCCCAATAGATGATGATAATGTACGAATATGCGGCGTCTATAATATCCGGCGGCGTGTTGAGCAGCCGCAAAAGCGGCATAGCCGACGCGATGCTTATCGCCATGAGCGTCATTGTTACTATGATGCCCAGTATGATGCCGGATGCAAAACTCTTCCGTACGCCGGTCATGTTCCCCGCGCCGAAGCACTGAGACGTGATGATCGACAGTCCTTGCGTAAATCCCATCATAAAACCCAAAATGAGGAAATTGATGCTTCCGGTACTGCCTACCGCGGCAAGCGCATGTATACCGATGGTGCGCCCCACGATAAGAGTATCCGCCATATTGTAAAACTGTTGAAAGAGATTCCCTATGAGTAGGGGAATGGTAAACCCGACAATCAAGAGCGCGGGATTACCTACCGTAAGATTCTTTGTCATAGTTATAAACGCTACGTCTGTCCCACATAATGGTCAAGACGCGAGGTCAAGTGTGTTCTTTTTCTAAAAAATTTGCAAGATGTCAAAGCGCGCCGCGCGCGACTTCTTATTATAGATAAAGAGGTATCCATGTTCATAACATCCTACGCGCCCTATGGAGCTGATGGGATCATCATTCGGGTGGAAGCTGATATACGGCGGGGCATACCGGGCGCGGACATTACCGGACTTGCCCAAGCCGCGGTCAGGGAGGCGCGGGAACGGGCGCGGGCGGCTTTCCGCAATTCCGGCTTTGATTTTCCAAAAGACCGCGTCCTGATCAACCTTGCGCCGGCAGGGGTCCGCAAAGACGGGGCGTCCCTTGACTTGCCCATTGCCCTTGCGGTCATGGCGGCGGCGGGCGCGATTCCTCCGCCTGATGATCTCATGGCGCTCGGCGAACTTGAGCTGTCCGGCGGGCTGCGCCCTGTGCGCGGCGTGCTTGCGGCAATCGCCGGAGGGCTTGCCTCCGGTATGAAAGGCTTTATCGTACCTGCGGAAAATGCGGCTGAAGCGCGTATTTTGGCGAAAGACAAGATCGCCGCGGTTGCAACCTTGAAGGAAGCCGCTGAAGCGGTTGTACACTACGCGCGGAACGGTGTTTTTCCCAGCGGTATGCACGTTCAGCAGCGGGAAGCCTCCGCCCTACAGACGGCTTGGGGCGATTTTGACGAAGTGCGCGGACAAGGGCGGTATAAGCGGGCGCTTGAAATCGCTGCCGCCGGCGG
>JAISMJ010000083.1 GCA_031276815.1 Treponema sp.
GTTATGTTGGCGCTATGGCAATGGGGGCATTTGAGTTCTATGGTTATTTGTATGCTTCATAGTATCTCTTTATGCACCCTGTTGTCTTTACCCCTCCATCATACTTTGTGCTTCACCACCTGATTCGGCTACATATCAGATAGGAAAAAACAGGCGTCGCTTGTAAACAGGTTCCGCCTGTGCCTGAGGCGGTTGCCAACCGTGCGGTTTCACGCTATAATAGCGGAGTTCTCCCGCAGTGCGGGAAAGGAGGCGTGTAATACGATGGATACCATACCGTATATTATCGGCGCGGTTGCCGGCGATGTAATAGGTTCTGTGTATGAGTGGAGGAATGTCAAGACGGTTGAGTTTGGTTTATTCAGAAAGGAGTCAACGTTCACCGATGACAGTGTGTTGACCGTTGCGACAATGGATGCGCTGCTCACGAAGAGCGACTACGCAACCGCATACCGGACGTATGCTAGAACGTATCCGGGCAGAGGATACGGCGGGAGGTTTCGGAAATGGATACACAGCAGCGATCCGCAGCCTTATAATAGCTGGGGAAACGGATCAGCTATGCGCGTGAGTCCGGTGGGCTGGGCATGTAATGACCTGCACGACGTATTGCGGGAAGCGCAAAAGAGCGCGGAAGTAACGCACAACCATCCGGAAGGTATAAAAGGCGCTCAGGCAACGGCGGCGGCGGTATTTTTAGCGAGAAACAATACATCCAAAGAAGAGATAAAACAATACATCACGGAAACCTTTCAGTACAACTTAAACCGGACCATTGAAGACATACGTCCCGGGTATTCTTTTGATGAGAGTTGTCAAGGCTCCGTGCCGGAGGCAATCATTGCGTTTTTAGAAAGCTCCGGCTATGAAGACGCCGTTAGACTTGCCGTCTCAATCGGAGGCGATAGCGATACCATCGCGTGTATCGCCGGCGGCATAGCGGAAGCCTATTACAAAACTACGCCGGCTTTCATTGTAGAACAGGTTATGAGCAGGCTTCCTGACGCCTTACGGACACCGCTCGAAGCGTTCTCGATGCAATACGGACGGCGGCTTTAACGCCCGGCTGTTCGTCTTCGTTATAGCTGGCAGGGCAACTACCGCGTAGCGGGGCGCACGGTTGACATTAACCGGATTATACGGTATAGTACGGCAGCTTCCAAGGTATACGGTTTAGCCAAGCATGAAGATACTTTGCATTTCGGATCATTTGGATCCGCTTGTGTATACAGCCAGCATTAAAGAACGGTTTAAGGACGTCGATCTTGTCGTGAGCGCGGGCGACTTGCCGCAGGATTATCTTGATTTTGTCGTTACGTCTCTGAATAAACCGTTGCTTTCCGTGTACGGCAACCATGATTTAGAAGGGTTTTCAAAGCGCTCCAGCGATGCGTGGGCACTGTCGTGGGAGCGGGAAGATTGGGAGCGGGAAAATCAGCAATTCGGTTCGGGTGTCATTCATATCGGATCAAAAATAGCGATTGAGAGGAATATTATTTTTGCGGGACTCGGAGGGTCCATGCGGTACAATACGGGAGAAAATCAATATACGGATTTTCAGATGCAGTTGGAAATCTTCCGCCTCATTCCGCGCCTCCTGCTTAACCGGCTTCTGTATGGGCGTTTTGTCGACGTACTGCTGACCCATGCGCCGCCATTCGGCGTCCATGATAAACCGGATAGGTGCCATAAGGGTTTTAAGGCGTTTCTCTGGTTTATGAAGACATTTAAACCTAAATACCTCATTCACGGGCATATTCATTTATACAATTTATCGGATATACGCGTTACCTCCTACTGCAATACGCAGGTTGTCAATGCGTACGGACACTATATCATTGATACGGACGTTCTTCTGTAAAACAATCGCAAGAAGGGGGGAACTATTTATGGAGACAAACGATACCATGCAGGCATTGCAAGCCGCCGAAGATTTCAATAAGGCGAAAAACAAGGCGCTGCTCACCCGTATTCAGCACTTCATGAACACGGATAAGGATCGGCTGCTTTCTTTTAATGACGTAAAGGAAATCCTTCAGCCGAAAAATCAGGTTTATAAGGGAATGCAGATAATACCGGTTAAACTCATCGTGGGAAGCGAGGGCAGGTATCAGGACTTTAACCGCTATTTTCTGCCTAAAGCCGAACATCTTCGCGCACGGTGGGAACGGGTGGACCAGGCGCAGCTTAAAGACATCACCTTACCGCCGATCCAACTGTACGAAATAGGAGGCGTGTACTTTGTGCGCGACGGGAATCACCGCGTCTCGGTCGCCAAGTCGCAGGGCGTGGAATCCATTGATGCGGAAGTGATAAGTCTTTCCAGCGAGATAGCCATAAAACCGAATCAGACGATTGACGATCTGCGGCATAGCCTTGTCCTTTACGAAAAGCATATTTTTTATGAAAAGACCAATTTCGGCGTTCTGACCGGCGATAATAACCTTGATTTTACGGAAACGGGACGGTATGACACTATTTATAACCATATTTTGGTGCATAAGTATTTCATCAATCAAGGCATTAAAAAAGAGATACCGTTTTCTGACGCATTGGTTTCATGGTATCAAAACGTGTACAGCCCCATCGTGCATATCATCAAAGAGGAGTGGATAAAACTTGATTTTCCAGGGTATACGGCGAGCGATCTCTATGTGTGGATTGTAAAGCATTGGGATTTTCTCAAGAAGAAGTACGGGCTTCACTATTCGCTTTCCAAAGCCGCAAAGGATTTCACCGTAAAATACGGCGGCGGGAAGGGGAAATTTATGCGTTTTCTCTCCGGCATCATCGGTAACTTGAGCGCTAAATAAAGGAGATACGTGATGGGGATTTTATCCATACAATCGCACGTCGTCTATGGACACGCGGGCAACAGCGCGGCGGTGTTTCCGCTTCAGCGTCTTGGACACGAGGTATGGGCTATCAATACGGTGGAGTTTTCAAACCATACGGGGTACGGAGAATGGACGGGTAAGGCGCTTGACCCCGCGCTTGCGGGCGAATTGGTCGAGGGTCTTGACGCGCGAGGCGTGCTGTCCCGTGTCGACGCCGTGCTTTCAGGATACATAGGAGACGCTCAAGTCGGGGATGCGATTATAGATGCAGTGAAGCGAGTACGCGCAAAAAACCGCGGCGCGGTCTATTGCTGCGATCCTGTGATGGGCGATGTGGGGCGCGGCTTTTATGTGAAGCCAGACATTCCCGCTCTGTTTAGGACTGCGATCATACCGGTTGCGGATATTGTTACGCCGAATCAATTTGAACTCGGAGCGTTAACCGGCATGGATACGTCACATACGGCGAATGTAAAAAAAGCCGTTGCCGAACTGCACCGCATGGGACCGCGCGTGGTTTTGGTAACGAGTTTCAAAGACGGGCGCGATACCGGCGAGCCTCATACCGGTATGCTGGTCTCCGACGGCGCCGATATGTACCAGATAAAAACGCCGGAACTGCCGTTTCCCGATATTATAGCCGGTTCGGGCGATGTTACGACCGCGCTTTTCCTTTCCCGCTATCTCGCTATGGTCAGGCAGGGCGCATCTGGCGGTGTCAAACAGGCGCTTGAGCGGGTAACCGCCTCTATCTACGGCATTATGGAAGCGACCTTCAAGGCGGGGAGCAGGGAACTTCTCCTTATTGACGCTCAAGAATCGTTGATTACTCCGGGTAGGATGTTTGATGCATATCGTTTTTAAATCTTTTTAAGACTTTTAAGCTTTTAAGACAGAGTGAGTGGCGGCGTTGAATAGTTTGGGAATGCAGAAAAAAAAGAGGGATCGGGGTATATTTCCCTTCCCGCGTGAGATTCCCTATTATTGCTTCAAAGAATTCATCGCCCTTGATGCAGACCGTTTTACCATGCTCAAAACCCTTTTTGACAACCTCCATTTGTGCTATACCGTGTGCCACGTCAACGGAAATCGTCATTTTTTTGTGTATCCTAAAGGGCTTATACCCGTGAAGGGAAAGTTCAGTGTCAAAGACCGTTCTTCCGAATTGGTTTTTCAAAAGGCGCTTGCGAAAGCCTCTATCGCTACGGTACTGGCAGCCCACTACGACCGCGCGGCGGGCAGCCCCGGCGCAAACGATAATAGCGCCGGGGTGTTTGAGCTGATTAAGACCGCGCTTGCCTTAAAGATGGACAATATAGGGAACTGGCTCATCATCTTTACCGATAAGGAAGAACTGAAATTCGGCGATAGTCTTGTGGAACAGGGATCGTATACCCTTGCAAAGGCACTAAAGGATAGCGGGCTTGAAAAGGCGCAGGTGTTTATTTTCGATTGTTGCGGAATAGGAGATACGCTTGTCATCTCCACTGCGGTAGATCACATGCTGAAAAAAGACGAATGTTTGCGGTTTTCACGTTCACGCCATCTTATCGCTCAAATGAGGGAACGCGCACTCACAACCGCCCGCAATATCCGCATGGAAAAAGTCGTGCTTGTGCCGACTCCGTTTTCGGATGATGCAGGGTTTTTCCGTGCTGGCATTGCCGCGCAAACCATCACGGTACTGCCGTCGCATGAAGCTGCGGAGCTTGTCTCTGTGCTGCGTGTAAAGCCGGAATTCGCCGCCGCGCTTGTGAGTAAGCAGGAAGCGACTGCGTCTGGTTTTCTTCCGCCGACGTGGGCTATTCTCAACACTGCGGAAGATACTATGGACAAACTCACACCGCGCTTTTTTCAGAACATCGTTACCTTCGCCTACACGCTCATAACCGGATAGCGGGGCAGCCGTGTTCGCATGATCACGAAGTGAGCGTGTTTCTCATGCTTCGCTATCCGTGATCTATCATGCTCCCCCTTTGCAATTATTGCAAAACAGTCTATACTAGAGCCTATGTCATTGAATTGCGGTATTGTAGGACTCCCCAATGTGGGAAAATCAACGATATTTTCGGCTTTAAGCGCATCGCCGGCGGAAGCGGCTAACTATCCTTTTTGTACTATCAATCCAAATATCGGCGTTGCCGCGATTGCCGATAACCGGCTCACCGCGTTAGCGGATCTATTTCATCCACAACGGATCATTCCCGCAAGCGTAGCGTTTGTGGATATTGCGGGGCTTGTGCGCGGCGCATCAAAAGGCGAAGGGCTTGGCAATCAATTCCTGTCTCATATCCGCGAGGTCGGAGTCATTGCCCATGTTGTACGCTGTTTTGATGATCCCGACATTATCCATGTGGCAAACGCCGTTGATCCGGCGTCTGATATGGAAGTCATCAACATAGAGCTTGCCCTCGCCGATCTTGAAACCCTCGCCAAGCGCAGGGAGCGGGCTGAGCGCAGCCTCAAGGTGCAAGCGAAAGCAGACCAAAAATCGGCGGAAACCGTGCTTTCGGCGCTCCATAAGATAGAACCGCTCCTTGAGAACGGCGGTGCGGCGCGTTCCGCAGACATGAACGATGATGAAAAAGCCGCGGTATCCGACTGTCATTTTATTACCATGAAGCCGCAATTATACGTGTGCAATGTTGACGAAGACGGGATACGCGCTTTTTCATCCGGCGGGGCGCACGCCTATATACAAACGGTTATGAAACGCGCGGAACAGGAATGTTCTGAAGCGGTCGTTATCTGCGGCAAATTTGAGGCGGAGCTTGCTGGTATTGATGATGTTGAAGAAAAACACGCCTTTCTCGAAGAACTTGGCTTACAAGAATCCGGTCTTTCCGCACTGACGCGCGCCGCATATCGGCTTCTGGGGTTGCGGACGTTTTTTACCGCGGGAGCGGATGAGTGCCGTGCATGGACGATCCACGCGGGAGACACTGCCCCAAAAGCCGCCGGAGTCATTCATACGGATTTTGAGAAGGGATTCATCAAGGCGGAAGTGTACTCGTATGACGATATTGTACAATACGGGACCGAGTCGAAGATCAAGGAAGCGGGTAAATACCGTATTGAAGGAAAAGAGTACGTGGTGCGTGATGGCGATGTGATGTTTTTCAAGTTTAATGGATGAGACGCATGAGGAAGCATGTATGAATATCAAAGGAGTCTGTAGCAGTCGCGGCAATAGCGCGGCATGTTCAGCGATACACATGAATCAGGCGCGGGAGTTTTCCAGACAGATTAGGCCTACTGATACGAGAGGGGCGGTCCGCCATGTGGAATAAACGTACCGAAGAATTAGCCGTATGCGGATTTAACGCGGTAACGGCAATCGGACTATTTCATCCGGTGATCATTAACCGCCTCTTTTTACGGCAGGATCGCTTTTCGTCCTTTACGAAGGTGTGTAAAGGATTAGCGGAGCGCAAACGTCCCTATAAAATTTGTGAAGACGAAGAGCTTGAACGTATCTGCAAAAGCAGCCATCATCAAGGCGTAGTCGCCATGATTGAGCTGCCGATCATTACCGGTTTAACCGCCGGCGATCTTGAACAGTGGGCTTCGGAGGGCTTAACCGGTCTTGTGCTTCACTCGGTGGGCAACGATCACAACCTCGGCGCGATGGCGCGTTCAGCAGCCTTTTTTGGCGCGCATTTCATCATCATTTCCGATGAAGATGCGGAAGCCCGGCTTACCACAACCGCCTACCGCGTGGCGGAAGGCGGTATGGAGCATGTCGTTGTCCGTAGCGTTCGCGATACGGCAGCCTTTTTACAGGACGCATCACGACGGCTCATCACCATCGGCGCGGATATACGAGCGCGGTGGCGTATAGACGATCTTGACGTCATTGTGCGGGAGCAGGCGAAACGGATCCGCGGTGGCGGGCGCAGGGGTCCCGGATTCGCCCTTGTCATCGGCAATGAAGAAACGGGGCTTCCAGATGAGGTTAAGCGGCGGTGTTCCGCTCTTATGAGGATTCCGGGTGTGGGCAACATGGAAAGCCTCAACGCCGCTCATGCCGCAACGCTGTTTCTCCATGCGGTGTTTGACTATTTTTAAATGTGTTTGAATAGCGCTCCATTTCCGCAACCGGTTATTCGTGAGCGGCGCGTGGCTATGAGCATGAGCGGCTCCGTTTTCCTCCTTTCCTACCCATGTCAAAGAGTAGCGTTACGCTCTGTTATCCGGTATACGCACGATTCTTTTTGCTCAAGAACGGAATATATGATAGTATGATACCCATGCGTTTAATTGATTGCGGTGTAAATCTTACCCACGCTTCGTTTGATAAGGACAGGGAACAAGTACTGCGGGATGCGGAAGCGGCTGGCGTTTCTCCGGTCATCATCACCGGAACGAATGTGGAGGAAAGCGGACGCGCCCAGCGGTATGCGGCGGCGTGTAATACCGCGTCCGTGAAAAAGTGTTTTTCCACTGTGGGCGTGCATCCGCATGACGCGAAAACCTGCGATGAAAACACGGTTGCACAATTACGCGCACTGGCGCTCCGCCCGGAAGCGGTTGCCATAGGGGAGTGCGGGCTTGATTACAACCGCGATTTTTCCCCGCGTGAAGTGCAGCGGGCGTGGTTTGAAAAACAGATCGAACTTGCCGCCGAGTTAGACATGCCGCTTTTCCTGCATGAACGCGATGCGTTTGATGATTTTTATAGTATTCTACAAAATATAAAGAATATAAGAAAAATAAAAAAAGCGGTACATTGTTTTACTGGTACCGGGCGGGAGCTTGACGCCTATCTTTCGCTCGATTGTTACATCGGTATAACGGGCTGGATATGCGATGAGCGGCGGGGCGTACATCTTCACCCGTTAGTTAGCCGGATTCCCGCTGACCGTCTTTTGATTGAAACGGACGCGCCCTACCTCGCGCCGCGTACGTTGCGGGAGAACCGCCGGTCCGGACGCAATGAGCCGCGCTATCTCGTACATATCGCCCGGTATATTGCGGACAGTATAGGAAAAGATCCGGCGTTGCTGGCGCGGGAAACGTTCCGCAACGCCTGCGAGTTTTTCGATCTTCCGCGTGATGATCATAACGAACAGTACTATTTCGGAGCGATTCGGGAATATCCCGCCGGGAATATCCCGCAGACGTAGGAATGAAGCGTAGCGGAATGACCTAGCCAGCCGGAACCGCGAGTGGCTTTAAGCCCGAAGCGCTAACAGTCCTGTTAGGCGTGGTAAATCCGTATTTCCCTTCTATGTAATATATTCTACTACGCCGTTTATGTTTAATGTTATTATTTCTATACTTTCAAGACCGTCATTATCAACAACCTTGACCGCTATGGTATGCGTTCCGGTTTTAAGAGAAACAATTTGTTTCCCTTCTTTATCAATGATGATTGAAGGCTTAAAGCCTTTTTCCTTATCGTACTTAAAATCCCAGCTGTAGAATTCAATGCTGGCGGCGCTTTGCCCTGTTGCAATCAACTCTATTTTCCGGTTCCCCGCGGACGTTCCGTCCGTTACGTCTTTTTCCAGTTCGTTGATATGAACCCCAAGTATCGGCTTTGTGGCAATGGGGATTATGTCTTCGACTGTTACCAGCTTTATGATACGGTCGTCCTTGTTTTTCAAACGCGCAACTTCCTCAATGGTGCCCTTGCCAAACGAAAAGGCGATGATATATCCGACAGGCTTTTTTGCCGCTATATTCTTTTCCATCAGGTTTTTGTCAAACCGCTCAACGGCTGATTTGAAGTTATCAATGACATTGCGCCCGATGTTGTCGGAGCGTTTCACCTGTATCGGCGTACCGTCTCCGGTTTTGCCGTCAAGCCCCATGTCGCCGCGCTGTTTGGCGTTGGGCGTCCCGCCGAATTGTTGGACAATCCAGCTTTCAAACTGAAAAGCGTCCTTATAGCGGAGGGTGTCATAGTCGTACTTGTGAAGCTGCACCGTGTAGGGGGCGCTGAACAGTTCCGCCTGTTTTTGCAAACGGAATTCCGTAACCTTTACCGCCATTGCCGACTGGTCTATGCCTATCCATTGCCGGTTAAGCCGGTCTGCGACAGCAATGGTTGTGCCGCCGCCCATAAAGGGGTCAAGAACGACATCGCCTTCGTTGCTTGCGGTAAAAATCAGTTTATATAAAAGTTCTTCCGGCTTTTGCGTTGGATAGCCAAT
>JAISMJ010000090.1 GCA_031276815.1 Treponema sp.
CGGCAAAAACATTACTTGCCGCGAGGGCAAGAACTAAAAGCGCAACAAAAAATTTCTTCATAAAGAAATCCTCCTACATGTTGACAAGAGAGGATAATTCACAATTATTCTTTCATCAGTGGGCGTACCTACTCCATTGAAACTGCGGAAAAAACTATGTTAGAGCTATAGCAATGATGGCAGGTGAGTTCTATGGTTACTTACATGATTCATAGTATCTCTTTATGTCTCTGTGCGGTGAGTTTTTCATAGACGAATTCGTGTAACGGGGCAAGATGGATGCCATTCTCCGTCTTGCTTTCTTTTACGTCAATAAACCGATAAGGCGTTCAGTGTAATAATATCTTGCGTCTTATAAGAAGATTGAGTATGTATGAGAGGTCGTCTTCCCAGAGCTTGTTGAATACGCCATCCGGTTTTCCGGCTTCGTAACATCCCACAACTTTACAATCGCCGGGTTTCGTTTTCAAACTATCGGCACAGTTCAGTATATTTTCAGCCATAAAGCCATCCCGAACTATGTGGTCGAAAATCGTTCGTATCGTGTTTACCGTAGTATGCCGTTAATATTTTTTCTCTGTTGTCCCGCGCAAAACAGTTGGCGGCGTCAATATTGTTCGTGTGCGTGTTCCAGCGGGACGCGACAAGTTTGCCGTTTTCTATATACCGGATATAATACAGGAAGCCGTATTTTTTGCTTGGGACTTTTTTCATAAGGGAATAACCTTTTTCTCTACGGGGAGGCGAGAATTGAGTGTTGATGGATTTTAGCGCGGGGAGAACGCGCGGGACAGGGACTTGTATTGGTTTTTTGAGGCTGTCAATGTAGCTTTTCCCCGTAAGCCGTCAAGTGTGGGGTTTGTCTACATCCATTCGGTAATATTGGGAATACATGCTCCGTCAACACTTTACACAGGTACGCCGTAACAGGCGCTTGCCACGTCCTTCCATATCAGACTGCGCGCGGGCGGCGCATCATCCGCATATTCAACCGCTTCTTCAAGCAGCGGCAGCGCCGCGGCAAGCGCGGCTTCGTGTTTTGCGTACACCGTCATCACGCGCTCGCCAGCCGTAACCGCGCAGCCGCGCTTCTTGTGAAACTGTACGCCGGCGACCGGACTCACCGCGTCTTCGGCGCGGTCGCGTCCAACGCCAAGCAGTACGCCCGCGCGTCCGGTCTTCAGCGCGTCTATGCGGGCGATATACCCGCCGTGCGCCGCGAGGACGTCAGCATGGTATTCAGAGCGGTACTTCCCCAGCATGGAGAGAAACCGCCGCGCATCCCCGCCCTGACTTTCGATATTATCTAAAAAGAGCCGGCGGGGTTTTCCGCCGGCTATGGCTTCTTCACAAAGCGCCCGTCCTTCATCAATGGTAGCCGCCTTCCCGCCAAGCGCCGCCATACGCGCTGCAAGCGCAAGGCTCACCTCCATGAGATCATCCGCGCCTCCGCCTTCAAGACAGGCGAAACTTTCCTCAACTTCCAGAAAATTACCCATCATCGCCCCAAGCGGCTCGTCCATATCGGTAAGCGTGGCGGCAACGCGCATACCCATGACCGCGCCGGTATCCGCGAGAGATTGGGCAAGCGCTTCCGCGTCGTCCTTTCGCTTCATAAACGCCCCGGACCCGTATTTCACATCCAGCGCAAGCGCCTCCGCGCCCTCCGCAGCCTTCTTGGAAAGGATACTTGCCGTGATAAGCGGAATGGATTCAACGCTGCCCGTAACATCGCGGAGCGCATACAGAAGCCGGTCAGCCGGCGCAATCTCCCGTGTCTGTCCGGCCATGACAAACCCGTCTTTCGCAAGAATACGCCGGAATTCCCGCGCGGTCAGCGCCGTTCTATACCCCGGTATCGCGTCAAGCTTATCAAGCGTCCCGCCCGTATGCCCCAAGGCGCGTCCGGACATCATGGGGTCTTTTATGCCGAGGCTTGCGATAACGGGCGCGATAATAAGGCTCGTCTTGTCTCCTACTCCGCCGGTCGAATGTTTGTCTACGAATGGTCCCGGAATACCGGACAGATCCATCACCGCGCCTGACTTCAGCATCGCTTCGGTAAGAAACGCGGTCTCTTCCGCGTTCATGCCGTTAAAGAACACCGCCATCGCCCACGCCGCCATCTGATAACCGGGAACCGCTCCCGCCGTATACCCCTTGATAAGAAAGTCAATCTCATCACGCGATAACACTGCGCCGTCCCGCTTTCGCGTAATAATGTCTACCGCCCGCACAGTGTCCCCTTCCTACCCGTTCTCTTCTTCTCTAATCTGTACCCGCCGTATTTTGCCGCTGATAGTTTTCGGCAATTCCGCGACAAACTCAATGACGCGCGGGTACTTGTACGGCGCGGTGGTCTTCTTCACATGCTCCTGCAATTCCGTCTTGAGCGCGTTTGAAGGCTCATGCCCCGAGGCAAGAACAATAGTCGCCTTAACCGCCGCGCCCCGGTCCGGATCGGGTACGCCGGTAACCGCGCACTCAAGCACAGCCGGATGTTCCATGAGCGCGCTTTCCACCTCAAACGGACCGATACGATAGCCGGAACTTTTGATCAAGTCATCGGCGCGTCCGACAAACCAGAAATAGCCGTCCTCATCCTGCCACGCCATATCGCCCGTGTGATAGACGCCGTCATGCCACACGCTGCCGGTAAGCTCCGCATCGCGGTAATAGCCGTAAAACATGCCCACGGGTTTCTTCGCGCCGGTGTGAATGACAAGCTGCCCTTCCTCGCCCATGTCGCAGGGACTGCCGTCATCCCGTATCAGACTGATGTCATATCCGGGCGAAGGCTTGCCCATTGATCCCGGCTTCGGCGTAAACCACGGGAACGAACAGACCGCGACCGTCAGTTCCGTCTGCCCATACGCCTCGCGGAGGCGGAGACCCGCGCCGGCTTTCCATTGCTCGTAGATTTCGGGATTGAGCGGTTCGCCGGCAACGGAACACTGTTTGAGATGCGAAAAATCGTAGCGGGCGAGGTTCTCTTTTATGAAGAACCGGTACACCGTAGGCGGAGCGCAAAAACTCGTTACTTTGTACCGGGTGATGACGTCAAGCATGGCGTCCGGCGCGAACCGGTCATAGTCATAGACAAACACCGCGGCGCCGCACAGCCACTGCCCGTACATTTTGCCCCACGCGGCTTTCGCCCAGCCCGTGTCGGCGACCGTAAAATGCAGCCCGCCTTCCTCCACCTGCAGCCAATATTTTGCGGTGATGATATGCCCCAGCGGATAGACGAAATTATGACGCACCATCTTCGGCATACCGGTCGTGCCGGACGTAAAATAGAGGAGCATGATGTCGTCATTAACCGCGCCGTCCGCGGGATGGGCGAACACGGCGGGCTTTGTCCGGTCCGCCTTTAGCGCCGCGTGGAAATCGACCCACGGCACAGCCTGATGCGCCGCCCCCGGCGCCTCTGATACCGGCGGCGCATCGTCAGCCGCCGCATGGACGCTACGGACAAACGCCTTGAAGCGCACGCCCGTATACCCTTCAGCGCGGAGTTTCGCGTCCGCCTCATCAATGCGCCGCATGATGGGTTCGTCAACGCTGATGATACTGACGACGCTCGCCGCCTTACACCGGTACACGATGTCCTTTGCCGTGAGCAGATGGGTCGCGGGAATGGCAATCGCCCCAATCTTGTGCAGGGCGAGCAGGATGATCCAGTACTCCCACCGGCGTTTCAGAATCAGCATGACCGGATCGCCCTTCCCGATGCCCGCGCCGCATAGTACGGCGGCGGCTTGATTGGAAAGGTACATGAGGTCTTGATACGAGAACGAATCTTCCGCGCCCCGCTCATCACACCACACTAGCGCCCGCTCATGGGGTTTCTCCCGCGCCAATACGTCCATCACGTCAAAGGCGAAATTAAAATTATCCGGTATATTCACCGAAAAATTCTCATAAAAATCCTCATACGAGGCAAATTCCTGTTGTTTAACAAACCTATTCAATACCGGCATATAACCATATCCTTCTTTCTCCTGCTACGGCGCGGCTCAAAACACAAACGCTAAAAACCGCGCGCATTTCCCGCCGATCGCCTTCATCCCGTGCGGCTCGTGAGAGTCGTAGTAGAGGCTGTCGCCGGCATCAAGCTCCAATTCATGCCCGCCCACCGAAATAAGCAGCCGCCCTTCAAGCACATAATCGAACTCCTGCCCGGGATGGGTGTTAAGGCTTAACGGCTTATACTCGGTATCCGCGGACGCCTCAACGAGAAACGGCTCCGCTTTCTTCCGGTGGAAATTGTACGCCAAATTCCAATAGGTATACATGGGGCGGCGGCTCACCTCCGGCGCTTTCCCCGCGCGCGACAGACAAAACGTCCGCAGATTAGACGCCTTCCCGCTGATGATTTCCGTAAGGTCAACCTTAAAACGCGCGGCAATCTCCACCAGTACGCCTATGGGGAAATCCTCCGCGCCGGTTTCCCACTTCTTGTACTCTTCCACATCAAACCCAAGCTCCGCGGCGAGGGTTTCCACCGGCACATCTTCAATTTCGCGCAGCAGTTTTACCCGCGCGATAATATCGCTCACGCCGTCATTCATAACCGCTCCTCCTTTTTCTTATCGCTCCATAAACATATGTTTCTATTCTATAATAAAGAACCGTTTTGCGCTAGACCTCCCGCAGTTTTTTGAACATGCTTGGAGATTTTCACTGAACTAGTAACAATCCCATCAAAAACCGCCGGTATGTACCGTACATTACGAAACGTAACGGAAGCTTGCCGGTTGGCTCATCATACCAAGGCGCGTGTAACGCCGCGTCTTTTCCGCGTCATACTCTATGATAAGAGAGCGATTCACGCCATCTAGCGAGCGCCTCCCTTACTCTCCAGAACCTCTCATTACTCTTATTAAAAGAACCCCCTGTCTTTGCGGAAACCTTTATGCGCTAGGGTTTCGTCAAAAGGAAGGCAGCGTACCGCATGAAGCCGGCTACGAATCGCGTGAAGCCGGCTACAGATAGCGTGAAGTCGACTACGAGTCTCGTGAAGCCGACTTCATATCGCGTGAAGTCGACTACGAGTCGCGTGAAGTCGACTACGTGTCGTATGAAGTCGACTACGAGCAGCGTGAAGTCGACTACGGGTCGCATGAAGTCGACTACGGGTCGCGTGAAGTCGACTACGGATTACATGAAGTCGACTACGAATAGCGTGAAGTCGACTACGAGACGCGTGAAGTCGACTACGAGCCGCGTGAAGTCGACTACGAGCCGCGTGAAGTCGACTACTAGTAGCGTGAAGTCGACTACAGATAGCATGAAGTCGACTACGAATCGCGTGAAGTCGACTACGGATTGCGTGAAGTCGACTACAGATCACGTGAAGCCGGCTACGAATCGCAGGGAGCCGGCTACGGGTCGCGTGAAGCCGGCTACACATCGCAGGGAGCCGGCGGCGTGCAGCGAATCGCTTTTCTCTCTTATTAAGAGAATATCGGGTTTTAGCAATGGTCCCCATGCAAGTATAAAAGCGGCGATGATTCAGCTTGTATTTCTTCCTGTTTTTTGCTAGGATGATGCGCGATAATACCAGAAGGAGTAAATAATGGAAATTTCAATCTTGCAAAAGGCGCGTTATGCGTATAAACCAAAACTTCCCGCTAGCCTGACGGAAGAACTTGAGCATATTGCGGTAGCATTGGGAGAACCCGCCGAAGCGCTAGGGGATCAGGGAGACCTTAAACTGTACTTCAGAAACACGTATGGCAAACCGCTGGCCGTGTGTGAAAAGGGCAAAAATGAAAAAGCCGGTAAAAAATTGCGGGTTGGCGTCATACTTTCAGGCGGGCAAGCGCCGGGCGGGCATAACGTTATAGCGGGGCTGTATGACGGGCTTAAAAAAGGCAACCGCGAGTCCGCGCTGTACGGCTTTTTAGGGGGTCCTTCAGGGCTTATCGAAAACAAAACGCTGCGTATTACCGGTGATAGTATCGACGCATACCGGAATACGGGCGGCTTTGACATTATAAGCTCCGGCAGAACCAAGATAGAAACGCCGGAACACTTCGCCGCAAGCCTTGAAACCGCAAAAAAGCTGGGACTTAACGCGGTCGTCATCATTGGCGGCGATGATTCCAACACTAACGCCGCGCTGTTAGCCGAGTACTTCATAGAGCAGGGGGCGGATATTCAGGTCATCGGATGTCCAAAAACGATTGACGGCGATCTCAAGAACGAGCATATAGAAACAAGTTTCGGCTTTGATACTGCGGTAAAAACCTACAGCGAACTCATCGGCAACATCGCGCGGGACGCCAATAGCGCGAAGAAATATTGGCATTTCATCAAACTCATGGGGCGGGCGGCGAGCCACATTGCGCTTGAAGCCGCGCTTCAGACGCATCCCAATGTCTGCCTTATTTCCGAAGAAGTCGAACACAAGAAGCAGTCTCTGGCTGCGGTGGTGGAAACCATCGTTTCTTCTGTGGTGAAACGCGCCGCGCGGGGGGACAACTTCGGCGTCGCGCTTATTCCGGAAGGCGTCGTTGAGTTTATTCCGGAAATGAAGAAACTCATCGAAGAATTGAACGATACCATGGCGGTATACGGAACGGAATTCGCCAAAAAGGACTCATTTATTGACCGGCTCTATTTCTTGGACCGGTATCTCTCAGAACAGTCGTATACGCTGCTCAAAAACCTGCCCGCGGACATAGCGGAACAGCTCCTTCTTGACCGCGATCCGCATGGGAACGTTCAGGTGTCCCGCATTGATACGGAGAAACTCCTTATCAGCATGGTGGGGAAACGGTTGGAACAGCTCGAAGTTGAAGGGAAATATGCGGGCAGATTCGGCGCTTACGGGCATTTCTTCGGCTACGAAGGCAGGTGCGCCGCGCCCAGCAATTTCGATGCGGATTATTGTTACTCTCTCGGCTATACGGCGTTTATTCTTATCGCGGCAGGACTGACCGGCTACATTTCCTGCGTCAAGAACCTCGCCGCGCCGGCTCAAGAGTGGGTTGCGGGCGGCGTTCCCCTTACCATGATGATGAATATGGAACAACGGCACGGCGTCAAGAAACCGGTCATCAAGAAAGCCCTTGTTGATCTTAACGGCAAGCCATTCAAAGCCTTTGCCGCTGAACGCGAAACATGGGCGGTTAAGACCTGTTACGTGTATCCGGGCGCTATCCAATATTTTGGACCATCAGACGTGTGCGAGCAAACAACAATAACCTTGCGTTTAGAAAGGACATAAAGCCGGAACAGCGGGTATTTGTTCGCGATGTACCGGCATGGAGGGAACGGGAGGGAAACAATACCCGTAACCGGCTGCATAATCAGGAAGCGCTGAACACGCGCCCTCTGGAACGGCTATCCTTTTCTTTTCATTTTTTTTAGAGACCAAATCTTTTTCCGCACGGTTTCCGCTATGATAAACAGTGTTCTGATAAACGGTTTATATGCGTAATCCCAGCTTCCCGGACGATGGATGACCGTGCCGCCGAAGCCTGTTTTGAACCGGTAAAGCCCGGACATCGGGTGCTTTGGGTCTTCAGTTGGCGGTATGCCGAACAGATCATACGCGACGCATCCCCTCGACTTGGCGTAGGACATGGCGGTCCACTGGAGCAGATAGGGCGCCATGAGGTTCCGCTTGTGATCCGCAGATGCGCCGTACAGGTATACCGCGTCTTTGTCCCGGAAAAGCACGACGATACCGGCAAGAATAGCGCCTTCATGTTCCGCGAGGTACAACCCTAACTCCGGTTTTCCCCGCTGATTATCAGGATACAGGGCAGCGTCAACATAGCTTTTGCAATGCGAAAACAGGGTGTTATAATATTCAATGCCGTGAACCGCTATGCCGTCCCTTTTTGACGTAGTTTTAAGCAGCGCATAAAAACCGGAAATCCCCGCTTCATCGACTCTTTTCACGGTAACGCCTTTCTTTGCGGCAAGTCTGATGTTGTACCGCGTCTTGCCCTTCATGGCGGAAAGTATATCCTGTTCGTCAGCCGTCAGATCGATACGCACCGTATCGGGCGGCTGAACATCAGCGCCCGCGCGGCGCAGGGGTTTCTGCATGGCGGGAGGCATACCGGTGGAATACCAAGGAGGATCGAACCGGACAAAGGCGGTGCTTTTGGGAAGCAGGAAGCGGAGCGCCTCCGCAAGCTCAACCAGCGCGTAGTTCCGCGCTTCGGCATCTGCGGGGAATTGTTCCGGCAATTCCGGTCCCCATGGAATATACGCGAAGGAACATCCCGGAGCAAGCCGCCGCCGTATAACCAGAAGCGGCGTCTGCCCTAGTTCGCCCCAATCCGCCAGAAACCCCCGCGCGTTCCAGCCGAAACGCGCCTTGAAACTGCCCCAGAAACCGGACTGTAGAAACGTTTCCGCAGTATTGCAGCAGGATAAATCTGCGGGTATAACGCTTACGAGCCGGCTAATGTACTTCGCCATTGCGGACGACCTTTGTCGTTATGGGTTTGCCGGCGGCGCAGAGCTTCTTATCTTCAGCCATAACCGCCTGATCTTGTACGGTAATGGGTACTGCTAAAAAGTCATCAATGGTGATTTCCGCAGGCGCGGCGGCGCATTCCGCGCCGGCAAGCGCTATCCTCGTGCCGGCGGGCGCATCTCCCGCATCCAGCGCCTCGACAATTTCCTTGCCGTCAGCGTCCCTTGCAGACGCCGCAAGCAGCATACCCCGGCTCTCAACGCCCCGCAGCTTTGCCGGTTTCAGGTTATAGACAATGATGATGCGCTTGTTGAGGAGTTCTTCTTCCGTATAGAAAGGCACCAGCCCCGAAACGATGAGCCGTTCCTCGCCCGCAATATCAAGGGTTTCGATATAGAGTTTATCCGCCTTGGGGTGGCGCTCGATCTTAACGATTTCCGCCACGCGGAGGTCTAATTCGGCAAATGTATGGTTGACAACCGCGGGGCTGCCGCCTTCGTTCACGGCTGCTTGTACCGCTTCGGTTTTACGCATATCCTTCCCGTCTTCCGCCTCATGCTCCGTCTCTCGCCGCTCTTTCTGCGTTCCTGAATACTTTTGCCGCAGGCGTTCAATCGCATCGTCTTCCAGCTTGGAGAACAGCACTTCGGACGTTACCACGCGGCGTATGCCCGACAGCGCCCCGAGATCGTTCCATGAAAGCGCGACTTCCGCGCCGGGGCGAAGGGTTAAGCCAAAAAAGGATGCCAGTTTTTCAGCCGACTGGGGCATATACGGCGCAATAAGCACGGCAATGTCACGCGCCGCGAAACAGAGATCCCTGATAAGCGCCGCTGCCGCCGCCGGATCCGTCGTGCGTTTCTTCCACGGCTCCCCATCCTGAAACGCCTTGTTCGCATACGCGCACAGTTCAAAGATGCCATGAAAAGCGTCCCGGAGGTCGGCGCGTTCTAATTTTTCCGCAATGCCGGTTTCATAGTTTCTCACCGTCTTCCAGAATTCCGCGTTTTCAGCGCCGTCCGGTATCACGCCGTCATAGTAACGAGTTACAAACGTGAGGACGCGATTTACCAAGTTGCCCAGATTGCCGATAAGTTCGCCGTTTACCTTTTCCTGAAAATCTTTCCATGTGAAAAGAGAATCAGCCTTTTCGGGTCTGTTGTAAAATATGTAGAAACGCCATACGTCCGCGGGAATACCGGTTTCCATAACATCCGTGCCGAAAACCCCCCGCCCTTCGGACTTGGAGAATTTGCCGCTCTCGTAGTTGAGGTACTCCGTGCTGCTCATGTGGTGGAGCATGGTCCATGTATCGCCTGAACCGAGAAGGCTTGACGGGAAAACAACCGTATGAAACGGGATATTATCCTTGCCGATAAACTGGAAAAGCTCTACATTATCGGGATTTTTCCACCAGTCATTGACAAAGTGCCTCCAATCCTCTCCCTTCTCCGCCGCATGACTGCCGGTAATGGAAATGTAACCGATAGGCGCGTCAAACCACACATAGAAGACCTTGTGTTCATATCCGTCCTTCGGTACGGGAATACCCCATTTCAAATCGCGGGTAATGGCGCGCTCTTTAAGCCCGTCGCGTATCCACGCATGGGTCATGGCGACCGCATTATGCGCCCAAAAACCTTTTTCCGAGGCGGTACGTATCCACGCTTCGAGCTTGTCTTTTATGGTAGGCAGGTCTATATACAGATGGTTCGTCTTCCGCGCCACAGGAACCGCGCCACACGTTGAACAGCGCGGGTTTTTGAGTTCCGTAGGATCGAGGAGTTTCCCGCATGATTCGCACTGATCGCCGCGCGCCCCTTCATAGCCGCAGTGCGGGCATACGCCGCGCACGTAGCGGTCGGCAAGGAAGCGCCCGCAGCTTTCGCAGTAAAGTTGCTCAATAGAGCGTTCCACAATATACCCGTTGGCATCCAGTTTCTTAAAAATATCCTGCACGATATCGGTTTGAATAGGCGTTGATGTGCGCCCGAAACTATCAAAAGCGATATTGAACCACCGGTAAATCGCCGCATGAACGGCATGGAAGCGGTCGCACAAGGCGCGCGGCTCTATGCCTTCTTCGGCGGCGCGGGTTTCCGTAGCGGTACCGTACTCGTCCGTGCCGCAGATATACAGCGTATCGTAGCCCCGCAGCCTGCAAAAACGAGCGAAAGCGTCCGCCGATAAAACCTGTATCAGGTTGCCCAAGTGGGGTACATTGTTCACGTATGGAAGAGCCGATGTAATAAGTCTTCGTTTCATAAAGAATTATTATATCAAGAAGCAGAATTCAGCGCAAGACGGTACGTACTCATCACTGTTAGGTAGTGTACACACAAGGAAGAAGCAAGGACCAAACAAGGATAAGGCATAAAGTAAGATAGATAAAGGTGGAAAACATTATGCCGAGTTTATCATAGCGGGCGCCTATTCTCTTGAACATCTTTAATCGGCGAAATATTCCTTCTATATTTTGATACTGCCGCCTCGCCTATGATAAAATCAAGTGATTTTTGTAACATACCTTATTTTTTAGCATCTGATAAATTTCCGCCAGCACCCGCCCTTGTAAGCCCGTCCTTACCCAGATATATATTATGAGAATTGGCTATCATTAACCGAAGATGACGATGCCACGAACGGGTTCTTCTTCAATGTTACTATTCCATCATAAAAGTTCTGAATAACAGATTTTTCATAAATTTGTTGCTTCCCCTTATTGACAAAACATACACTTATCGTATATATATATAAACGGTTTAGCAGGATAAAGACAATATAGATACATTGAAACTGCGGGTAATTAAAGTAGCTATCATTAATTATATGCTACATAATGAGTTCCTTGCTTCGAGTTATAGAGACTCTGCATAAGCTTGTAGGTTCAAATCTTTCCTATGGTTTTTAGTAATGTAAACCTGTGGAAGTTAAAATTTTACGGTTACACATTCAAAATTACTTCCAACAGTGTTAAAACGGCCCCTTCGTCTATCGGTTAGGACATGAGATTCTCAATCTTAAAAGAGGAGTTCGATTCTCCTAGGGGCTAAATTCTCTCAAGGAAAACCGTTTTCAGCGCCAGTAATTTTATTGATGATACCTTATCCAGATGAAAAGCATGTAAAACTCTCTTGACTATAATATAATGAGAGCTTATAGTAAAATTATGATAGAAAATAAGAAATTTAACAAGTTGGTTTCTGAATTATCCGTAGAGGAACGGAATGATCTTCTGAAGAAACTTGTAGGTCAATCAAACCTCTCCCATGAGCCTCTCTATGAGAATAGTGTTGAGTCTCAATCTACAACAATAGACTCACAATATCAAAAATTACCATGGTATAAGCATTTTATTCTACTTATAATCAGCTTTCTCAAAGGCAAATCGCCGATAAAAGTATATGAAGAGTGGATGATTTCAAGAATAGGGCAAGAGATAGAAACCAAATTTCCCGGATATTTCAACTACCGGTACCTCTTGCTGCTTCCACTTTTCCATAAAGCGTTTGTAGACCTCAAAGATAGCGTGAGGTTTTTCAAAGATGCTTTTGACGTGAGCCTCAACAAGGATAGGGGCGCTTTTTACGCATTCCTTGGATCTTTAGAGATGAGCGCGGTACATAAAAGATTGGAAGAAGAAATAGTGCCTTTGGAGCTTTCCTCAAAATATCCTGAAAAAAATGAGTCGGAACTCAAACAGGTAGCCATGGGTTTAATGGAAGATGCTTTTGCGGCTATCAATGAAGATCAGCGAAATACGATGTACCAGCATGCCCGTGTATTGAGTTGTCTTAAAGAGTTATCTTTTTTTCTCTTTGATCGAGTTCTCTATGCTTTTGCAAATGATTCGGCTTCAGGAGGCATGACCTGTTCCGTAAGCGTAGTAAGAGATCAGCTTGCAACACTGAACAATATCCTTTATTCTCTTAGAACTCCTCCATCAATAGCCTTGCTTGAATCATTATTTGTCTTTGTCTTACAGGAACAGGCGGAAAACGAAGAGATCGACATACAAAATGAAAGTAAAAACCTCCTACTTACAGCAGAAAATTCTCTGGCGGCTATCCGCGAATTCAACAAAACAGTTCTCTTAACCCTGATACTCAGGGTGGCAAACCGGAATACCGCTTTCAACCCATCATCAATTAGTGGTGGCGAAGACTGGTTTACGGTGTACCGCGACTATTGGAAACAACACATAGAACTATTGTTTGATGAGTATATACGAACAAAGCGTCAACGGGAACTGTTTGAGTCTTTCCGCTCGTTCTTGAAGGGAACGCCACTCAAAACATTAGAGTATGCAGAATCCGAGACCAACCCGAGCGGGATGCCGATACGACTGAGTTACGAACTTTCATTCCTTTTGACCTTTTATTCGATTATTTTTGTTGTCGATATAAATAAAGTACTTCGCCCCATCTTGCTCGAAGGGGAATTCACCAAGCGGGAAAATAGGACGTTATTTACGGAAAGTTACAATGACCTTATGAAACTCGACGAGGATATTAAACGGTTTGATATGGAAATTGCACCAACTGGAGAAATTGGAAAACAATATGTCATTGCCCAGTCGGATATGTCGCTTACGAGTAGACGGCGCAAAGTACAGTCAGTACTTGAAACAGCAAATGAATCGGCAAATGTTATCTTAACAAAGGCAAGAAAGGGACTTGAAAATATGCTTATTGTGTTACAAGGCATTGCAAAGAAAGCTCCTGACGATAAAAATGACATGATCTCCAATATACACAAATTCATTGGGAAACCGCCGACAGCTACACTTTTAAGTGTAGCTGTGAATAACCCAAGCGGAGCGCCAGTTGCCTTTACACCAAAAGGAACTACTTTCTTTAATAGTATCACCGATGCTATACAAAGTTTGCGGCAAGCTTTATACATTCTTGATAATATTGGAACATTGGGCTTGAGATAAGGAAAAAGCAATGGCTACTGTTTTATACTCATTTTCTCTTGCTAATATATATGATGATATGTTTACTTTCTCATTTTTCTTTGAAGGAAAACCGCTTTCCGGTATTTCTTGCTTGCTTTCCACCCGGAGCGCTGGTAATATGGACGTGCAGGAAACCGGGCGCAGATGCGCCTTCCTGAAGAAAAACGGCGTCGATCCTGCAAAGACATACGCCTGTTCTCAAACCCACTCGCAAACGGTTGCCGTTATTGATGAAAACTCTTCCTCCGAAATCTTGTACGATGCAGATGGACTTGTAACTAGCGCAGAATACGACTCATCTGTATATCTTGCTGTTACCGTTGCGGATTGTCTTCCAGCGTATATATTTGATACGAAGACCGGCGCTTTAGGCGTTGTTCATTCCGGATGGAAAGGAACCGGTATCGTGTTAAATGCGCTTAAAAGCATGAAAGTAGAAACGCACCCTGAAACGGTATGCGCGGTACTCGGTCCCTGTATATGCGGGGATTGCTACCACGTTGATGGGGAGCGGCGACGTATTTTTGAAGCGCAATTCGGCAGCGTAGCGCGAAGGATGCCCGCCGAATATCCGCTCGGTAATGTGGTGAACGGCGATTGTCTTGATTTGCAGGCGGCAAATGCGGCGCTTTTGGCAAATGCTGGCGTACGGAACATTGCGTACTGTAAAAACTGTACATTCACTGATGAACGACTCGGTTCTTTTCGCCGGGAAGGAAAAGATTTTACAAAAATGATGGCGGTGATAGGAAGGAGCGATCATGTTCGTTCACTATAAAGAAATATGGAAACAAAAACTTGCGGATGCGCTCAATGCGCTGCTTGATGAGAATGGCGTAACGAAAACAGTCGCTACTTCCGATATAGTTGCGGAAATTCCACCTCAATCCGATATGGGTGATCTTGGTTTCCCCATGTTTGCGTATGCAAAAATCCTGCATAAAGGTCCGTCGCAGATAGCGCAGGCTGTGCTTGCGAAACTTGATACCGATACCGGCGCTGCTAAAGGTATGGGACCCTACGTGAACATATTCCTTAATCGTGCTGAAATTGCAGGTGAACTGCTCAAAGAGGTGGTTCTGGGCAAACAAGGAAGATTAGGCAGACCCGATACACTTAAAGGCAAGCGCATCATGGTGGAGTTTTCCAGCCCTAATACCAATAAACCCCTGCATTTGGGGCATTTACGCAATGACATCCTGGGGGAGAGTATTTCCCGCATTTTGGCGGCGTGCGGCGCGGAAGTCCGTAAGGTGTGTATCATCAACGACCGCGGCGTGCATATCTGCAAATCCATGCTTGCATATCACCTGTATGGTGAAGGCAAAACTCCGGAAAATGAAGGCATTAAAAGCGATCACTTTGTGGGACAATGGTACGTACACTTCAATCGGATGAGCAAGGAAGACCCAGTCGTTGAGGAAAAGGCGCAGGAAATGCTACGCAAATGGGAAAGAGGCGATGAGAACGTAACGGCTCTGTGGAAAAAGATGAACGAATGGGCTATTAACGGCATGAAAGAGACGTACAAACGTACCGGCGTTTCCTTTGATGCGTACTACTTTGAAAGTGAGACCTATCTGCTCGGCAGAGCCGAAATTTTGAAAGGACTGGAGAAGGGTATCTTTTACAGATCCGATGACGGGGCGGTTATGATCGATCTTTCCGCAGAAGGGCTCGACAAAAAAGTGCTTCTGCGTAAGGATGGTACGTCTATTTACATCACTCAAGATATTGGCACCGCAATTTTCAGATATGAAGACTGGGCTTTTGACCGGCTTATCTATGTGGTGGGATCGGAGCAGCGATACCATTTCAAGGCGCTTTTCAGTATTTTGGATAAACTCGGCTACGAATGGGCGAAAAACCTGTACCACTTGAGCTACGGTATGGTGAATCTGCCGGAAGGCAAGATGAAAAGCCGCGAAGGCACGGTTGTTGATGCAGACGACCTTCTTGACAGCCTGAAAGAAATGGCGCTCCAAGAAATAAAATCGAAGGAACGGGAAGATGCAGTCGGTAATCCTGAAGAAATAGCGGAAAAAGTAGCCTTGGGCGCTTTGCACTATTACCTTTTGCAAGTAAGCGCCGCGAAAGATATGCTCTTTAATCCGAAAGAATCACTTTCCTTTAATGGGAACACGGGTCCTTATCTCCAATATATGGGCGCGCGTATTTCGTCAATGCTCCGTAAAGCATCATTATCGCAGGCGTCGGATGCTATACCAGCGGTACAACCAGAACTGCTTTCAGGAGACGCCGAGTGGGATGTCATCAAAACTCTCTTTGACTACAACAACACGGTAGCCGAGGCCGCCGATAAAATGGACAGTTCTATCGTGGCGGGTTATTTGTACTCGCTTTCAAAGGCTTTCAGCAGGTTCTACCACGACTGCCCCATCTTAAATGCTGAACATCCCGATCTTGCCGCCGCACGGCTTGCGTTAAGTAAAGCGGTTCTTTTCGTACTGAAAGATGCCCTCCAGCTTATAGGCATACCGTTTCTGGATGTGATGTAATACTGGGAACCGCCGGACCGATTCATGCGTGGCTCCACGCCCATAATCTATTAAAAGAACTGCTCAAATGCGGCTACTAGTTTCGCTCGGACGGTTTCAATGGTTCCCTTTATGCTCAAGCCGGCGGCGTTCTTGTGTCCGCCGCCGCCAAAAGCCGCGGCTATCTTTGAGACATTGATCTTATCCTGTGAACGCAGTCCAACGCTGCAATGCGCCGGTGTTTCCTGCCTGATAACCACGATAGCTTCTACTCCATGTATTGTCTGCAAAAGCTGGTACAGGCTATCTGAATCTCTGCTTTCAAGTCCAAAATGCTGCGTTTCATGATATTCTTCTGTAGTAATAATGAGTTTTCCATCAAAGTACGATTGAGAACGGGCTAAAAGGATGCCCAACAACTGCCGTGCGGCAAGAGTTTTACCGCCATTTATAAGACGGAAGGCTTCTTTTGGACTCGCTCCTCCGTTTATGAGACGAGATGCATACGCAAACGTTTCAGATCCCGTTGAGTCAACATGACGAAAGAAACCCGTATCTGTACAAAGCCCGAAAAATAGGAGCTTCGCTTCTTCTTCCGTTGGAGTAAACCCCATCGCTTCAATTAAAGTTAAGATCAGGCAGGTAGTAGATGGAGCGTTTGGCTCAATAAACAAGGGATTTTCGCGTGTACCGGCGCAATGGTCTCTCCCCTCGTGATGATCGATAACAGCGATGGGCAATCCTTTAAGGCTCTCTTCCACATCGCCGGTACGGCTCACGGAAAGACAATCCACAACAATGACTGCCGCATCTTGCCGTTCTCTTTCTCCTATGGCACTTATAAAACGATCTTTATACACGGAAATTTCGGTACGCTTAAAAGGACCAGCCGAACAAACAACTATCTCTTTGCCAAGCCGTTTTATGACCGATGCTAATGCAAGCTGGCTTCCGACACAATCGCCATCCGGCTCTTTATGTCCGGCTATAATAAATTTTTTATGATCATTGATAAAATTAAGTAAGTTTTGAGGAATCAGTATAGACATTACAACCTTATATAAAGGTAAGTCAGTAATGAATTACTAACTTACCGTACCTGCTTACTCTTGCTTACCGAATTTGAGCGGAACATCCGTTACATTCTCGAAGCGGTCATCAATATTTGTCCACAAGGGCATATATCCCCATATAGGATCGCTGCGGTTTTCTCGCACATACAGCTTTACATGATCGAACGCTCCATTCTGGTAGTAGACCGTAACATTCGGAACTATGGGAGTTCTTTCCAGATTAATAATAAAACCCTTACTTTCTTTAGCAGAGAACCATGAAGCCGGAAGGTACACCGTATCCAGCTCAGTTCCGTAAGTTCCTACATTATAAGTAACAACATACCCTTTTGAGTAAGGGTATATCTTTGTAATAGGAACTTTTACATAATAGAAACCGTTACTATCGGATTCCTGATCATCTTGTGCGAAAAGCGGCAGTACCACAAAAGCCATGCTTGTCAAAATAACAAAAAAAAGTTTTTTCATCGAAACCTCCAAAAATAAAGTAGTATGAGTATACCCCGTTTTATTCTATTTTGCAAGTGGTATGATTACCTATTGTCATGCCGTCCGTACAAAAATCATATTTGTTCTATGCTTGCCGCCTTAATCGCGAGTATGCCGACATAGATTCGCAGCCGTGCGCGGACGCGTGGCGTACACGATGAGCGTCTATATCGGAACATGTCTTTTATGTTCGTCTTTCAGGCGTGTTATGAACTCTTGACGTACTCTGATTCAAAAATTATGATAATAACCGGTTCACTTAAACAGATACAGCGATCCAAAGACTGTACAGGAAAGGCTTAATGGAGTCAATGTTTCCGTTGGCTTCTCAATAGGAGTATATATGCAAACAATAATTCTTGCTGCGGGTATGGGCAGCAGACTTGGTAAATACACGGCGCATAATACAAAATGTATGCTTTCAATTAATGGGAAAACTTTGATTGAACGCGCATTGGACGCTATTAACAACGCCGGTATTCGGGAATGTACTATTGTGGTGGGTTATAAAAAAGAACATCTGATTTCTTTTCTTGGAAACCATTATAAGAATATACATATACGCTATATTTCAAATGTTGTTTATAATAAAACAAACAACATTTATTCGCTCTATCTTACGAAAGAACTCCTTGTACAGGACGATGTTCTGCTTCTGGAAAGCGACCTCATTTTTGAGGAACGCGTTATTACCGATATACTTGCGTGTACCAATCCGATCCCCCCCCCCCCCCCGCTGTCGTTGCAGTTGCGCGTTATGAATCGTGGATGGATGGTACCGTAGTACAGCTTAAAGATACGCTAATAGCTAATTTCATTCCGAAAAGATTTTTTGATTACACTGAAAAAGAAACATATTACAAGACGGTTAATATCTATAAATTCTCAAAGGAGTTTCTGCGGAAAACCTATATTCCCTTTATGGAAGCTTATTTGCAAGCAATGGGAAACAACGAATATTACGAGGAAGTTTTGCGCGTAATAAGCACGCTTGATAAAAACGAATTAACGGCATTTATATTGAATAATCATAAATGGTATGAAATAGACGATGTACAGGATAAAAACATAGCTGAAATAATTTTCAGCGGCATGCCTGAAAAGCTGGCGCGTATACAAAAATGTTACGGCGGCTACTGGCGCTTTCCCAGGCTTATAGATTTTTGTTATCTTGTAAATCCGTATTTTCCTTCATCGAAAATGCTGGATGAAATGAAGGCGTATTTTAAGGCGCTTATTTCTTCTTATCCTTCCGGTCTGAACACGGAAAATATGCTTGCGGGAAAGTTATATACCATAGATGAAGATCATATTATTACGGGAAACGGAGCGGCTGAAATTATACGCGCTCTTGAATTAGAAGGCAGCGTCGGCGTTATATACCCTACCTTTAATGAATATCCTGAAAGTCTTTCAAAAAACAACATAATTCCTTTTGTGCCGGAAAACTTCGCCTATACAAAGGACGACCTTCTTAACTTTGCGGATTCCTGCGATACTATGCTTTTAATAAACCCTGACAATCCTTCCGGAAATTATATTCCAAAATCAGGAATTATTGAGGCGCTGGAAAAAATAAAAAAGCTGAATGAAGTACATGAACACGATTCCGGATACGTTTACAAGCGGCTGATCCTTGACGAGTCGTTTATTGATTTTTCTGATAGTGAAAAAGAGCCTTCGCTCTTAAAACAGGAAATTCTTGACGCCTATCCTTTTCTTATTCTCATAAAGAGTCTGAGTAAAAGCTACGGTATTCCCGGAATAAGGCTTGGTATCTTAGCATGCGGCGATAAAAGCGTTGTGCAAGCAATGAGAAAGAAATTCTCTATCTGGAATATTAATTCATTTGCCGAGTATTTTTTGCAAATCATAGGAAAGTATCAAAAAGATTATGAATATTCCTGTAAAGCAATCGCGCTAGAAAGATCGCGCTTTGAAGAAAAGCTCAAGCAAACAGGGCTTTTGTGTGTTTATCCCTCTCAAGCGAATTATGTCTTATGTAAAATAAAACATACTTCGGCAAAAGAATTAGCGGAATATTTGCTTGATAAAAACATCTTTATTAAAGACCTGTCGGGGAAAAAAGGCATACCGGACGGCTCGTACATACGGCTTGCGGTAAGAAATAAGACGGATAACGATGCGCTCATTGAGACGGTATCCGCTTATGGGTCATGCCATAACGCGCAGCCATAATTGCGAAAGCGATGCGTTTCTATTCAAAAACCGCTAGCCGCGCCGGTTATATCGGCGCGGCTAATCGTCCGCAGATCAGTACCCTGCGCTGCGCCATGTGGTTCCGGCTGGACCGTCTTCCAGTATGATACCGAGCGCCTTCAAATCGGCGCGGATAGCGTCGGCTTTCGCAAAGTCTTTCGCCTTTTTCGCCGCGTTACGCTCGGCAATGCAGCGTTCAATGTATGCGCCGTCTACGGAAGGCGCTTCTTTTTTTACCGCGTCTTTCAATTTCAGTCCAAGCGCTTCGTCCATAGAGAAAACCGCCGCAAGCGTCTCCGCCTCTGGAATGTCCGTATCTTTGAGCAGCCCCCAGAGTTCAGCCAAGGCGCGGGGCGTTGCGAGATCGGTTTCTATTGCGGCTTTGAACGCGGCGAGGCGCACGGCGGCTTTCTTATGAGTAACTCGCGCCGGCGTTCCGGCAGCCTTACCGGACAAAGCCGTGAGGCGGTCCGCAATCGTCTTGCGGGCGTTTCTTGCGCCGTCAAGCGCTTCGTAGGAAAACTGCAACTGGGTGCGATAATGCCCGCTCAAAAGGAAGTAGCGGTAATCAAGCGGATCATAGCCCGCGTCAATCAGCGTTTGCAGCGTAATGACTCCGCCTGTTGACTTGCTCATCTTGCCGTGATCAAGCACGAGGAATTCATTGTGAACCCAAAATTTCACCCACGGATGTTTTCCGGTTGCGGCTTCGCTCTGGGCTATCTCGTTGGTATGGTGGATCGCGATATGGTCAACGCCGCCCGCGTGTATGTCGAACTGCTCGCCGAGGTACTTAGTGCTCATGGCTGAACATTCAATGTGCCAGCCCGGATACCCGCGTCCCCAAGGACTGTCCCACATAAGCGCCTGATTCTCGAATTTGCTCTTGGTGAACCACAGGACAAAGTCGTGCGGATTGCGTTTATGTTTGTCAACGTCTGTCCGCGCGCCGGCTTTCTGCCCGTCAAGGCGGAGACGCGCCATCTCTCCATACGCCGGAAATTTCGTGATGTCGAAATAGAGGTTGCCGCCCGCGGAATAAGTAAACCCATTCGCTTCGATCCGCGTGATGAGGGCGATCATATCGCCGATATGTTCGGTCGCCCTGCATACCACATCGGGACGCCGGATATTGAGCCGGTCTATATCGGTGAAAAACGCCTCCGTGTAAAACGCGGCGACTTCGAGTACGCTTTTGCCCCGTTCAGCCGCGCTCCTGATCATTTTATCATCGCCTTCGTCATTATCGCCTGAAAGATGACCCACATCCGTAATATTCATAACATGCTTCACCTCATAGCCAGCATACCGTAGGGCGCGTATCAAGAGGTCATGCGTTACATACGCGCGGAGATTGCCGATATGCGCGTAGTTGTACACGGTGGGCCCGCATCCGTAAAACCCTACCTTCCCCGCCGTTACCGGCGTAAACTCCTGTATGTCGCGTCCAAGCGTATTGTATAAAAGCATAGTCCTTCTTTCTCCTCTTCGCATTATAACGCAATGAATATATGCTATACTGCTGATATGGATACTATAGAGGAATTGCTGAAAAATAGCAACATACCGGCTCACGCATCCGGCAGGCAAGAACCGCTTGCAAACCACACCACCTTCCGTGTGGGCGGCGCAGCCGCTCTGTGGGCGCGTCCTGATCAGCGGGACGGCGCGGAGGCTATCGCCGCGGTTTTTCAGCGCGCGGCGGATCGGGGCGCACCGGTCTGCGTTTTGGGACGGGGGGCGAATGTCGTTTTCAGCGATGAGGGCTTTCCCGGCGTCGTGCTTGATACGGGCGGCTGGAACGGCATAGAAGCCTTTGACAGGGAAAGCGGGCGGATCGTGTTCCGCGCTGGCACGCTGATTGACGCCGCCGCCGAGTCGCGCGCGCGAACCAGTTTTGGCGCGCCGGATAGGGAAGCCGCGTATGATGTGATGGGCGCGCTTCTCACCCTTGGATATGGCGGGCTTGAATTCCTCGCGGGTATGCCCGGAACCATAGGCGGCGCAGTGTACATGAATGCCCGCTGCTATGGGCAGTCAATAAGCGACCGTCTTGTATCGGTTACTAGTATTGATGAAGGTCTCAACCGAGTTTCGATTCCCTTTCTCGCGGAGCAGTGGGGGTACAAGAGAAGCCCGTTTCAAAACAAAAAGGCGTTAATAGTAGACGCGGAATTTGCGCTGGACAAGAAAGGAAAAGACGCCCTGTACGCGGATATGGAAGCGCATCGCGCTGATCGTGAAAACAAGGGACAGTACCGCTTTCCTTCCGCGGGTTCCGTGTTCAAAAACAACCCTGCCTTTGGTTCTCCAACCGGCAAAATTATAGATGAGCTTGGACTGCGCGGTCATTCCCGCGGCGGCGCTATGGTGGCGCCCTTTCACGGAAACATCATCATCAACACCGGCAACGCGACCGCGTCGGACATTCGCTTTCTTGTTGACGACATTACCAACAGGGTAAGAAAAAGTACGGGCTTTGAGATTGAGACGGAAATCGTGTTTATATGAAGTTCCGCCACTGACTAGGTCAACATAAACTGTCGATTTATGCCAGCATAAATAAGCGATTTAGGTCAGCATAAACCGGCGATTTATGCCGGCGTACATAAGCGATTTAGGTCGACATACATAGGGCTGTTATGCCGGCATACCATAAGCGGGATCGTTTGTTTACTATACGGAAAAAGAGCATTGGTATTGACAATATACCATAGAAACTATATACTTCTCTTAACGTCTTAAAATCCAAAAAGGAGTGTAATAAATAACATGAACATGAATTATCATCCGGTTAGTTCTAGTCTTATCCCCCCCCCCCCCCGCTGTCTGTCTTGCGTTAGATTATTCTACTGCGATATCTTTTGCCTGCGTAACGGCGTCTCACTTACAGGGCGCAATCTCTCATGTACACAACCGGACGTCAGGTTTGCCTGTGCGGACGAGTGAACATGAAGCGTACGCGAAGGTAAACATAAGGAGTTACCCTTATGTTTAGACCATATTTAACCGCGCTTGACAGACAGAAAAGAATTTTAGAGATTGGTCCTTTAACCAATCCTATGGTACAAAAAGGAAACGGCGCTCGCGCTGTTTATTACGCGGATATACGTTCAACAGAAGATGTAAAGAAGCTTTATGCCAATGACGATGCTGTCGATACAAGCAAAATTGTTGATATAGATTACGTTATAGTCAATTCGTATAGCGAGAGCTTAAAACATGTTGAGCCGTTTGAGTATGTCCTTATGAGTCATGTAATAGAACATGTGCCGGAATTGATACATTTTTTCAATGATATATCAACTGTTTTAAAGGACGGCGGGAAGTTATGTTTAACAATACCTGATAAAAGGTATTGCTTTGATCATTACCGGATGCCGGCGTCGTTTGCGGAGTGTTATGATATTTATAAACGGGGAATAAAGAACAATCCGTTACGTGTTTTAGATTACATTTCTTTTTTTTCAATGAACAATGATCCTGTGTTTTGGTGGAAAAATCCAACTGATTATGAGAATATTCCGGAGAACACAGAGACATTTGAAAATGGGGTATCATGTTACGAACGGGCGTTAAAAGGAGAATATTTTGATGTACATTTTAGTGTTTTTACGCCGGAAAGTTTCTTGTTGATAGTCTACAACATGACAAAACTGCGTTTACTGCCGTTTAAGATTAAAGAGTTTTACGGAACAGATAAAAATACATTTGAATTTAATGTGGTGTTAGAAAAAGATACAAGAATGTTGGGGAAAATGGCTGAATCAGAAAGCAAGAATTTACAACATCTTCTTGAAAGACATTCTGATAATCGTGTGTTATTAGAAATAGAAAAGATACGTCAAAGAAATGAAAAGCTTGAAGCAGAGTTCAATGCGGTTGTAAACAGCTATAATCAAAAGTTATACGAAATACCCGCCAAATTTTTTGCAAAATATGTAAAAAACATATTGCATAAATAATGACGGTATAATATAATGAGACAATATATTTACCTAAAGGAAGAAACAATGGTAAGCGTATTGGATTATAAGAAAGAATATAAGGAATTGTATTCACCAAAAAATCAACCTATGATAATTGAAGTTCCTGAAATAATTTTTGTCGCTGTCGAGGGAAGAGGAAACCCAAATGACGAAAATGGAGAATACAGTAATGCTCTAAAACTATTGTATGGAATACAATATACAATAAAGAATCCCCGCCGCAAGCAGCGGGGTATTGAAGATTTCTCCTTGAAATATTTGCGTATGCGGGGGAACAAATCCCCCGCACCCCCAGGTTCACGCCCCAAGGGGCGGGGTAT
>JAISMJ010000104.1 GCA_031276815.1 Treponema sp.
CATCCTCATCTTCATTTATATATTCCGAAACAACAAATTGTATATATTTTTTTGGAAATTGTTTATGTTGGATGGTTATCTCTTTTGACATCCAATTTTGGGACGCTTTCTCTATTTCCGCCTTTTTTAGAAAATATGCTTTCCCATAATGTTCAATATCTCTATCAACAGGAAGAATCACAATCTCATTTGCGGTGGCATCATAGCCAATAGCATAATTTGAATACACATACGTTGTTGTGCGAACAACCACAAAATCCATCATTCCAACATCAACGCCACAACCATAAACCACAGAATAACGTTCTGAATTGGGAATAACCTTTTTGAATAATTCACACAATTTTCTATAGTTTTCTAAACACACGGAATCAGGTATTTTCTTCGCCATTTATTTTTCCTCCAAAAATGTTTTGTCCCATATCTAACATGGGCTTTTCTTACACTAGCATTTATACCAGCAAATGTCAAGCCATGTGTCAAGTAAAATGCGGAGTTGTATGGCTGCAAATGCACAGGACGAGAAGCTTTAGCCTTGTCAGACCCGCAAAGCAGGTCTGCGCGTAAACAGTCCCGTTAAGCGAATGTGGAATGTCCCACACTCCTTAACGCTTTCTTTGTTACGCCTAGCAATACATACTACGAAGCGCCTGCCGCCAAGAAGCGGGGCGGGCATTCTTTTACCGTGTTATTCCTTATGATAAGGCTGCATAGGCATACATCCGTCCCTTCCCGCAAGGGCGCTCCCCTCCTTTTCTGACCATGTTGACAAATGAAACGCCCTTTTTATAAAATGAACCGTTCTTATGCTGAAATGAGACGTCTAATGAATATGACGGTAGTGGAGAGAACATGAAAAGAAAGAAATCCCTTATGATTAACAAGGGGAATATTCTTGAGGTTTTTACCGGTTCGGACGCCGTGATATCGGCGTCGGTGGTGGTGCTTGGCTTTCTTGCCGCTACGGCGCTGATGCTGGCGGCGGGGCGGAATCCGGCGGGTATGTATTCCGCCATCGTACAGGTGGTAACGGGCTGGGACATTGGGCGCGGCGTTCACAACGCGCGCTATAGCGGCGAATGGATTGTCGCCTCGTTACCGCTGATCCTGTGCGGGTTTGCTATGGGTTTCGCCGCGAAGACCGGTCTATTCAACATCGGCGCCGAGGGGCAGTATATGGCGGGACTGACAGCAGCCCAGCTTGCGGCGCTTTTCGGTCCGCCGGTACCGGTTCTGCATTGGGTTTTCGCCTGTCTTGCCGCCGCCGCCGCCGGCGCGGTATGGGGCGGCATTTCGGGCTTTCTCAAGGCGCAGTTCTCCGTATCCGAGGTGGTTTCTACCATTATGATGAATTACATCGCGTTTTACGCCGCCCGGTACGTTACGATGCAGGTTCCGGGCGCGAATACCTATAGGACGCCGAATTTTCCCGAAACAGCGCGGTTGACAAGCCCTTTTCTTGAGTCGATCACCAATGGGTCGCGGCTGAACTACGGGCTGTACCTCACCATAGCGGCGGCGCTGCTCTATATGGTCATCATGGACAAGACCGTTTTCGGCTATTCGCTGAGGGCGACGGGGCTTAATAAGGACGCCGCCCGCTATGGGGGCGTCAATGTGCATGTCAATATAACGGCGTCTATGGCTATTGCCGGCGCTTTTGCGGGGCTTGCCGGCGCGGTGGTTTCACTTGGCGCGTTTTCTTACGGACGTATCTTATCCGTCCAAGAAGGCTACGGTTTTGACGGCATTGCGGTAGCTCTCGTGGGGAACAGTACGGCGTTTGGCACGGCGCTGTCCGGGCTTTTGTTCGGTATGCTCAAGTCCGCTCAACCTCTGATGCAGTCCCGCCAAATCCCCAAAGAAATCACGTCCATCATTATAGGATTGGTGGTTATTTTCATAAGCCTGCGAGCGGGCGTAAAACTTTTCATGGAGTGGCGGGCGAAATCCGCGCTTTTAGCCCGCGAAAAACTGAACGGCGACAGCCTCCACAACACAGCGGAGGCAACGGAATGACGATTCTCCTCGACATGCTTCCTTCAATCTTGATGATTACCGCCCCGATCCTGATTGCCGCTACGGGCGGGCTCATCTGCGAGCGCACCGGCGTGGTAAATATAGCGCTGGAAGGGCTTATGTCCATAGGCGCAATGACCGCGGCGACGATTCACGTGCTGCTTGAAAGCGCCGTTGGCGGCGGCGTTTCTATTCCCCTTGCGCTGGTACTCGCCGCCTTTACGGGCGGACTTTTCTCGCTGATCCACGCCTTTGCATCCATAAGCCTGTGCGCGGATCAGGTGATTTCCGGCACTGGCATTAACCTCTTTGCCAACGGCATAACGCTTTTTTTCTGCCAGCTTATATTCCGCATGGACAGAACCATGAATCCCAAGCTGGGGATGCTCCCCGGTCCCGGCGGCGTCTATCCGACCGCGTGGATAGCGCTTGTCATTCTGGGCATAACGCAGTTCACGCTGTACAAGCGTCCGCTCGGCTTGCGGCTGCGGGCTGCCGGTGAACATCCCCATGCCCTTGCATCCGCGGGCGTGGATGTTATCAAATTGCGCTACGGCGCGGTATTCGTTTCAGGGCTGCTCGCCGGTCTTGCCGGCGGCTGCATTGTGCTTACGCAGGATATTCAGTTCACGGTATCGACCATCAACGGAAAAGGGTTTATCGCGCTTGCCGCCGTCTCTTTTGGACGCTGGCTGCCGCTCGGCATACTCGGTTCCTCATTCCTATTCGGGCTTTCATCCGCGCTCGCGGTGAATATCACGAACATCAAGGCGCTACAGGCGCTGCCATCAGAGTTTTTCAATGCCCTGCCCTATATCATCACGCTCGTAACGTTGGTGTTGTTCAGCGGTAAGGATTACGCGCCCAAGTCGACAGGGCAGCCGTTTGAACAGGGGAAAAGTTAAAACGGGCGTTTTAACGCGGCGGCTTCGCCCGTCTTGCACATTCCGCCTGCGTCTATTAAGAAGAAGACCCATGAGCCGCCCGCGCTACTTGAATAATTCATGCTTTTCCTGATACCAAAGCGTCAAATCAAGCGCGTCAACCGGAATATCTTCGCTCTCGGCGAACCGTATCATGCGCCGCTCTATGTCGTGATAGGTCTTCGGAGATAAAGCGGTCGTTTCAATAACGCCGTTCAGCGCGAGCTGCCGCAGGATATGCCGGTCCAGAATACATATCCGGCTTCCCAATCCTATGTTGCGGAGAAAGTGGGAGGCTTCTTTCAAGCCCCAGCCGGCTACGGTTTTAGCGAGTATATCGCGGGCTTCGGCTTGCTCCTTGTTCTGCACTATGCGGGAAACCGCATCTTTAGTATGCGGATAAAACGCCTCGCGGTTTTTCAGTATATACGCCGCCTTGTTTTTATGAAACCGCACGCCGCGCGCCCGCAGTATGGCGGCGACTTCCTCATGCGTCCCCGCTTCAAGCCGCCGCGTATCATCCAAACCGCAGACCGCTTCCCATGCCTTGCGCGCGTTGTTTTGCGGCGTACACATACAGAAACACATTTCCTTAAATACGTCTCTATCCGAACCGTCTAAAAAGAGCGCGCGGAATTCCTCCAGCCGTTCATCGATCCGCTCTTTTATATGTCTATATACATCGTTGAGTTTCGTCATACCTTGTCAATCTCATATACCGTACTATACTAATAAAAAATCCGGCATACAAGCCGCCGGGCATGAGGAGACTCTATTTCTGAACTACGAATCTATCGGGTCCCGCTCCAATGGAGCCTTGCCAAACGGCGGGTCGCCGCCCTTCGCGCATTGTTCTTTGCCTGCGTATCCGCCGGCGTATGCGGCGCCTGCGTGTTCCGAAATAGAGTGTGCAAATCCGTAGCGCGGCGTTTCAATTCCGTTACTTTGTCCGCCGGAATATGCGTCCACTCCCCGTGTGAGACTTTTCCCGCTACATAGCCGGTCACATTACCCAGCCATCCGTCAAAATCCGCGTCTCGTGTTGAGCTATAATCTTTCGCTTGCGACATAGAAGCCTCCTCTATCGTTATGAGCCGTTCCCCTGTCTTTGGGAATCCCTTCTATAGCAGTATACCCCATTTTTAAGTCTTTATAAACAACTTTCATGTCTTTGTGAGAGACTCCCATGTCTTTGTGAGAGACTCCCATACCTTTGTGAGAGACTCCCATGTCTTTGTGCGGTATTCCCATGCCGTTATAAGCGGTTTCCATGCCGTATGCTTGACCGCGCTGCGGCTCTATGGCGGGTATGAGGCTTGCCGCGAAAGCATAGAGATGTGCAAACAGCGGCAAAGATACTAAACGCGCTATGCCATGACATAAGCGCGCAAAGGATGTTGTAACTATACCGATTCTCCCGTGTATGTACGCTTCATCATACGGAAAAGTATGCTCCGCCTTTGATTGGAATTCTTTAACCATTCTTCAAATTCTTTTGCACTATTGTTGCGCTTTTATACATATTTATGTTCTCTATCTTTTCTTACTCTTTTTTTCATGCCCGCCGCGTTTTCCGGCAGTCTTGCACGGAGACCCGCGCCCGCACGATTTTATGTCTTTTTTACATACCTATCAGGTACGGTACATACTGTAGCATTACTATCAAAGCCAATTCAAAAAATCCGCCCTTGGGCGCCGCTCGTTGAGCGCGTTTTGGAACCGGCGCATCGCGCCACAGTACAATACACCTTATCATGCATCGTTACAGGTGAGAAACCGGAAGCAGAGATCATTGCAATAGGGGAGCGTTATGCGTCTTTTTGATAGCGTTCTCTTAAAATTTAAAATTCCGTCTAACATTGTATGATAGCCTCTTGACATTTTTTAGCAAATCATCTATTATTAACACTGCTTTAATAGGATATAAGAAGGAAGGAACCGTAATTGGGAAAACTATTTGATTTCACGTTGATTTTTACACAGATTCCGCGTGTACTGAGATACCTGCCCATCACTATGGAAATTGCCCTTGTGTCATTCGCGGGCAGTCTGGTGATTGGATTTCTCGTAGCTATTGTGAAGATAAAAAAAATACGTTTCATTGCGCCCATTGCCGGTTTTTACGTGGCATTTACGCGCGGAACGCCGGTATTGGTACAGCTTTATCTCACGTATTACGGTATTCCTATGGTACTCACGGCAATTAATCAGGCGTACGGCACGCATTTTAACGTCAACGGCATTGCCCCGATTGTTTTCGCCCTGCTTGCCTTGTCCCTCAATGAAGCCGCCTATTCGTCGGAAAGTATTCGCGCCGCCATCGAATCGGTGGATAAAGGGCAAATGGAAGCCGCGCTTTCCATCGGCATGACCGCGCCTCAGGCGTTGCGGAGAATCATACTCCCTGAGGCGCTGGTTGTGGCGCTCCCGTCTCTGGGCAATTCCCTTATCGGGCTTATCAAGGGAACGTCCCTCGTGTTTGTTACCGCCGTGGTGGAAATGACAGCGGCGGGAAGGCTTCTTGCTTCGCGGAATTTCCGCTATTTTGAAATGTACATTACTCTGGCCATCGTTTACTTTTTGATTACAAGCGTCGTGGCCCGTCTGCTGCGCTGGGCGGAAAAACGGCTGCGCTGCAATGAAGGGGAGGCACCGCATGGTGCGCGTTGAGGGCTTAAAAAAGCGTTTCCACCGGCATGAAGTGCTGAAAGGTATCAATATGACGGTCAACTCCGGAGAAGTGGTGGGCATAATCGGCTCCTCCGGATCGGGAAAATCAACGCTGCTGCGCTGCCTCAATCTGTTGGAAATTCCTGATGCGGGGCATTTCAGTTTCGGAAACCTTGGGTTTGATATGACGAAGGTGAAAAAACAGGAGATTATGGAAGTCCGCCGGTCGACGGCGATGGTGTTTCAGCAGTTCAACCTTTTCAAATACAAGACCGCCCTTGAAAATGTGATGGAAGGTCCCCTGGTGGTACAGAAAAAAAACAAAGCCGAGGTAAAAGAACTGGCGGAATATTATCTTGCCAAGGTGGGGCTTTCCGACCGGATTAACCATTACCCATCCCAGCTTTCCGGCGGACAGCAGCAGCGCGTCGCCATAGCCCGGGCTATGGCGCTGAAACCCGCGGTTATTTTGTTTGATGAACCCACGTCCGCCTTGGACCCGGAAATGGTAGGAGAAGTGCTGCGCGTCATTCAGGATATGGCAAAAGAGGGTAATACCCTGATCATCGTATCCCATGAGTTGACGTTTATTAATGAGATCGCGACGCATGTCATCTTTATTGATGATGGCGTGATTTTGGAGGAAGGCGGTCCGCGGGATATATTCTTTAAGCCGGCGCATGAGCGCACCAGACAGTTTATATCCCGGGTTTCGCTTAATGATTACGTTATTTAGAACCTGTGAGGTTTCTATATAAAATTTTTATATTTTCTTAACTAAGGAGAAGAAAAATGAAGAGAATTATGACTATTGCGCTGGCTGTGGGGCTGGCGGCTTCCGTTTTTGCTGCGGCTAAAAAGGAAGAGGCGGCGGGTGTTACCGCCATTACTGTCGGGACCGCGGGGCTGCCTGTACCCTACGGCTGGGTGAACGAGGACGGTACGCTGGACGGGTATGACAGCGCCGTTATTGCGGCTGTGGATGAATTGCTGCCGCAATATACGTTTACGGTTGAAGTAACCGAATTCCCCAGCATTTTTGCGGGGCTTGACTCGGGACGGTATCACATCGGCGTCAACAATATCAGTTGGCGCAAGGAACGGGAGGAAAAATATCTTTTCGCTCACCATCACTACATTTACAATAATACCGGCATTGTTGTCCGCAAAGGGCGTTCCGATATTAAAGGGATAAGCGATCTGGGCGGGAAAACGGATATTGCGACCCCTAATGGCGCGTTTCCCCAGCTTTTTGTAGAGGAATACAACGAAGCTCATCCTGATAACCCCATCAATATCACCTATTCCGATGAAGATGCGTTGAGAATCTATCAGCGTATCGCGGACGGCGACCTCGACTTCTTCCTTTCGGAAGAAGTATCCGTGGTGCTACGGGAGCGGGAATTCGGTATTGACGTTGATTTTATATCGCTTCCCAAAGCGGAACAAGAAAAGATACAGAATCCCAAATCCTACTTTATCTTCCCGCGTACGCCGGAAGGAGAGAAGATCCGGGCGGCTGTTGACGGGGCTTTTGAAACGTTGATCGCTAACGGAAAGCTGCGGGAACTGTCAATTAAGTACTTCGGTTCCGATATTAGCCAGTGAGGAGATATGAGCGATCTGGCCATAAAAACCGCGGCGTCTGAGTCGCGGTATGAAATTACGAAAAGCGGCGCATTCGCGCGCCAGCAAAACCGCTTTACCACTCCCTTCGGATCAGGGGCGGGCGAGCTGCCGGTTGAGGCGGGGCGCTACCGGCTGCTGTGGGCGCGTGTCTGCCCGTGGGCGCACCGTCAGATCATCGCTTTTAAGATACTGGGGCTTGATGAGGTTATCAGCGTCGGCACGGCAAACCCCGTAAGGACGAGTCAGGGCTGGGAGTTTTCGCTTGACCCGCAAGGGGTTGATCCGGTGCTTGGGATACGGTTCCTCTCTGAGGCGTATGCAAAAGCGGACCCTGACTATACCGGACGAGCCACGGTTCCCGCAGTGGTGGATATTACAACTGGAAAAGTGGTGAATAACGATTATTTTAAACTAACCAATTATTGGGAGACGGTGTGGGCGCCCTTCCATAAACAAGGGGCGCCGGATCTATACCCCCAAGAATTGCGAGCTGAAATTGACGCCCTCAATGAGACCCTTTTCCACGAGGTGAACAATGCCGTATATAAAGCGGGTTTTGCCCAATCCCAGACCGAATACGAAAAGGCGTACGACGTGCTTTTTGCGCGGCTCGATCAATTAGAAGACCGGTTGTCACGCCAACGCTACCTTTTTGGCAACCGGATTACCGATTCGGATATCCGCCTCTACGTAACATTAGCCCGTTTTGACATTGCCTATCATACCGTATTTAAGGCGAACCGGAACCGGCTTATCGACTTCCCCAACCTGTGGAACTACGCGAAAGACCTGTACCAGACACCCGGGTTCGGGGATACCACGGATTTTGACGCTATCAAGCGGGGTTATCATTTGAATCGCGGGCGGAATCCCTATCAGATTCTCGCTTTGGGACCAGACCTTTCGATCTGGAACGAACGGCATGATAGGCTCAGATTTTCTGGTACCGCAAAGGAGGAAGCGCATGGCGTATAAGACGTGGTTTCAAGATGAGACAGGCAATATACAAGGCGCTTTTGTGAGGCAGCAAAACCATTTTACCACTCCCTTTGGATCAGGTCCCGGCGAATTGCCGGTTGAGGCGGGACGGTATCGGCTTATATGGTCCGCGGCTTGTCCGTGGGCAACGCGGCAGCTTATTGTTCGGAGCCTCCTTGGGCTTGAAGACGCATTCAGCGTGGGCACCGTTGATCCTATCCGTCCTAAGAAAGCGTATAGCGACTGGGCGTTCACCCTTGATAAGGACGGCATTGATCCGGCGCTCAAGGTAACATATCTGAGCGAGCTTTATCTCAATGCCGATCCCGATTACAGAGGGCGTTTTACGGTGCCCGCCGTGGTGGATTGTAAGACGCTGAAGGTAGTCAATAACGATTATTTCAATTTAAGCTATTATTGGGAAACGGCATGGCGGGATTTTCACAAGACCGGCGCGCCCGATCTGTTTCCGGAACGCCTGCGGCAGGATATTATAGACCTCAACGACATCATCTTTCACGAGGTAAACAACGGGGTATATAAGGCGGGGTTTGCGCGTGGGCAGGAGGCGTATGAGGATGCCTACGCTAAGGTTTTCAAACGGTTGGACTGGCTTGACGGACGATTGTCGCAAAGCAGGTATCTCTTCGGCGATGCGCTTACCGATTCGGACATACGGCTGTGGGTAACGCTTGTCCGTTTTGACGCGGCGTACTACAACGTATTCCGCGTCAACAGAAACCGGCTCGCGGACTTTCCCCATGTGTGGGCATACGCCCGGGACCTGTATCAGATTCCGGCTTTCGGTGAACATACCTTCTTTGACCATATCAAGGCGCATTATCATGTGTGTTGCGACCCGGGCAATACGTTCGGTATTATTCCCAAAGGACCGGATGTTTCTGTCTGGAACATACCGCACGGCAGGGAAAAGCTGGCGCATGGATATTAAACCGATGACGGCGAATGATCTGGATGACGCGGTGTCTCTGCTTGCGGCGTCATTCCACGATCGTCCTTTTTATAGGTACCTTGCTCCGGACGCGGCCGAACGCCGTATATTCCTTATTGACAACTTCCTTCAGCGTATTACTCAAGGATTAGGCGTGAATGAAACCGATCTTGCGATAGCGGACGGCAAGGCTGTCGGCATTGCCGTTTGGTCGCCGCCCGCCGCTTCCGAACCTGACGCAGCGCGTCATACAACAGAAGCTCGCGCTATGGAAGAATCGCTCTCAATGTATTCGGCAGGTTTACGGGAACGGTTCGTATCGTTTATAAAAACCCTGACTAAAGCGCGGGAGCAAACGATACGGCAGCCTTTTTGGAGTTTGGCGCCGATAGCGGTACTGCCTGATGCGCGGGGAAAAGGCGTCGCTTCCGCGTTGATTAAAAAGAAACTCAAGGAGATTGACAAACGCTCCCTCCCTTGTTTTTTGGGAACCCAAGATGCGATCAATGTAACTATCTATGAAAAATTCGGCTTTCAAAAGATGAGAGAAGACCCTATTTCGTCTGATATTATCCATTACACCATGCTTCGATCCGGCGGCGGATAACGGATGGACGCGCCTTTGCGCCATATAACAGCCGTTATTCAATTTCGGGTAGAAAAGATTATCCGCAATGAGAGTTACAAGAGGCGGTTCCAATGGAACCGCCTCACATAATTAAGATTCGTAACCATAATAAAGAAATACAACGCTCCGCAAGAGAGTAAACGCCGTATGGGGGATAACGCGCCGGTACGTTTCTCTCCGCGTTCCCCTCGGTATCTTTTCTCAATGTTCTAAAGCCGCGTTTTCCGGCGGTCTTTCATGGAGACTCGCGCCCGCGTGATTTTACATCTTTTTTACATAACTATCACCTATATCACACAATTTATAATTACTATCAGAATCAGTTCCAAAACTAATCCGCCCTTGGGCGCCGCTCGTTGAGCGGGTTTTGGAACCGGCGCATCGCGCCGCAGCGCATTACCATGCGCGTTATCATTCATCGTTAAAGGAGAAATGACAGATGAAACAGATGAGAAACAGGAAGAGTCTTTTACTGCAATGGGGGGCGTTATGCGTCTTTTTGACGGCGTTCTCTGTCGCCCCGCTTTTTGCCGCGGCTTCAGCGGACAGCAAGACGGAGCGGAATACCGCAACGGCTCAAACCGGACAGGCAAAATACGTGTTCTTGTTTATTGGGGACGGCATGGCTATGCCTCAAATCAGCTCGGCGGAGGTGTTCGCTACGGCGCGTTCGTCTCAAGACGTCGCCATTACCAAGCTGGGTTTTACCCGTTTTCCGGTATCGGGCTTGACTACCACGCATGACGCGGGAACCTTTATCACCGATTCCGCATCCGCGGGAACCGCGCTTGCTACGGGAAACAAGACGTTAAGCGGGGTTATCAACATGGACCCGGGCAAGACAAAAACTTATAGTACCCTAGCCGAATACGCGCACGCGGCGGGCATGAAGATTGGTATTGTCTCTACCGTTACCTTGAACCACGCGACTCCCGCGTCTTTTTACGCCAAAGTCCCTTCCCGCAGTAATTACTACGATATTGCGGTGCAATTGGCGAACAGCGGGTTTGAGTATTTCGCGGGCGGCGCGGTGAACCAGCGCGCGGGCAAGAATAACGATCAGCCGGACGCGCTAGAGCTGGCGAAAGCGCGGGGCTATGTCTATGTTAATTCAAAGGAAGCGTTCACCGCATTGAAAGCCGGCGCGGGCAAGGTTATCGCGGTAAACGCGACGCTTCAAGATGACGGCGCTATGCCCTACGAACTTGACCGCGCGCGCGGCGATCTTTCCCTTGCGGACTACACCCGAAAAGGCATTGAGCTTTTGCAGGACAATCCTCACGGCTTTTTTATGATGGTGGAAGGCGGCAAAGTGGATTGGGCGTGCCACGCCAACGATGCGGGCGCGTCCATTCACGACGTCCTTGCTTTTGACGAGGCGATACGGGCTGCCGTCTCTTTCGCGGAAGCCCACCCGCGGGAAACGCTCATCGTCGTTACCGGCGATCACGAAACCGGCGGCATGACTATCGGTTTCGCCGGCACCCAGTACGACACGTTTTTCGACAAGGTTGCGCTTCAGAAAAAGTCCTTTATCGCTTTTAACGCCGATGTATTGTCGCCTTACAAGAAAAACACCACCCGGGAGCGGGCGGCGTTGTCAGACCTCATTCCGGCGATACAAGAGGCGTTCGGGCTGGACTACGCCAGCCTTTCGGATTTTCAGAAAGAACAGTTGGAATTCGCCTTTCAGCGTTCTATGGGCAATGAGATTGAACGTCCGGTTGCGGAGGATCAATACTTGCTCTACGGCGGCTATGAACCTTTAACCGTGAAAATCACCCAGATTATGAACCAGACCGCGGGCATAGGCTGGACCTCATACGCCCATACCGGCGTTCCGGTGCCGACTTTTGCCAAAGGGGTGCATCAAGAGCTGTTCGGCGGCTATTACGATAATACGGACATTTTTAGGAAACTCGCATCCGCGATGAATTTGACCGCAGCTTTGCGATGAGAGGTGTTTAAGATGAACGATACCAGCGCAAAGGAACGAAAAGCAGTCCGCGCTACAGGCTTCCGGCAGGAAAACAAACGGGACGGCGTCTTTGCGCTGGTATCCGTGATCAGCGTGATTATCTGTCTGGCGCTGCCCACCGGGTTTGAAGGGAGCGCGGCGGCGGGCGGCGTGAAACCGGCTCGCGGCAGGATCATTGACGTTAATAACGAGCGAGTAAAGATCACGGGTCCGGTGAAGCAGGGAGAGCAGCAGTTGGAAGTTGAAATACGCTCCGGACCCTTTAAGGGGCAGGTCTTTTCCGGCTCGAACAACCTCATGGGTAAGATGGAACTGGATAAACTGTTCGCGACCGGCGATGAAGCGCTGGTAACGGTGAGCGTTTCTGAAGACGGCGCGTTGCGGCATGTTCACGTCATCGACCATTACCGCACCAATAAAACCGTGTTCCTCTGCGCGATCTTTTTTGTGTTCATCATTCTTATTATGGGATGGATGGGGGTGAAGATCGTCATTACCTTTGTATTCACCGCCGTTGTTCTGATCCGTATATTGTTCCCCGCCATGCTGCGCGGCTGGGATCCCATCGCGGCTTCAGTGATTATCACGACCATACTCACCGCGGTGATCATCTTCCTCGTGGGCGGTCTCACCAAGCGGGGAGTTACCGCTTTCGCCGGTTCTATGGGAGGCGTCCTTCTCACATCCTCGCTGGCGTTTTTCTTTACCTACTGGTTTAAGATACACGGAGCCGTGCGTCCCTTTGCCGAAACCCTTATCTATTCGGGGTACACCCACCTGAACATCGCCCATCTCTTTATTTCCGGTATTTTTCTTGCTTCATCGGGAGCCATCATGGATCTCTCAATGGATATAGCGTCCGCAATGGACGAAATTAAGAAGCAACATCCCGCCATTACCCGTTTCAATCTCATCAAAAGCGGCGTTTCCGTATCCCGCCACGTTGCCGGCACTATGGCTACCACCCTGCTGCTGGCATACTCCGCCGAATATACGGCTATGATTATGACCTTTATCGCACAGGGAGTACCGTTGGAAAACGTTATTAACATGGTGTGGGTTTCTTCGGAAATAGTGCATACGCTGGTAGGCTGTTTTGGGCTGACGCTTGTCGCGCCTCTCACGGTATTCGCCGGCGGCATTATTCTCGGAGGAAGAACCGCGTGAAAGGCGGCTTATAGCGCCATCCAAAGCCGCGCCATTCTCCGCAGTATGGAACGCATCATACGCAATGAGGGTTGACATGAACCTGTTGAAAGCGTTCATGAAATGCTATTGAAAGTATTCGTGTAGTGTTGTTGAAAGCGTTCATGCAGCCTTGTTGAAAGTGTCTATACAACATTGTTGAAAGAATTCGTGTAGTGCTGTTGAAACTGTTTATGTAGTGTTGTTGAAAGAATTTATGCAATGTTATTGAAAGTATTCATGCAACGTTGTTGAAAAAATTCGTGTAGTGTTATTGAAAGTGTTTATATAGTGCTATTGAAAGAGTTCGTCCATGCTGTAAAAAAAGTTCGTGCAGTGCTGTTGAAAGTGTCTATACAGCATTGTTGAAGGTATTTATGCAGTGCTGTTGAAAGTATTAGTGCAGCGTTGTTGAAAGAATTCGTGTAGTGTTATTGAAGGTGTTTATACAGTGTTGTTGAAAAAGTTCGTGCAGTATTGTTGAAAGTGTCTATACAACATTGTTGAAAGAATTCGTGTAGTGTTATTGAAGGTGTTTATATAGTGCTATTGAAAGAGTTCGTCCATGCTGTTGAAATTGTCTATACAACATTGTTGAAATTATTCGTGTAGTGCTGTTGAAACTGTTTATACAGCGTTGCTGAAGGTGTTCGTGCAGTATTGTTGAAAGAATTCGTGCAGTGTTATTGAAGGTGTTTATACAATGCTGTTGAAAAAGTTCGTGCAGCGTTGTTGAAAGTGTTTCAACAGTATTGTTGAAGGTGTTTCAACAGTGCGGTTGAAAGTGTTCGTGCAGTGCTGCACGAAGTGTTCGTGCAAGGCTGTTGAAAGTGTTCGTGCAAGCACGAATACTTCGTGAATAAGACGAGTGTTCCAGCAACTTTTAGATTGAAACAACGTCTAAACCAACGTCATGATTTCTTTAGCAAAACAGACCTTGTCCGAATTATGCCAAAGCTCATCCGTGAGATTCAAGAACCGGATAGCGTTTGAGATTTACCGCGATGCATACACCTATGACCGCATTACCTACGGGGAATTCGGCGGGCTTGCGCGGCGGTTCGCCTCGCTGCTTATCTCGCTCGGCGTAAAGCCTGCGGATCGCGTGATGCTCATCGCCGAGAACCGTCCGGAATGGGCTATCGCCTATTTCGGCATCGCCCAAGCCGGCGCCGTGTGCATTCCGCTGCTCGTTGATTTTTCCCGCGAACAGATACGCGCCATTATCAGCCACGCCGGGCCGTCCGCTCTGTGCGTAACGGAAAAGACCCTGCCGAACATAGCGGGCATACCGGAAGAAGATGCGCGGGGAGCGGCGCTTCCGGTTATTTATCTTGACAGCATTGAAAACATGCGCACAGAGACGCGCGCGCAGAGAAACGAGCCTGACGCCAGCGCGCTTGTCTCCATACGGGGCAGTGTGAAACGGCTTTTCCTGCGCGATAGGGAGCGGTTTCCCGATACGGAAGAAGACGGCGTAGCGGCGATTGTATACACGTCAGGAACGCTCGGCGACAGTAAAGGCGTCATGCTTTCCAACCGCAATCTGGTATGGACGGCGCGCGCCGCATGCAAAAGAATGAAGATATACCCGCGAGACCGCTGCCTTTCAGTTATTCCGCTTGCCCATACGTATGAGTGTACTATCGGCTTGATAAGCATCGTGTTCAACGGGGCGTCGGTCGTGTACCTCGATAGACCTCCGTCTCCGTCCGTTCTGGCGGACGCGATGCAGGCGCTGAAGCCGACCCTGATGCTTACGGTTCCGCTCTTTATCGAGAAACTCTACCATTCCCGCATCGCGCCCCGCCTTTCCAAGAGCGTACTGTACCGGTTCCCGCTTACCCGCCGCATAGCGGAGCGTCTTGCCGGACGCGCACTCCTCGCGGCTTTCGGCGGGGGCTTGCGGTTTTTAGGAGTCGGCGGCGCGGCTCTTGCGGACGAAGTAGAGCGTTTTCTGTGGAACGCGCAGTTTCCGTATGCGCCGGGCTACGGTCTTACCGAAGCGTCTCCGCTTGTGGCGGGAACCGCGCCGTACCGCTTCCGGTTCCGCTCATCGGGCAAACCGCTTGAGGGCGTGGAGGCGCGTGTTGCGGCGCGTGCCGGAGATCGCGCGGAGGACTTCGCCGCAGCCCGTGACTATAGCGACGCCGGCGGCTATGGTGAAATTCAAGTGCGGGGACCCAACGTGATGTCCGGCTATTACCGCAATGAGCAGGCGACGCGGGAGGCGTTCACCGAAGACGGGTGGCTTAAAACAGGCGATGCGGGATATGTTGACGGGAACGGCTATCTCTTTATTCGGGGCAGGCTCAAAACCATGATAGTAACTTCCTCCGGTGAAAATATCTATCCTGAAGACATTGAACTACTGCTGCGGCAATCGCCGCTTGTGGAGGACGCGCTTGTGTGTTCCGGCGAAAACGGGGAACTCGTTGCGCTCATTGTTCCCTCCGCGGCGGCGTATGCCGCTATGGAAAAGACCGAAACACGGGACACATTACGGCGCTCCCTGAACAAGCGGCTCGCGGCGTTTTCCCGTATCGACCGCATTGAAGTTATGACGGCGCCATTCGAGAAGACGCCCACAGGCAAGATTAAGCGGTTTTTGTATACGCGCTCTTGTATGCGTCCGGCTAGACCCGGCTGCGAATAAAAACCGGTCTAGCGCGATACACGGGGGCGGTCATACCCAATGGCGGCATCGGCTCTCTGTCCGCTGCCCGCGGCTCCGCTGGCTTGTTTTCAGTGTGAACGCCGTTTTCCCCCTCCGCCCCGCCAGTGCTATTGTTTTGCCGTTCTAGGTTCTATACCAACACGCGCTAGTTGTCCGGCGTTTAACCCGTATTCATGCGATCTCCGGAAATCCCGCCGCTTCCCCGCCGCTCTCTCCCTTCACGATGTATAGACGTTTGTATAGGCGGCTTCACGATTCCGGCTGGCTTGCTACAAGCGAAAGCGTCCGCCAGAGCAACGCCGCACGAAGTGTTCGTGCAATACTGCACGAACACCTTCAACAGCACTGTTGAAACACCTTCAACCGTGCTGTTGAAACACCTTCAACAACGCTGTTGGAACACCTTCAACAACGCTGTTGAAACACCTTCAACAATACTGCACGAACACTTTCAACAATATCGCATGAACGCTTTAAGCAATATGGCATAAATACTTTAAGCAATATGGCATGAACACTTTAAGCAATATAGCATAAACACTTTAAGCAATATGGCATGAATACTTTAAGCAATATAGCATGAATACTTTAAGCAATACGGCATGAATACTTTAAGCAATATAGCATGAATACTTTAAGCAATATGGCATGAATACTTTAAGCAATATAGCATGAATACTTTGAGCAATACGGTACGAACACTTTAAGCAATATAGCATGAATACTTTTAACAATATGGCACGAACACTTTAAGCAATACGGCATGAACACTTTCAAAAATGCTGTATAAACTAAGCAACACGGCATGAATACTTTAAGCAATATAGCATGAACGCTTTCAACAACATGGCATGAATACTTTAAGCAATATAGCATAAACACTTTCAACAAAATAGCATGAACACTTTAAGCAATACGGCATGAACGCTTTAAGCAACACCGCACGAATATTTAAGCAATACAGCATGAACACTTTGTACAAGATTGCACGAACACTTTAAGGCAACACCACACGAATATTTAAGCAATATGGCACGAACACTTTTAACAATATAGCATAAACACTTTAAGCAACACGGCATGAACGCTTTAAGCAATATAGCATGAATACTTTTACAATATGGCACGAACACTTTCAACAACATGGCATGAACGCTTTAAGCAATACGGCATGAACACTTTGTACAGTACGGCACGAACACTTTCAATAATATAGCATGAACATTTTAAGCAATATAGCATGAATACTTTCAACAACACTGCACGAACACTTTAAGCAATATGGCATGAACACTTTAAGCAATACGGCATGAACACTTTAAGCAATACGGCATGAACACTTTCAACAAAATAGCATGAACACTTTAAGCAATACGGCATGAATACTTTAAGCAATATAGCATGAATACTTTAAGCAAAATAGCATGAACACTTTAAGCAATACGGCATGAATACTTTAAGCAATATAGCATGAATACTTTGAGCAATACGGTACGAACACTTTAAGCAATACGGCATGAACACTTTGAGCAATATAGCATGAATACTTTAAGTAATATAACATGAATACTTTGAGCAATACGGTACGAACACTTTAAGCAATACGGCATGAACGCTTTAAGCAATATGGCATGAATACTTTAAGCAATATAGCATGAATACTTTAAGCAATACGGCATGAACACTTTCAAAAATGCTGTATAAACACTTTAAGCAACACCGCATGAACATTTTAAGTAACACGGCATGAATACTTTAAGCAATATAGTATGAATACTTTAAGCAATATGGCATGAACGCTTTCAAAAACGCTGTATAAAACTTTAAGCAACACCGCATGAATATTTTAAGTAACACGGCATGAATACTTTAAGCAATATAGCATGAATACTTTCAACAACACTGCACGAACACTTTAAGCAATATAGCATGAATACTTTAAGCAATATAGCATGAATACTTTAAGCAATACGGCATGAACACTTTCAACAAAATAGCATGAACACTTTAAGCAATACGGCATGAACACTTTAAGCAATATAGCATGAACACTTTAAGCAATACGGCATGAATACTTTGTACAACATGGCATGAACGCTTTAAGCAATACGGCATAAACACTTTGTGCAACACGGCACGAACACTTTCAACAATATAGCACAGACATTTTAAGCAATATGGCATAAATACTTTAAGTAACATTGCATGAACACTTTAAGTAATATGGCATGAACACTTTAAGTAACATTGCATGAATACTTTCAACAATATAGCACAGACACTTTAAGCAATATGGCACGAACCGTACGATAGGCTTCTGTCCGCTCGTTCAACAGACGGTTATACAAAAAGCGTCCGACCGTCTTGTTCAGAAACACACGCTGTTCGAGCCGGATATATGCTGACCTTCAAGACCCTTTATATGTTCATGTTGCATGTCTTATAACGCTTGTCTTTGTAACATGAGCCATTGTTAGAACATAGCCCAGTGCGCCGTCCGCAGCGTAAGACGACCGCGTTTGCCTTTCTTCAGTATGCGTCAATGGCATTGTTTCCGCATATCCACACATAGTTCATCCTCATCAGTATCCCATGCGATACTGATCGCAGCGTTTCCCTTTTTCAGACAAATAGCCGCGTTATAGGATTTCCTTCAAATATGTTTTTCTAAAGCAAAGTAATGTAACCGGCTTTTACGGCGGTTGTTATCATTATAACGTCCGGTCCAGATGCGCTGGAGCCGGATCCTATACTAAACTTATACCTAATAAGGAGGTTTTATGGCAAAACAATTTGATGTGTTCAAATGCGGCGTATGCGGCGCCGTAATTGAAGTATTACAGGGCAGCGGCTGCGATCCGGTATGCTGCGGACAGCCCATGCGGCATCTTACCGAAAACACAGTGGAGGCGGCGCAAGAAAAACACATTCCGGTCATTGAAAAAATTGACGGCGGCTACAAGGTGTCCGTCGGATCGGTAACGCACCCTATGGAAGAAAAGCATTATATTGCATGGATAGAATTGCTGGCGGATGGCGTCTCGTACAAAAGGCTCCTGAAAGCCGGCGAAAAACCGGAAGCGGTGTTTGCGGTAGACGCGGCACACGTTGCCGCCCGTGAATATTGCACCCTGCATGGACTGTGGAGCGCGCGTTAGTACGCGCAGTGATGAACGCGGCGGATCGCATGTATAAAGCGAAGGAAGCGCGAGTACAGAGACGCCGCTGATGAGAAGGGTATACCGGCGTTCACGCCGGTATACATATACTATAGCCGTATGAGACCTAGTGGTCTCATATGAGACCTAGCGGTCTGAGACCAATGCCCGCCGTTGGCGGGAAGCCTGCGAATACGTTGGCGCTAACCGCCGTCATTGCCGGCGGCGAAACCAACGGAGAAGAAGCAGGAAATAATACGCTGCAAACCGCTCCTCTGAAAGAGCGAGTAGGTTTGAGTACGTTTATAAGGCAGGTTACTATTATGAAGAAATATGTATGTGATTTATGCGGATATATTTACGATCCGCAAAAAGGCGATCCTGACAGCGGGATCAAACCCGGAACAGCTTTTGAAGATATACCGGACAATTGGGCTTGCCCCGGGTGCGGCGTGGGAAAAGACAGTTTCTCACCGATTGACTGACGGTTAAATGAACATAGCTGGTTATTCGGTAAAACATCCGGTAACAATCATTGTTCTCTATGCCCTCTTTATGGGCATAGCGGCAACGCTGGTACCAAACATCGCGGTTGATCTGTACCCTTCCGCGGAATCTCCCGTCCTGTCCGTATATACGAGTTTTCCCGGGGCGGGACCTGCGGATGTGGAACGAAACCTTACCATACCCTTGGAGCGCGCGCTCGCCGCTTCACGGGGGCTTACAGACATGACCAGCAGCTCCTCGTTTGAAAGCAGCAACATTAACTTGTCTTTTGCGTACGGTACGGATATGGACAAGGCAATGAACGATACTCAAACCTTGTTGAATCGTACGGCAAGCCGTCTGCCGGATGATGCCGGTACTCCGACAGTGAGGCGCTTTGATATGTCGGCAATGCCCATCATGCGGCTGGTAGTACAGGGAAACTATCCGCCCGACCAACTGAGGCTCTTTGCGGAAAACGAGATACTCCCAAGCGTCCAGCGTATCGGCGGCGTAGCTTCCGCAGCCGTTACGGGCGGCACCACCCAGCTCGTAAAGGTGGCGGTTTCCCAGAACAGGCTCGCGGCGTTCAACCTCACATTGAGCGATGTCAGCGCCGCTTTGAGAGGGCAGAGTATCCTTTCTTCCGGTGGAAACCTGCGGCGCGGGAATCGGGAGTACCAGCTTCTTACAACACAAGAGCTTAAGGACGTTGAGCAGATAAAACGGCTCGTGGTAAAGACCATATCGCTCCCTTCAAGCAGCGGACAACCGAACCGCTCTAACGTGGCGCGGCTTGAGGACATTGCCGATGTGAGCGTGTCGTACAACGAAGATGCGGCGCGTGTGTCGGTAAACGGGCAAAACGGCATCTATATACAGGTAACAAGCGAAAGCGACAGTAATCAAGTACGCGTAGCCCAGGGCGTACGCGCCGCGCTTGAGGAGATAAACAAGGGCTTGCCCCAAGGCGTCTCCTTGAGCGTACTTTCTGATAATACGTCGCTTATCAACGCAACGCTTAATCAGGTGTATAAAAACGCCTTTGAGGGCGCTATCCTCGCCATGCTCGTTATCTTCATCTTTCTGCGTAATATAAAAGGGACGATTATCATAGGGCTTTCCATACCTATATCGATCCTTTTGACGCTCATGCTTATGACCACATTCGGGCTGACGCTCAACCTTCTGACCATGACGGGTCTCATACTCGGTCTTGGCATGACCGTGGATGCGTCTATTGTTATTCTTGATAATATCCACAAGTACCGGCTGCGGGGCGCAAAAAGTGAAATCGCCGCTATTCTTGGCAGCCGCGAGATGCTTAGGGCTATCGTTACGTCAACCACGACGACCTTGTGCGTGTTTATCCCGCTTATTATTTGGAAGAATAACCTTGAAGACATGGGACAGCTTTTCAGCGATCTGATTTTCACGGTAGTGTTCTCCCTTGTCTGTTCGCTTGTGGTGGCGGTTACGCTGGTACCCGCGCTCTGCGGCTCTATCATGCGCCTTGATACCCGTATGCAGAAGCCGCTGCGCTTCAAGTGGATGAGCGCCATTGACGACGGTATGGAAAAGGTGTTTACCGCTATTGACAACGCCTATTCGCTCGCCATTGATTACTGTCTCGCCCACCGGTTCTTGGTGCTTGCGCTGGTGCTGGCGATCCTCGTCTTTTCGTTCATGCAGTTCAGCGGAATCGGTATGAATATGTTTATCCGCTCCCGCGTTGACGATACGGTATCTTTGAGCGTTTCCATGCCCCAAGGCACACCGGTTGACGTTATGGACAATACGCTGAAAGCCTTGGAAAAACTCATTAAAGAGCAAGTAACGAACTACCGGAACATCATTCTTACCGCACAACGGGGCGGCAGTGGAAATATCCAGATAACCCTGCCGCCGCCTGCGGAGCAGACCGATACGCCGAATGATATTATCAACAGGCTTACCCCGTCTCTCAATAATCTGCCGGGTATACAAGCCTCGTTCCGCGCGGGGCGCTCTATGGGCAGCGCATCGGCGGTTGATATTACGCTTACCTCACGGGATGCGGACGAACTCATGATCGCCGCCGAAGAAATAAGGGGTATCATGGCGCAGTACTTACCTGAAATTGAGAATCCGGCTATCAATATCAATGAAGGCGCCCCGCAGCTGTTGATAGAAATCGATCGTGAACGGGCAAGCGCGTTGGGCGTGTCCCTTTCCGCCATTGCAAGCGAAATCCGCGCAGCGGTAGACGGAACAACGGCTACAACTATCATACAGGGGGACAGGAGCATCAATGTAAACGTGGTGCTGCGGGACAAAGACCGGCGAGGGCTGCCGAATATTGACGCGCTTTTTGTGATGAGCCGAAATGGTAATCGCATAAGCCTCGGCAACTTTGCCCGTATTACAGAAAGCCGCTCCCCTTCTTCTATCCGTCGTGAGAATCAGGAACGGGTTGTTCGGGTTTCGGGCGAATTATCCGGCGGCATTGCCGCAACCGAAATGCAGCGGCGGCTTGAAGATGTAGTAAAGGATCGCTATGTGCCGCATGAGGGCGTTACCGTGAGATATGCGGGAGAGGCGGAGCAGATACGCGCCTATACCAACAAGTTCCTTTTTATTATAGCGGCGGCTATCTTCATGGTGTTCGGTCTCATGGCAAGCCAATTTGAATCCTTTGTAGATCCCCTCATCATTTTCTTCTCAATTCCGCTCCTTTTTATCGGCGTGATCTGGATATACAAGATAGGCAATGAAGCTATGTCTGTGTTCTCTGCGGTGGGCGTCGTGGCGCTGGTCGGCGTGGTGGTGAATAACAGCATCGTGCTGGTGGACTACACCAACACCCTGCGTTCACGGGGCTATGCCCTGCGTGAAGCCTGCATTGAAGCCGGACGCAACCGGCTTCGTCCTATCATGATGACGGGTCTTACAACCATTCTTGGCATGATACCCATAGCTTTCTTTCCGGGGCAAGGCGCCGACACCATTCAGCCCATCGGCAAAACGTTTGTAGGCGGGCTTTCTGTGAGTTTCTTTATGACCTTACTGGTTACGCCCATCATGTATTCGCTCTTAAACGCCCGCAGCGAGCGAAAACGGAATAAGAATAAAACGGTTCACGCAACAATTTGATATTCCCTTCATACTAATAAAAGGATATGGGAACTGCCCCTGAAACGCCCCGTCTTTCACACCAAAACGCCATAAAAAAAGCCGTCAATTGACGGCTTTTTTGATTTAACGGCTGCTGAATTACAACGATGCGTATGTGGCTTATTATTGGAGAAGCTGCAATACTGACTGGCTGCGCTGATTTGCCTGTGCGAGCATGGCTGTTCCGGATTGGCTGAGTATTTGATTTTTAGTATACCCAACCATTTCGTTAGCCATATTGGTATCGCGAATACGCGATTCAGAAGCCTGCATGTTTTCCGCTCCAATGTCTATACCGCGAATAGCATGTTCCAGCCTGTTCTGGTATGCGCCGAGGTCCGCGCGTTGTTTGCTCACTTTCTTCAGGGCTTCATCCAGGGTTCCAAGAGCGTTGTTTGCGGAATCAGCTTTGTCCAGCATAACATTGAAGGAACCATCGCTCACGTTGCGGATGTTAAGACCGCCGGCAGACATATTGCTGATGAAAATCTGTTCTCGCTGATCCATGTTCGCGCCGATATGTACCCACATAGACGCCGTCGCGGTAGCCGTTTGATCTCCGGCGCGGGCAAACCGTCCGGTGAGCATATTCATACCGTTGAACTGGGCATGTGATGCAATACGGTCGATTTCATCGATCAAAGCGGAAACTTCCACTTGAATCTGTTCACGATCATCCGCTGTATAAATACCATTTGAAGACTGTACCGCCAACTCACGGAGGCGTTGCAGAATATCCTGCGTTTCCTGAAGATAGCCCTCCGTAACTTGGATAAAAGAAATGCCGTTTTGGGCATTTAAAGAAGCCACATTCAAACCGCGTATTTGACTACGCAGTTTCTCGGAAACAGCGAGACCTGAAGCGTCATCGCTCGCACGATTGATGCGTAAGCCGCTTGATAGCTTTTCCATATTTTTATCCATATATGACTGGGTAACTCTAAGGGACCTATCAGCAAACATTGCGCTCAAATTGTGATTAATAATCATATTTCACTCCTTTGGGTGTTTAAGACGTTCCCGCCCCTATGGCGGCATACGTCTCGGCATCCTTGCCAGAAATATTCTTTTATAATTATCGGCGTTTTCAAAACGGGCTTTATCGATTTAATCGAGAATTTGGTATGGGACAGTGAATGTTTTCCGCTGAATAGGAGACTGACCGTATTGAAGAATACGCTCGCAATGCAGCTTTGTAGCATAGCCTTTGTGCCGATCATAACCATAATGCGGGTATTGTTTTGCGTACTCCTCCATAACGCGGTCGCGCGCCTCCTTTGCAAGGATCGACGCAGCCATCACTTGGGGAATAGCGCTGTCCGCCTTTACCTGCGCGCGCGCCGGTACGCCGTATTCGGCAATATCGGGCGTGTAGCATCCGTCAACGATAACCTCGTCAATCTGCCGCCGCTTTTCAACCGGAATCGCTTCAAAGGCGCGTTTCATGGCAAGCAGACTCGCCTTCAATATGTTAAGCGTGTCTATTTCCTCATGAGACGCCCAACCGATGCCATATACGGTACACGCCGTTGAACCGTTTGCGGCGCTTTCGTACAACAATGCAGCGGCGGCTCTGCGTTGATTCTTAGTGAGTTTTTTAGAATCATTGAGGCATAGTACCGGAAAATCATCAGACAAAATCACCGCAGCGGCGCATACTGGTCCCGCCAGGGGTCCGCGTCCCGCTTCATCAATACCGCATATCATGAAGTCCCTCCTTTATGCAGCCATTTTCATCTTTTTGAGCGGTCTTTGGGGCTAACGCTGCAACATCCCGCGCTCCCTCTCAAAGCGGCTGTTTTATTTCAATCTATACTATCAGCTTTTATCAAGAAAAGCAATGAAAGGCAGCGAATGAATTCGCAATGTCCCCTTATAGGAGTGCAAAAAGGAAACGCAGGCGCTTTGTGACAAGCATGGTTCAAAGCGCTCGTTGTTTTATAGGTCTTGCGCGGGTCTTTTATGTCCATAAGTAGTTAAAATACATATATCTATACTCTCTTGTCAAGGCTTATTGCACTCTGTTGTTACCTGCGTTTGCGGCATTGGCAGGCGGATCGAGCATATATTTCCAGTATGGCTTACAGACTATAGCGAATGGGTCGCTGGCTATAGCGAATGAGCCGCTGGCTATAGCGAATGCGCCATTGGCTATAGCGAATGCGCCGTTGGCTATAGCCTATACCGGCGTATTTTGAGAATATGGAAGGAACGGAACGCCTGTGTTCGTCACGTCTTATGTCCCTCTGTTGGTACGTATCTGTATCGTTGCGCCTTATATCCACAAGCCTAAAGGCTTGGGCTTTACGGCGACCTTTTGTAAATTATACGAAAGAGAATAATTGTGAAAAAAGTAAAAAATAAGTATTGATACCCTTGTTTAACAGCGTGCGTCCGGTAGACAAAGCGTTCAAGAAACGGTACAATAAGTATATGCTTTCGTATATCATAAAGCGAGTTGTTCTGGCGCTTATTACACTGCTTTTTGTCATTTGTTTGACGTTTTTGCTGATGAATACAGTGCCGGGAGGTCCGTTTCTCGGTGAAAAAGCTATTTCCGCTCACGTGCTCGCGCAATTACAGGCGAAATACGGTCTCGATAAGCCGCTTCCGGTTCAGCTTAAAAATTATATCGCGGGTCTTATGAAGGGCGATATGGGCGTATCGCTCAAAATGCAGAAAAACAGACCGGTCGCCACGATCATCAGCGAAATGTTTCCGGTGTCCGCGCGTATCGGCGTGGTTGCGCTCCTGTGGTCCACCCTCGCGGGCGTTGCGCTGGGTTGCATCGCCGCGTATACGCGCGGTAAATGGCAGGACAGCCTCCTCCAAGTGATCACCACGCTCGGCATCGCGTTTCCCGGCTTTGTGGTGGCGACTGTGCTGCTGGTGTGCTTCGCGGGCGGCGTGTGGCGCATATTCCCGACAAGCGGCTTAAACAGAGGCGTAATAAGCTATGTACTGCCCTGTTTTACCTTGGGACTTACGCCTATGTGTTCCATCGCCCGTTATACCCGTTCTTCTATGCTTGACGTACTGAACAAGGAGTATATCAAAACAGCCCGCGCCTACGGGTCGTCCGTTACCGCGTTGATATTCAAATATGCGCTCCGCAACGCGCTCATTCCGGTTGTTACGTATCTGGGTCCCGTAACCGCAGGTATCCTGACCGGCGGTTTTGTCGTGGAGACGGTGTTTAATATTCCCGGTCTCGGCAGGTACTTCATTCAGAGTATCAGTAACCGCGATTATCCGCTCATCATGGGAACAACGATATTCTTTGCGGCGCTGGTTATTATTATGAGTTTTTTGGTTGATATTTTGTATAAGATTATCGATCCCCGTATAGAACTTGCAAAAGAGAACTAGCGTATGGAGCTGTATTATGGATAGTAAAACTATAGCGCGCGACGACCTTTTTGCGCCGGCTTCCGCAGAGGAGAAAAAAGCGTTTGAGCCGCAGCACAAGAGCGTTTCATACTGGAAAGACGCATGGCGGCGGCTTCGGAAGAATTACGTCGCGATGGGGTCCGCCGGGGCGATTGTATTCCTCATTGTGTTCGGGTACCTCGGTCCCGTGTTCATGGGCTATCAGTACGATGAACAAACGCGCGGAAGTGAAAACTTAAAGCCGCTTACCTATTCACAGCAGGAACAGGCGCGTATTGCCGCCGGAGAACCGGTGTTCCCGCATGTGTTTGGCACCGATTCGCATGGGCGCGATCTGCTTGTGCGCCTGATGTACGGCACCCGCGTTTCCATGATTATAGGCATTGTCGCGGCGATTCTTACCCTTGTTATCGGCGCTATCTATGGATCAATCGCGGGCTATATCGGCGGAAAAGTCGATATGATCATGATGCGTATCGTGGACATTATCTACTCGGTACCGGATGTGCTTGTGGTGCTGCTGCTTGCGGTTACGCTCAAGCCGCTGCTCACGGATTTTGCCAACGCCAATCAAACCAATCTGATGGGACGGCTCGTCATCGCGCTTGGTCCCAGCATTATCGCTATATTCATAGCGTTCGCGCTGCTCTATTGGACAACTCTTGCCCGTATCGTGCGGGGGCAGATATTGCAGCTCAAACAGCAGGAATACGTGCTTGCCGCCCGCGCGCTCGGCGCAAACGACCGGCGGATCATCCTCAAACACTTGCTTCCGAACAGCGTAGGTGCGCTTGTCGCCGCAACGTGCCTTCAGATACCAACGGCAATATTCCTCGAATCGTTCCTGTCCTTTCTCGGAGTCGGCGTCAATGCGCCCATGACCAGCCTCGGTTCCCTTGCCTCCGATGCGCTCGGCGGCATGTACACGTATACGTACCGGCTTATCATTCCCGCAGTGTTGTTAAGCCTTTTGATCTTGTCATTTAACCTTTTCGGAGACGGGCTGCGGGACGCCCTTGATCCGCGGCTTAAGAAGTAGAGGACTACACAGATGGCGGAAGCGAAAAAAGCATTGCTTGAGGTAAAAGATTTACAGGTCTCCTTTTTCACGCCGGTTGGTGAAGTAAAGGCTGTGGGGGGGGGGGGGGGAATCTCCTATTCGCTGAATGACGGCGAGGTGATGGGCATTGTCGGCGAATCGGGTTCCGGTAAGAGCGTAGAAGCCTACTCCGTGATGGGGCTGCTTGATCCGCCCGGACGGGTCATCGGCGGTACGGTGGAGTTTGAGGGCGCCAATATCCTCGCGTACAGCCGGAAAGAAATGGAAAGAATACGAGGGAACAGGATGAGCATGATTTTCCAGAATCCCATGGAAAGCCTTAACCCCGTGTACACCATCGGCAATCAATTAGCCGCCGTGCTACGGGACCATGCAAAGGACAACGGCGGCGTTGACGTGTCCGTTACACAAGCCCGCGAAAAAGCGCTTGAGATGCTGAAACTCGTGGGCATTACCAATCCTGAACGCCGCCTTAACCAGTACCCGCACGAATTGTCCGGCGGCATGAGGCAGCGGGTGATGATAGCGATGGGGCTTATCTGCGAACCCCGGCTGCTAATAGCCGATGAGCCGACCACCGCGCTTGACGTTACCATTCAAGCGCAGATACTGGAGCTTATGAAAGCCATTCAGCGGAAAACCGGCATGGCGATTATCTTTATTACCCACAACCTTGCGGTTATTGCGGAAATCTGCGATACGGTCGCGGTGATGTACGGCGGGCATATCGTGGAGCAGGGAACAGTGGAGGATATTTTTTATACGCCGGTTCATCCCTACACGAAGGGATTGCTCCGTTCAATGCCCCGCCTTGACGAAGAAAAGACGAAACGGCTCATACCGATTGAAGGCTCGCCTATCAACATGCTCGATCCGAATCCGGGCTGCCCCTTTGCCCCGCGCTGCGAGTTCTGCATGAAAATCTGCGTCAAACAACATCCCCAAAAAATAACCGTTAATCACGGGCAGGATGCCAAAGGTTTTTCCGCTGCCGGTCATCGCGCCGCTTGCTGGCTTGTCTCAAAGAAGGGAGGAAACAATCCATGAACCTCATCACAGTTGAAGGCTTAAAGAAGTATTTTAAGGTCAAAGCGGGCTGGGGAATCATGAAACAGATCAGGGCGGTTGAAGACGTTTCCTTGTATATTGAAGAAGGCGAAACCCTGGGGCTTGTGGGAGAATCAGGCTGCGGAAAAACAACGTTTGGGCGCACGCTGTTGCGCTTGTACGAACCGACCGCTGGAACTATCTTTTTCCGCGGTCAGGATATTACCCATGTCGACATGCTCTCCTACAGGCGGAAGATGCAGATCATTTTTCAGGACCCGTCTTCTTCCCTGAATCCCCGCATGACGGTTGCCGAAATTGTCGGGGAACCCATTGACATTCACCGCCTCGCATCATCGGCGGGCGAACGCCGCGACCGCATCAATTCGCTGCTGGCGCGGGTTGGGCTTAACAGCGAACATGCGAACCGGTATCCGCATGAATTTTCCGGCGGTCAGCAACAGCGGGTGGGCATTGCCCGCGCCCTTGCCGTGGAGCCGGACTTTATCGTGTGCGATGAGCCGGTTTCCGCGCTTGACGTGTCTATCCAGTCCCAGATAGTGAACATGCTGGAAGATATGCAGGCGGAGATGAAGCTTGCCTATTTGTTCATAGCGCATGATATTTCTGTGGTGCGCCACATTTCGCGGCGCATAGGGGTCATGTACCTCGGACATCTGGTCGAATTGGCGGCAAGCGGCGAACTGGTCAAACGCCCGCTGCACCCGTATACGCGGACGCTCCTTCAGGCGGTTCCTATCCCCGATCCCGCCGTTACCCGCTCACGCACGCGCGTTGTGCTGGAAGGAGAAATCCCCAACCCCATGGATGCGCCGAGCGGGTGCAGGTTTAGAACCCTTTGTCCAGCGGCAACTGCACGGTGCGCCGAAGCCGCGCCAGAATTGAAGGAAGCCGCAAGCGGGCATTGGGTTGCCTGTCATTGCATCAATGGGCAGGTATAACGTAGTAACAAGATACCGGCGTTAGTTAAGGATACAACGTCTTGGTAATACCGGTATATTGAAATAGTAAAGGAGGAGGTTTTTATGAAGAAAATCTTATCTGTATTATTGGTGGTTTCGGTAGCGCTGCTAGGCATTACCGCATGCCAGAAAAAGGCGGCTGATGCCGGAGCGTCGGCGGATTCGCCGGCTGCCCCGGTTGCCGCGGCAACCACCATGACGGCTGTATTCGGTTCTGAGCCGAATACTATCGATCCTGCGCTTAATTCAGCGGTTGACAGCGCAATTTACATTGAACACCTGTTTGAAGGGTTGTACAAGTACGAAGACAACGGGCAGGGTATTGCTAAAGCTGTGCCGGGTCTTGCCTCATCAGTTCCGCAGAAAGTCGTCAATGAGGACGGCACGGTTGTGTACACCTATACCCTGCGTAACGGGCTCAAATGGTCTGACGGTACCGCGTTCACCGCACAGGACATCGTGTATGCGTGGCAGCGCCTCGTGGATCCCGCGACCGCCGCGGATTACAGTTACATGATCACCATGGTGAAGAACGCCGATGAGATCATGGCTGGCGCAAAAGACAAGAGCGAACTCGGCGTCAAGGCAATCACCGATATAACGGTGGAAGTTACCCTTACCTATGATTGCCCGTTCTTTGATGAAATAGCCTGTTTTCCGGCAACGTTTCCGGTTAAGCGGGACGTCATCGAAAGCGCCGGAGAGCAATGGACGTTCAGCCCGTCAACCTACATCAGCAACGGACCGTACCGCATGAAAGAATGGGTTCACAACAGTCATCTGACCATTGAAAAGAACCCCCACTACTACGAACCGGTAACAGGACCTGACACGATCCGCTTTGCGCTTATGGACGACGATAACGCCCTTCTTGCCGGTTTCCGCAGCGGCGAGCTTGATTTCATTGAGACTGTGCCGGTAGACGAAATTGAAGGGCTGTTGAATTCGGGCGATCTTAAGGTGATTCCGTACCTCGGCACCTATTATGTGAGCTTCAATACCCAGAAGGCTCCGTTTGATGACGCCAGAGTGCGGAAGGCGTTTAACCTTGCCATTGACCGCAACTACATCGTAACCCAGATCACCCGCGCAGGGCAAAAGCCCGCATCGGGCTTTGTGCCTTCCGGCATCGCGGATGCGGCGGGCGCGGGCAGCGACTTCCGTCAAACCGGCGGCGACTATTACAGCATAGCGGAGGCGGATTATCAGAAGAACGTTGAGGAGGCGAAACAGCTTTTAGCGCAGGCGGGCTATCCTGACGGCGCGGGCTTTCCGGTCGCGGAATATATTTACAACACCAATGACGCGCATCGCGCCATTGCCGAAGCCCTTCAAAATATGTGGAAGACCGCGCTCGGCGTAACGGTAACTTTGAGCAACCAAGACTGGGCGGTGTTCCTTGACACCCGCAAGATCGGCGACTTCCAGATCGCCCGTGACGGCTGGATAGGCGATTACAATGATCCCATGAACTTTCTTGAAATGTATCTCACCGGCGGCGGTAATAACAACTCGCAATACGCAAGCCCTGAATTTGACGCCCTTGTCAAACAGGCGCAGTCCATTGCCGAACCGTCTGAACGCATGAAACTCATGCATCAAGCTGAAGACATCCTTGTTGGGCAAGATGCGGCGGTTGGTCCGATCTATTTTTACACCCGGACCTATATGTTGAATCCAAAAATTACCGGTATGTACTACACCCCGCTTGGGTATTTCTTCTTCAAAAACGTGAAGGTTGGGTCTTAACCGTAGCGCCTAGGCGCCCCGCCTAGGCGTTTCCTTTCATCCGCCTAGCGGCGCACCCGCCCGCAAGCCGTAACGCGCGCGTTGACGCCATTCACAGCGTTCTACGATGAGCGTTTTGCGGGCGGTCTGCACTCCCCGCTTAACATGTTCAAGCAGCGCTATCTAAATCGTTTATGCAACACGGTCTGAAATATGTATGCAATACTGTCTAAAGCGTTCAGGCAATACTACTAAAAGGTTTATATACCGTTGTCTAAAGTATGATGCAATACTGTCTAAAGCGTTCAGGCAACGCTGTTGAAGGTGTTCCAACAATATCGCTTAAAAGGTTTATATAACATTGTCTAAAGTATGTATGCAATACTGTCTAAAGCGTTCCAACAATGCTGTCTAAAGTATGTATGCAATATTGCTTAAAGCATTCCAACAATGCTGTCTAAAGTGTTTATGCAATACCGCTTAAAGCGTTCCAACAATGCTGTCTAAAGTGTTCATGCAATACCGCTTAAAGCGTTCCAACAGTACTGCTTAAAGCGTTCAAATAATGCTATCTAAAGTATGTATGCAATACCGCTTAAAGCGTTCCAATAATGCTGTCTAAAGTGTTTATGCAATATTGCTTAAAGCGTTCAAATAATGCTGTCTAAAATGTTTATGCAATATTGCTTAAAGTGTTCAAATAATGATGTCTAAAGTGTTCATGCAATACTACTAAAAGGTTTATATACCGTTGTCTAAAGTATGTATGCAATACTCTCTAAAGCGTTCCAAGGCACTGTTGAAGGTGTTCCAACAATACTGCTAAAAGTGTTTCAACAATATTGCTTAAAATGTTCCAATAATGCTGCTTAAAACATTCAGACAATACCGCTTAAAAGCTCTATATACCGTTGTCTAAAGTATGTATGCAATACTCTCTAAAGCGTTCCAACAATACTGTCTAAAATGTTTATGCAATATTGCTTAAAGCGTTCCAACAATACTGTCTAAAGTGTTTATGCAATACTGCTTAAAGCGTTCAAACAATGTTGTTGAAAGTGTTCCAACCGCACTGTTGAAGGTGTTTCAACAGTGCGGTTGAAGGTGTTCCAACAATACCGCTTAAAAGGTTTATATAACGTTGTATAAAGTATGTATGCAAGGCTGTCTCAAGCGTCTATGCAGCGCTGCCTTTGGTAGTACAACGTAAAGCGCCATATTAGACAATGAGCGATGGGTAGTAGAGCCGGCGCGGTTGTTACGCCGTTTTTTGAAGGCTTTGCGTGTGAAGGCTTCGCCGGATCGGATGGATACCGGATATACTTCTTGATTACTCATAACGGAACTCCGGCAAAGCTCCCGCTATGCGTGGCGTTGCGAATGTTGCGCGAACCTTCACACGTCTTCAAACCTGACGCCTTCTCCCGCAGGAATGTCCGCGCGCGCAACGCGCCCGATAACCGCGTCTTCCCATGACGGCGGCAACCCCGGACGCAGCATCTTTTCGGTACGAAGGCAGGCTATCATCGACCGCGTGATACGTTCCCCTTTCCGTATGGCGCGAAGCGCATGAATGGAGCGGTTGGTACGCGTATAATTGGCTTTTTCCGAAGGCGCAAGCCGCTTCACCCCATCCCCAAGCGCCGCGCCGGTCAATGCCGCGCCCCGTTCATGCCGTATCTCCGCAAGCGCGGCTTCGGCGCCCTGTTGCGCGGCGAGCCGCTCCGTAGCGCGTACCGCGCGTGTCATGTCGGCGAAGGCGGACGGGTCAAGCGCGATGGGATCGTCAAGCCCCGCGCCGTTCCGCGACAGGCAGAAATGCTTCTCTATAGCCGCAGCGCCAAGAGCCGCCGCAAGAGACGGTACCAGCTCCGCATCCAAGGTATGATCGCTCACGCCAACCGGCGCGCCGAACACAGCGGAAAGCGTGCGAAGCGTCTGGAGGTTATACTCTTCCGGCGGCGCGGGATACGCGGTAACGCAGTGCAGCAGGCAGACCGGTACGCCCGCAAGCGTCCCCAGCGCGGCTTCTATATCGGAGAGCGTTGACACGCCTGATGAAAGCAGGACGGGCAGAGCATACGAGGCGATTTCCCGCAACAACGCGGTGTAATTGAGTTCGGGAGACGCTATTTTCACCGCCGCGGGACCCAAGGCTCGCAGTTCGCGGGCGCTTCGGATGCCGAAAGGCGTACAGAGAAACAGCAGACCCTTCTTTTCAACCTGTTCCTTCATGTCCGCAAAGAAACCGGGCGGCGCTTCCAACTGTTTGAACCGGTCATAAAGCGGGATGTTCCCGCCCGGAAGCGGCACGGCGCCGGTATTGGGATGGAGTATCTCATCCGCATACACAAGCTGGAATTTGACGCAGTCCGCGCCCGCCTCCGCCGCCGCTTCAATAAGTTCCGCCGCTTTCACGCGGTCCGCGCCGTGTCCGGTACCGAGTTCCGCTATGATAAGCGCGCGGCGTCCGCTCGCCGGCTCGATCCGGCAGGTCTTTCCATTAATACGGAATTCTCTGTGATGTGTCATAGCCGTATACTAGCATGTTTTTGAGTATGAAGAAAGGCGGCGGGAGGCGCGTGTATCCGGCTCACGCCGTGACTATGTTCGAGGGTTTGCGGCGGCGGCGATCATAGTGATAAAAGATAATAAAAGAAGGGATGCGCGGGGAAGGCTACCCCGCAGAGGGGGTAGCGGAAAAGCCGTAGGCTTGATAAAAGCCTAGGCTTTGGAGCGAGGGGGAGGCTTCCCCCTCTTTACCACGCCGGCAGCAGGACCGTCCCGCAGCGCGGCATACTCATGATCCGGCGCGGCTCATTCCAGCGACAGAGGCGCATACGCCTTGCTTTCATCCCATACGCCTTCACGGACTTCGCCGCGGATGCTCGGAATGTCTAGCACGGTGCCGATTTCAACGTTGTTTGGATCCGGCAGTTTATCGCGGTTCGCCTCGTAGAGCCGTCTCCATTGAAACGGATCGTTGTACACCCAAGGATAGCCGGCTATGTTCCAAAGGCAATCGCGGACGTTGTTCCATGAGCGTACTATGTATTGGGCGGGAAACGGCACGAGTTTTGGCTGACCGGTAACCGAGGCAAGCGCGTTCATCACGCCGTCCGCTGCAATAATGGCGGCGTTCCAATCCCGCGCCGCAAGCGCGCTGACGGCGGTCGTGTAACTACCCAGCGCTTGATCGAAATTATCCGGATAATTCTCCGCGGCATTAACGCCTTCCGCCCAGTCGAGGCGTTCCTTTGCTATGGACACGGCATCGTTTGCCTCACCGCTTTTCTGCGCTTCAATGTCGTCAACAAGGCTTACAACCGTATGCGCGTCCGCTGCCGCCTTGTCCCAATCCTGATCCGCAAGCGCAGCTTCGCCCTCATTGTAAGCGGCGGCGGCTTGCTGATACGGATCAGGGTATTGAACCGGCGCTCCAATAGAAGCCGCCCAATCAAGACGGTCTTTTGCCGCGGCAAGCGCGGCGGCGGCACCGGTTTGCTGTCTTTCCGCCGCGAGCCGCGCCGCTTCATCGGCTTTACGCCGCTCCTCCGCGGCAACAAGCGCGGCGGCTGCTGCTTTGTCAAGCAGATCGAGCGCGTCATTCACCCGTTTTACCTGCGCCGTTACCGCGCCCCAGTCTTTCGCGCCTTGAGCGGCGGCTGCGGCGGTGTAAGCGGTCGAGGCGCCGCGGTATTGATCCGCAAACTGCTTCTGATTATCCGCGCTGACGCCATCAAGCCGCTTCTTCGCTGCCGCAAGCGCGGCGGACGCTGCGTCGGCTGC
>JAISMJ010000046.1 GCA_031276815.1 Treponema sp.
TATATCGCAAATAAAATCTTCAAAAGGAGTGTTAATACATAAAAATGAATATGCTTTATTATAAGCGTAATTGTAACATGATCCCCCCCCCCCCCCCGTATGCTCTAAACTAACTTCCCATGCAAAAACTACCTCGTTCTCTCTAGGCAATCCGGCGGGCGGCGCATCCGGCTGCGCGTTCTTTATGTACGCGCGGTCTGCGGTCAATCGTTACGCTGGTTTTCGCTTTGTCCCCTATCTAAACGCCTCAACGCCTTGTTTTTCTCATACTTTGGTAAAAAGAGCCGGCGAGCTTTCGTCTCGCCGGCTCTTTTATATATATAGTCCTTTGGACTTTAAACAAGGAGCATACTATGAATAAAAAACATGGTATTCTTTTCGGTTTCGCCGTTTTGTTGACAGCGGCGATTTTTACATTCGCGGGATGCGGCGGCGATGACGATGACGACGAGCCCGCCAGCACGCTTACCATTACCGGTATACCCGAGACCTACAACAACAAGTATGCGGCGGTGTATGGTGAAATTGAAGAAGGAGAAGCGTCCACGATAGTCGTCGCTATTGCTAACAACGAGGGGAAGGCAAAGCAAATCAAGGGCGGCTCGGTTACGCTTTCTGTGTTTTCTGTAGAGGTGGATGGTGAAGACATTGATCTTACTCCCTACACCGGAAACGCCGAAGAAGTCGAGATAAATCTCGGTATTTTTGAAGCGGAAGACCTAGAGTTCGGCCCAGATGTGTTTGACTCCGCCATTGCCAGCGCTGAATTTACCGTATCGTTTACCAACGGCAGCGATACTGTGCGTAATCCTACCATAACCACATCAAACGAAGACTAACATCTCTCTGTAGGTAAAACAGCCGCCTCCGCTAGGAACGGCTGTTTTCGGCTCTTTGCCGGCGTATGAACGGCTTTACAAACACAGGGAAACGGTTCGCAACAACACCGGAATCGCTCATACCACACGTAAGAGCGATTCACAAACCCGCGGAAGCCGATCATAAAACGCTTCGGAAAGATTCACAAACATTTGTAAGAGGCTCACAAACACATGGGAGTCTCTCACAAACACATGGGAGCCTCTTACAAACACATGGGAGCCTCTTACAAACACATGGGAGCGGCTCACAAACGCTTGGGAGTCTCTCACAAACGCTTGGGAGCGGCTTAAAAACACATATAAGCCGCTCATAAACACTTAAAGGAACATCCCCATAACACAGGAAGATACTATGTCTCATAAACAAGATTACATCCCCAATCGGGACGCCGGTTTCGACGGCTGGTTCAAAAACATCAACGCCTACGTAACCGCCAAAACCGGCGCGGGCGAGTGGACCCACTCCCCGCCGATGCTGCGTAGACACAACGCCTATTCGTTAGGGGTGATTGATCCGGTATGATGATCTTCAACGTTCATTAAAGGAAAAGCCCCCGCAAAGGGGGCTACGGGTGAGTGAACACGGCGGCGGCGTGTTCCGCTACAGGTTTATGCCGCTAGTCTTCTGCATATAAGTCTATCAGCCTTAATCATGTGCGGGTTTCAGCACCGGAAACAGGATCACATCGCGTATGGAGGCGCTGTCCGTGAGGAACATAATGAGCCGGTCTATGCCGATACCCATGCCGCCGGTCGGAGGCATACCGATTTCAAGGCTTGATATAAAATCCTCGTCAAGCTGATACGCCTCATCATCGCCAAGCTCGCGTTCCTTTGCCTGCTGGCGGAAACGGTTAAGCTGGACAATGGGATCGTTCAACTCCGAATAGGCATTGGCAAGCTCCCGCCCATAGACAAACGCCTCAAACCGTTCGGTCATGTCCGGATTCCCCGGCTTTTGCTTTGTAAGCGGTGAAATATCGGTTGGATAATCAATGACAAAGGTGGGTTGTATGAGTTTCTCTTCGGCGAAGTGCTCAAACGCCGCGTTCATAATATCGCCGCGAGTACAATCCGGCAGCTTTTTCTTGAGCGTATCAATCAGATGGCAGTCCTGCGCGGCTTTGCGGGCGTCTTCATCAGAGCGTATGCAGTTGAAATCGGGTCCGCCGTATTCCACAATAGCATCTAGCATGGTTATCCGCCGCCAGGGAGCGGCAAACTCCAGCTCCGTCCTTTGATACGTAACGGCTGTTGAACCGCGCGCCGTCCGCGCAACCTCGGCGGCGAGGTTTTCGCACAGTTCCATCATGCCGTGATAATCCGTATACGCCTGATACAATTCTAACATGGTGAACTCCGGATTGTGGCGGGTATCCACGCCTTCGTTGCGGAAATCCTTGCCAAGCTCATACACCCGCTCCATACCGCCGACAATGCAGCGCTTGAGGTACAATTCGGTAGCGATACGCAGATGAAGCTGTAGGTTCAGCGCATTGGACTGTGTAACAAACGGACGGGCGGCGGCGCCGGACGCAATGGCGGAAAGCACCGGCGTCTCAACTTCGATAAATCCTCTTGCATCAAGGAAGGAGCGGATAGCCGAAATGATTTTAGTACGTTTCTGGAACGTCTCAAAAGAGTGGCGGTTCATGATGAGATCGAGGTACCGCCTGCGGTACCGCATTTCAGTGTCCTGCAAGCCGTGATACTTTTCGGGAAGCGGTTCGAGCCCCTTTGCCAGAAGCGTCACGGACGCCGCATGTACCGAAATCTCGCCGCGTTTGGTTCTAAATACCGCGCCTTGTATGCCCACGAAGTCGCCTATGTCGTAGGTTTTCACCTCGGCGTAAGCTTCTTCGCCTATATCGGTAACGCTGATATACGACTGGATTCTGCCGTCCCTGTCCTGAATATCCGCAAAAGACGCCTTTCCCATACTGCGAAACGACATGAGCCGTCCCGCGATGGAAACATCCGTTCCTTCGAGCGTTTCAAACCGCTCTTTTATTTCAATAGAATGATGGGTCTGCTCAAATGCCGTATGCTTAAATGGGTCTTTTCCCTCTTTTTGCAAAGCAAATAGTTTTTCTCGTCTGATACGGGTTTGTTCGGAATAATTCTGCTCTTCATGTTCTTCGCTCATTTCTTTGCGCTCCACATTTTCTGCGTTCCCCGGTTCTGTGTTCTCTAAATATGTCATAAAAACCTCGTACGCATTATAGGGAGAATGAACGATCTTGACAAGGGATGCGGTTTCAACAGGTAGCGCTCTATTACCCGCCCAAATACGCCTTTCTCACCTCGTGATGGGCGAGCAGTTCTTCGGACGTCCCCTGAATGATGATCTCGCCGGTTTTAAGCACATATCCGCGGCTTGCGAATTCCAATGCAACCTTTGCGTTTTGCTCCACGACCAAAATCGTAACGTGCTTGTCGGTGTTGAGCTTTCGTAGCGCCCTAAACATCTCGTACATCAGCTTGGGCGCAAGTCCCATTGAAGGCTCATCAAGCAGGATAAAGTCGCTGCCAGTCATAAGCGCGCGTCCTACGGCAAGCATCTGCTGTTCGCCGCCGCTCAAAAGCTCGCCGCGTTGCTTACGCCGCTCGTATAGACGGGGAAAAAGCGTGTAGACCAGCTCGCCTAATTCACTCACCAAAGCATTCTTGTTAATGTCGCGGCGGTGCGCGTAGGTCGCTATCTGGAGATTTTCTTCCACAGTAAGATTGCCGAAAATATGCCTGCCTTCCGGCACCAGCACCATCATCTTCTTCTGAATCAGCGTATGCGGTTCGGTTTTAAGAATACTCGATCCATTGTAAAGAATATCCCCGCTCGTAACAACCGGCGCTTCAGGACGCGGAAGCCGCGCCAGACTCATCAAAGTTGAGGTCTTGCCCGCCCCATTCGCGCCTATCAGCGTAACAATTTCCCCTTTATCAATATTGAAAGAAATACCGTATAACGCCTCAATATTTCCGTAACTCACCTTTAAATTTTGAATGTCTAGTAACATGGTTCCGCCTTCATTCCTTGTATGTTAGAGCTGCCCGTCTCCCAAATATGCTTTTATCACTTCGGGATTGTTCTTGATTTCGTCCGGAGAACCGGAGGCGATCTCTTTTCCAAAATCAATCACCGTAATATTCTGACACAGTTTCATAATCACGTCCATTTGATGCTCTATCATCCATATAGTCAGATGAAAATTGTCGTGAAGCCATGTAATATAGTCGATTAATTGAACCGTATCAACGGTACTTAAACCGGCGGCAGGCTCGTCAAGGAGCAGCAGGTCCGGCTGTAAAGAAAGCGCGCGGGCGATTTCTATGCGGCGCTGAATACCGTACGGGATATTCTTGGGGTATTCATACGCCAAATCCGCTAGTTTGAAAATCTCAAGGAGTTCCCACGCTTTTTGCGTAATCTCCTCCTCGCGCCGTTTGTAGCAGGCGGTATGGAAAAAGACGTCCGCCGCGTTGTACCCCAGCCGGTGATGCTGGGATATGCGGATATTGTCAAGCACCGTCATTTCATTCCACAGTCTGATGTTCTGAAATGTCCTGCCGATCTTCATTGAGGCTATTTCGTGGGGCTTCTTCCCATTGATCCGCGTACCGGAAACGATAATATCGCCTCCGGTTGGCACATAGAAGCCGCTTACAAGGTTAAAGACCGTTGTTTTGCCCGCGCCGTTGGGACCGATTAACCCCGCGATTTCTTTTTTCCGCATGGTAATATTTATATTCTCAAGCGCCTGCAAACCGCCGAAAAAATGCGTCAGATGCTTTATTTCAAGATGTATGGCGTTATCTGGCATCCCTTCCCCCTTTCTCTTCATTTTTCCGCTTCTTTACGGTATTCAAACCATGCGGGTTGCTATTCAGCGCGGGAATAATATCCGATAACTCGCGGCGTCCCAAAAGCCCTTCGGGGCGGAACTGCATAAGCAGAATCAGTAGCAGGGGGATAAATACCCATTTGAGTATCTGCAAGGGGCGCAGGAGTTCCAGAAGGAAGGTAAAGAGCATTGCGGACAGCACTGAACCGGAAAGCGATCCCATGCCGCCTAAATATACCATTACCATGCCTTCGGTTGATTTCATAATATCAAAGGTTTTTGGGTTGATAAAACTGATCATGTGCGCGAAAAGACCGCCGGCAATGCCGGCTAATCCTGATGAAAAACAAAACGCCAGCAGTTTGATCCGGTTAGTATTGACGCTCATAATTTCGGCGGATATTTCATCATAGCGTATCGCGGAAATACCCTTCCCAAGCGTAGAACCCATGAGCCGTTTTATGGCAATGATGCATACAAGCACAAACGCAAGAATCCATATCAGCATCCACGGCAGCGGAATAACGTCTCGCATGGCGTTCACAGTAGCCCGCATACCCATAAGCCCGCTGCTTGCGCCGGTTACTTCAAGGTTGTTTAAGATGGTCAGGATGATATAATTCGCCGCAATGGTGATGATCGCAAGGTAGTCGTCCCGCGTCTTGAAAGAAGGAATCGCCACAATAAGACCGGCAAACGCAGCCGCGACGCCGCCTATGATGATGACCGCTGGAAAAAGAAAAACGCTTGCCGCGGGCGGGAGCAGCGGCGCGCCGGTAAATTTATTCTCGGTAAACAATATCAGCGAAAGCACCGAAGAACTATACGCGCCGACCGCCATAAACCCCGCGTGTCCGCAGGAAAATTCGCCCATATACCCATTTACGATGTTGAGACTTGATGCGACGATGATATTAATGCCAATGGACATGATCACGGTCTGAATATACTGATTCAAAACGCCCGCTTGCGCGAGGAGGGTAACGGCTATCATGCCGGCGATAATAACAAAGAAAAGCCGAATGCCGCGTTTTTCATCGTGTCTTATAGGTGTCATCTCACACTCCTATATTTTGGCGCTTCGGGCTACGCCGAAAAAGCCGGTCGGTTTTATGCTGAGAATGATCAGCAGGATAACAAAGGAGATAAGGTCCTTGTAACTTGAGGGGAAAAACGCGGTGATAAAGATTTCGATAAAACCCAGAATGAATCCGCCTAAAAACGCGCCCTTAATATCGCCGATACCGCCGACAACGGCGGCGATAAACGCCTTCCACCCGATGATGGTTCCCATGTACGGATCAAGCACCGGATAAGACATGCCGTACAATATGCCGGCGACCGCAGCAAGCGCGGAGCCCAGGGCGAATGTAAACGTGATGATCGCGTTTACCGGAATCCCCATTAAGGGTATGGCAAATTTATCATAGGATATTGCCCGCATTGCCATGCCGAACACCGTTTTTCTGACGATGAATTCCAACAGCCCGTATACAGCGAACGCCGCAATGATGACCAGCACTTTCAAGTTGGTAAGCGAAATACTGCCGATCTGCCAGATATGTTTGTCAAGTATATCGGGAAACGTCCGTGAACTCGCGCCCAGAAACGCCAGATTGCCGTTTTCAAGGATAAAGCCGACCATTAACGCGGTGATAACCACGTACAGCCGGTTGACGCCCTTGCGCCGCAGCGGACGATACGCAATGCGTTCTATGGTAACGCCGAGAAGCGCCGTCGCCGCCATGGTAAGTACGAGCGTCAGCGCAAAAATCAGCGCATTCTGTCCGCCAAGCGCGCTTAATAAGCCGGACGTAATAAAAAAGGCAATGTAACAGGCGGTCATAAAAATATCGCCGTGCGCGAAATTGATGAGCCTCAGCACCCCGTATACAAGACAGTAACCCAATGCGATCATCGAATAAAAACTGCCCCATTGAAGGGCGCTAAACACATTCTGCAATAGTATTGATACCATGGCATTCCTCTTTATGAAAAATCGCTTCTAGCTTTTGCGATAATTTTTTTCAAGCATGTTATAACTATGTTAATTTGCTTTAGATGTGCTTCCGGCTTGCGGAAGTCTTTCAGACGGCTATGCGCTGACGCCGTCAGATGACGCCGTCAGCGCATAGCGAAGCGTCGCGCCTTACAGTGATGTTACGTATTCAAACTCCCCGGCGTCATTTACTTTGACCACAACCGCCGGCTTTGCGGGATCGCCGTTTGCATCAAACGTCATCGTACCGGTGATGCCGGGAAAATCCTTCATAGCGGCTATTGTGTTCTTGATTGCCTCACGATCTTTCGTAAGATCGCCGGTTATGCCCGCGTTTTTGATTGCCTCAAGGATAATATTGACCGAATCATAGGTAAGCGCCGCTACGTCATCGGGAACATATCCATACGCCGCTTTATAAGCGTCAATGAATTCTTTCGTTGAGCCAACCGCGCCGGCTGCCGCATAATGGGTCGTGAAGTAATATCCCTTCACCAAGCCCTTGGAAAGCGACCATAAATCCGCCGAACCCCATGAATCGCTGCCCAATACCGGTTTATCACCCCAGCCAAGGTCATTCGCTTGAGAAACAATAAGGGCAACGTGATTGTAATAATCCGGCAAGTACAGCAATTCCGCGCCGGAATTGATGATCCGCGTCAACTGAACCGCGAAATCCTGATCTTTTTGACCAAAGCTTTCAAAATTAGTTATAGTACCGCCCATTTTTTCCCAGTTATCGCGGAAATAACCCGCCAGCCCTTTGGAATAGTCGTCTTCCATATTGTAAAGAATCGCCGCCGTGGTAATTGACGGGAATTCTTTTTGAGCGAATTTGACCGCCGCGGGCGCCTGAACCGGATCGAGGATGCACGCGCGGAAAACATAGGGTCTATTGAGCGTAACCGCCGGATTAGTCGCCCACGGAGAAACCATCGGCGTGCGGTTTTCATTGGCAACCTGTCCGCCGGGGATGGCGCGTCCTGAACCGCAGGGACCCACTATGGCAAGTACCTTGTCCTGTTCAATGAGCCGCAATCCGGCTTGCACCGCGGATTCCGGCTTCAGCTCATTGTCAACATAAATGAAATCCAACAGGTACTTTTTGCCCTTTACCTCCAAGCCGCCCGCTTCATTTATCGCTTTTTTGATAAGCTCGCCGGAATATTTCGCGCCTTCGCCGATTTTTGGAGAATCGCCGGTCAAGGGGATACTGAATCCGATTTTAATTGTCTGTTCTTTAGAACATGCCGCCGAAAACATACATAAAAGCGATGCCAGCAGAACGCCTTTAATCAGGGTTATTTTTCTCATAACCGCACTCCTTTTTTTGAGGAAGTCTCTCATTCCTCTTACTGTGTTGTTTATAGAGTATACGCGCGCAAAAATTGTGTCAATAGGAAGCGATGCGTTCACGAACTACTCTGTAATGGGACTATGCAAAGAGTATGCCAAGAAAAAAGCCTTCTTGAGCCGGTTTCAGATACTTTTTCATTAGTACACGCCCATATCATACATAATTGTAAACAATACTATACATAAATGTATGAATCAAGCCCCTCCGGATACGCGCAAGCCCGCCGCCACCTTAATAACGCGGCGCCGCGCAAAACGGGCTATCCGATCCAATTCCTTATATGTTTACCCAATAGTTTTTTTAATTCTGTCATATCTTTTTCAGGGGAGAAGCGCGGCATTATCATACCGTCTTGACAAATACATGTATGAAAAAATTACGCGAATTCGCCTTCATTGTTCAAAAAACATATTGACAGCCGTTCAGAAAAGCGTTACACTTTTGCTATGTTTTGCGTTTTTTATATCGCAAATAAAATCTTC
>JAISMJ010000072.1 GCA_031276815.1 Treponema sp.
GGATGTAGCCCCGCTTTTCAAGGCTGCCCAGCATCTGGCTTATCGCCGCCTTTGAAACGGCAAGGGCCTCATGCATGGCGTGATGCGCCGTGTGGTCTCCCGCGCCGCAGTCTTTCCCGCTGCCCTGTTCAATACAACCGAGGGCGGAAAGTTCCGCAGCCGAAAGCCCTTCGCCATCGGCGTTCAGGGAACGGGAAATCGTGACGGCCGCCTTCTTAAAGCAAAAAAGCGAATGTAACAATTCCTGTTTTAGTTCGTCATTCATGCTTCTATTCCTTTATCCATTGCTTTTAACGTTCCGGCTTTTTACGACGTTTGGCGGAGCAACGGCGTGGGAATAAGCACAGCGCAATGACTTATCCGTTGCGGGAGGCCGGGCCGCCTACCGACGGCGAAGCAGATACGTCCTGTTATATGCAGGTTTGGCTATTTCTCATTGATCTTTTTAATTACTTATTAAATTTATTCCCATGTATTCCATGTCTTTATTTCTGTTTCTTTTGTTCTTGTTAATATTACTTTATAATATGAACCGAAAAATATTAATGATGCGGAAAAATGTATTTCATTTGATTCTGCTTTTATTTCTATAGAATCAGATCTATTACACCATTTTGCTTCAGCAAAAATAATATGTTTTCCATCTTCTATCTCAAAAGATATGGATTGTCCATTAACAACATCCTTTATAAAATTACCATCAACAAAGATTTTTATTCTATGTTTCCCCCAAAAAGCTATTTTCTCACTATTTATAACAATTAATGATACGCCTTTATTAATTACTTCATTCTTTTCAATTCCAGAGCCAGACAAGCTTATTCCACAATATAAACAAAAATTGCTATCATTGGGTATTTCCTTCCCACAATTTATACAAAACATAATTTCTCCATAAAATATTTTATACAATTATATCATATTTTTCTTTTATGTCAATATAGTTATTATATCTTATCATGCTACCCTGCACAGATATGAACACGTGCGCTTGCAGTTTTACGTCTGTGCAGACAGAACGTGCGCCGCTCGGATATATACCACGTGGAGGTTTTGTACTGTACTATACGGATAATGGAGCGGATATTGCGACATAAACGGATGTGTGGAATAACCTAGCCGTTGCAGATGCCGAGCGCTTTAGCCCGGAAACGTAAACGCTTCTGTTAGGCGGCGACCCGGACTTTTATGATTTTTGATATATTACAGCGTTTAAAATGTCTACTATTTTTTATCAGGTTATTCCTTTGAGCGGTTACAAAATTTAGATAGTTCTCATCTTGTTTCTTTCTTTTTATACAATATAGCCCGCTTGGGTCATGTTTTTTGAATAGTTCTTTCATGGTACCGGATTCTATATGTATTGTTTCGTTTGGTATATATGTTATTTTCGCGCCTTCTTCAATCCATTCTATTAATATATATGATTCAATACTCTTTATTAACATTCGCTTTTCTATAAAGGTCTCTAAATTATCATATAATGTATTACTATCTGATAAAGCGCAAAAATCGCAAGAGCAGCCTCCATGTTTTATTGGCGTAATCTTTTTCTTTATGGTATGCTAGTATCCAATACATGAATCAAGAATATCTTATTGTTAAGAATCTATCAATCTTCGGGCATCGCTTCTTTAATACGGTATACGCCTTGATGTTCACACACGAGTGAATCTTTTTGCAGGCTGTCAAGCGCGCGGTACAGGTTCTGTTCCCGCGCCGCAGTGTTGTGTAGCAAGGTTTCTAGGGTAGAAGCGCCCTCCCGTGTAAGCGTCCGGATAATACCGCCCCGAATCTGCCGGAGCGAGCCTTTAAATTTGGATTGTTTTGAGTAATGGGCGCTTTTGCGGTTCGGATTCACGTGTATTTTCTTGAGATTTGCCCCATAATCCATGAGCGCCCAATACCAAAGGCGGGGATTTTTTCGTGTCTCCCCTTCAAGAGCCGCCTCAAGTATAGAAGAGACATCCCGGTCGGCAATGAGCCGCGGGGTCTCCGTTGAAACCGATTCGGTCGCGTCTAAAAAGAAGTGAATCACCGCAGCTCGGATATTGGTTTCGATAAAGACGGACGGATAATTGTAGGCAAAACACGCTATGGCGCCGGCTGTATACGCGCCGATGCCGGGCAGAGAACGGAGAACTTCCGGTACCGCAGGCACCCGTCCTCCATAATCCTCCGTTATAATGCGGGCGCAGTCTTTCAAGAAACGGCAGCGCCTATTGTAGCCAAGCCCCACCCATTCGGACAGGGCTTCTTCCAGAGAAGCGGTATGCAAGGCTTCCGGCGTAGACCAGCGCCGCATCCACCGCTCAAAATAAGGAATCACCCGCTCGGTTTGGGTCTGCTGTAGCATATATTCCGACACCAGTACGCCCCACGGCTCTGTATGTTCCCGCCAGGGAAATGTTCTTCCGTATTGTTCATAAAAAGAATACACTGTGGACTTGAATTCGCCGATCTTTCCCCAATTTTCGGCAACACTCATAGTGAAACCATTCATCATAGGTTTTCAAGGACGGACTGCGCCTTTGTCGCAAGGGCTGCGCCGTTTTTCTTATCCATAAGACTGCGTACCGCTTCGGTAAGCGCGGTGAATCTGTTGGTACGTACTATATCAAGCGCTGCGGATTTTTCCACAGCCGAACCGGAAGCGAAAAATCGTTCGGCAAGACTTTTGAGTTTATCGCTCTTTGCATTTGAGAGGAGACGCAGAAACCTGTTGTAAAGCGTGGTTTTACGTGTTTTTTGCGCGTCATCCATCGCGTCAATCACACGCTGTACATAGGCATCCGCATTGTTATTCAGGAGCATTTCGGCAGCCATAATCCGCACGTAATCGGGATTCTTCGGCTCGGAAAACAAATTCTCAAGCGCGGAATGCGCCGCATTGGTGTCGATAGCGCCCAACGCCCTGATCGACTCCTCCCGTACAATCCGCGCCTCATCTTTTTCCGCGCGGTACTTGAGATACGGAATCGCGGCGGCTAACTTCCGCTCGCCCGCTGTCTTTGCGGTAACTGCCCGTATGCGGAAGACCGAATCACGGAAGCTCTCAATGATTGCGTCATTAACCCGCGATCCTGAGAACGGCGACAGAGCGGCGACCGCGGCGGTACGCACCGCCGGTTCAGTCGCGGATAGCGCGCCGAGAATCACGTCGAGCGCGGCGCCGTCCCCTATCTTGGCGAGAGCCTCCAGCGCCGCTATACGCAGAGAGCCGCTCTGTTCGCCATCCTGTACAAGATCGACAAGAAAAGGAACCGCTTTCTTTGATTTCGTCTCTCCCAACGCCGTTACAATCGTTCCATCAGTACCCGCGCCCGGATCGTGGTTTGTATAGAGATCGATCAGAAAATCCGTGATTTCATCAACGCTACTTCCGGCATTACCGCTTCCGCCAGCGCCGCTACCCGCAACGCCACCCAAGGCGCGAATCGCCGGACCCAGAAAATCAGACGCCCCGTCATTGATAACCTCCCGCAACACAGCCGCCGCCTTAGGCGGCTGTATCTTTCCAACATACTCTATAGCGGCGGTCACTATATCCGGCGTCTCATCCGCTCGGTTTTCAATAATAGCGAGCGCCGTATCTCCCAGCCCGTCCTTTTCCTTCCCTCCAAAGAGGGAAAAAACGCCGGTAATGATCTTCTTATTCTTGGTCGTCCGCGCCAAACGTACCAGTTCCGCATCAAGTTTATCATCCGTATATGCCGTATCTTTTTTTAAACTTTCAATCAACGCCGCTATTTCTGTTTCCGTACCGTAATGGATCACATCAAGCCGATCTTGCGATTCATCAGCCCATGCGCCGGACGCGCTCAAAACAAACAACGAAACGGCTGCCATTAGTTTCATATTTATATCTCCTTTATATACGTATTATACCGTATCCGCCGTATATTCTCTCAAGAAATCCGCCTTACACACGGAAAATCCGCTCTCTTCAACAGCGGCGCGGGCGGTCTTTACTCCGTTGCGGAGACCGTGTCGGTTATGATACCGTGCCGACATGGAACACAGAATTTCCCGCGTCTTACAAAGACGCCTCATGTACACACGGCTATAGGTACGGCATACCGTGTGTGTGTGCACCGCAGCAATGGGGTTTTGATCGAATGTGTTGTCGAGTTTTTTCAGGGAATACGCGCCTTTATACGTGAAAACAGGTCTGTCCCTCCCCGCGCTGGTTGGGAGAACACGGTCAAACATATCAATACCGTTTGCAATCGCCACACGGATATATTCGAGCGCGTCTATATCCATGACGGAGCGGGGTTTTTTAGTAGGCAGCGGAGAAGCGGTAAAGGCGAGGCGAACCGGAAACGCAGCTTCCGGTTCGTCCGCCGAAAGCCCGTCTATGGCGATAGCGGGCGTATCAGAGGCAAGGGTCAGCGCGGTGATCTCTTCCCGCAGGTCCTTGTACATTCCCCGTACAATACTGAACAGCCTCCCTCTATCCCCGCCACATGCTCAGGCTTCCCCCTATGGCTCGACCCTTCGTCCCGATAGTGAACCGTGATGCGCCGGCGCATCCCCGTGTCGGGAATAAGTTCCGGCACGGT
>JAISMJ010000009.1 GCA_031276815.1 Treponema sp.
TTTTCATTTCTTTCATTGCATCTTTAACGGTTAAAGGTTCGATTAAGAATATTACATCATATTTATATTTTTCACCTTCTTCCCCATATTTATATGGTTTCTTGTTTACTATTTCATCAATCTCAGACAATGTAAATAAAGAGATTTTTATTTCATTGTTTATTGTTTCAAATAATTTATTCTCTATTCTTTTTCTAAGTTTCAATTTATCTTTTTCAAAATCTCTGAAAATAACATTTCCTGTCTGAATATAAGTTTTAACATCAGATAAATTCATTTCTTCAAAAATTATTTTTAATTCGTTCATTTTTATAATATTGTTTCCGCCAACATTAATTCCTCGCAATAATGCAACATAATTTATTTTTTCCATTATATTTCCCCCATAATTTACTTTTATAATATTATGTACAAATAATTTTGTCAATGTATATTCAAACCATTTTAGCCCCCATTGCACATAACTCCTTATATACGCATTGATTCGTATATACCACCTGCATTGGGGGATATACGACCGCAGGGCGGGTTACGCACACCGTGACGGCGTTTCCGTAAATTTTACCGCCGCTGCCGTAAATCCTGACGTGGTTTCTTTAATCCATGACGCGGTTGCCTTAATCCATGACACGGTTTCTTTAATCCATGACGTGGTTGCCGTAAACCACAGCGCAGTTGCCTTAATCCATGCCGCGGTTGCCTTAATCCATGATGCGGTTTCTTTAATCCATGACGTGGTTTCTTTAATCCATGACACGGTTGTCAACAACCACAGCTCTATTGACTCTTACCGGAATGCCGGATTATACTATAACAACAAAGGAGATACCATTATGCCAAACGAAGACTGGCTCCCCCGTAAGGAGCAGGATTTAGCCGATTTAATTGATATTTGGATACTCACCCTGTCCGATAGCGCGAAGGTTGCCGCCTTCGGCTGGATTCAGGCGGATGTGACGGACGTTCTGGACAAACTCAACGCCTTTCTGACCGCCCGCGCCGCCTATATAGCCGAAGATTCCTCGGCGCATCTCCACGCCAAGAACGCGGCCAGGGACGCCGCCAAAAGCGCGATGCGGGACTTCGCCAATTCGTCCGTCCGCTACAATAAACGGGTGGATGATGAGACGAAAGAGCGCCTGCTGAACGGCAAGAAGGACGATACGCGCACAGACGTCCCCGACCCGACCGGAGATTGTCGTCTTTACGCTGGAGAACGCTGGCTACCTGCAAATTATGGTGAAGCATCCCGCCCGCCCGCCGCGGTACAACGGCGCGGTTGCCCGCTACAAGGTTGGCGGAAACCCTCCGGCAAACCACAAGGAACTGACGGAGAGCCGGCTGCTCACCCGCCCGCGCGAAATCATCACTTTTGATGACGCGGCGCTGGGGCAGACGCTCTATATTTCGCTCTATTGGCAGAACGAAAAGGGGCGTCTGGGACCGCCTTCGCCGGTACAAAGCCACGTGATAGCGTAAAAGGGGGGTTCGGGGGGTTTGAAACCCCCCGGCGGGGCGTTGCGGGGCGGCGCCCCGCAGAGGGGGTAGCGGAAGACGCCGCAGGCGGCTGTAGCGAGGGGGAGGCTTCCCCCGCCGCCAGCAATCTAATCGTATGCTAACGCCTGTCTTCACCTTGACGATTCAGCGTCATACTATTATAATAGACGTATGAAAGTCATCTTTAATCTTTTAGCTTCCGCTACAAGTATCTATCTTCTCCTCATTTTCATCAGAATCATGCTTACGTGGTTTAGCGGCGTCAGGTACAGTAAACCGGTTGCGGTATTAAGCGCCATAACGGACCCGTATCTCGGCTGGTTCCGCCGTTTTTCCGGCTTACGATTAGGCGGTTTTTTGGATATTTCACCGGTTATCGCCATGGCGGTCTTGTCCATAGCAAACAACGTCTTTATGACGCTGGGGTATTATGGATACATCACGGTCGGGCTTGTGGGCGCTTTGATTGTCAAGGCGCTCTGGTCCGCGGTTTCATTTCTGCTCGGCTTCACCGTCATCGTATTGGGACTCAGACTGTTTGCGTATCTTACCCAGCAAGACATTTTCAGCCCGTTTTGGAAGGTTGTTGACGCCATAAGCCAGCCGGTACTGTACCGGATAAACGGTCTTTTTTACGGCGGCAAGAGCGCGCAATATAAGACACTTATGATCACCGCGCTGGCGGTCTTTCTGGCTGTATGGATCAGCGGCGGTTTTGTGATTGCCATTGTATCAAACCTTTTGTTGAGACTGCCTATCTAGTCGTGTTTGTCGGGTCAACCTGTGTTTGTCAGGGAAATACGCGATCCGGTTGCAAAACTCACCGGCGTGGGAAGCGTTACTGAAACCGCTCTTGCCCGTATCGGGATTACGACAATAGGATCGCTGTTATGCCGGTATCCAAGAAAATGGGAGGATAGAACCCGCCTTGTGCCGCTCAAAGAGTTTCATAAAGGACCAGTGTGTACCATTGTTCGCATTCTCGCGCATCACTGGTTTTATGCCGGTAAGGTTCGTACATTAAAGGTATTTATTGAAGATGCTACGGCGCGGGCGGCGTTGGTCTGTTACAACCGCCCATTCATGGAAAAACAGCTTACAATCAAAAAAGAGTATTTTATCTATGGGGACTTTGTCTTCAAATATGGTGAAATTCAGTCAAACGCCTTTAACTATGAACCGGTAACCGGCGATAAGACAGTCGCCTATATCGGACCCGGACGTATCTTCCCTATTTATCCGCTTACGAAAGACCTCCGTATGACAAGCGTGCGCTCCCTTGTTAAACAGGCGCTTGGCGCATACCTCCCCGTTATAGAAGACGAAATCCCCAAAACTATACGGGAGCGTTACCATCTGCTTACAAAAGCCCGCGCGTTACACGCCATTCATTTTCCTGAATCTATGAAGGAACTCGAAAAGGCGAAAAAATCCCTCATGTATGAAGAACTCTTTTATCTGGAGGTGATAATCGGGAAGCGGGCGCAGGCAAAACGGAGCGTTATGCGGCAGACGCCGGCAGTGGATGCGGATATGCTGTTCGAAACGGAAACTGGTTATGCGTCCGCCCTTGCGGGGCGAAAACACGCGCCCGGTCTACAAAACATGCTGCTGGACAGGCTTCCCTTTTCCCTAACGGAGGGACAGGAGAGCGTCATAGCGGAAATCAACGCGGATATGGACGGTCCCTACCCTATGGCGCGGCTTTTACAGGGCGATGTCGGTTCAGGCAAGACGCTGGTTGCGTTTTTAGCTGTGCTTAAAGCGGTTGAAAAGGGCGGGCAGTCCGCGATCTTGGCGCCGACCGAGCTATTAGCGCGGCAACATGCGGAAAACGCCGCGAAACTGCTGGAACCATTAGGCGTCAGCGTCGCCTTCCTCACCGGTACCATACCCTCCAAAGAGCGCAATCACCTGCTCAGAAATCTTGCCGCTGGCGATATTGACGTGGTAATCGGCACGCATGCGCTTTTTTCTCAAGACGTACGCTATCGCGAGCTTCGGCTTGTTGTTATTGATGAACAGCAGCGTTTCGGCGTCGTTCAACGACAGGCTATTCTGGCGAAGGGCAGCGCATCAGAATCAAAGATGCCCCCCGATCTTTTGATGATGAGCGCGACGCCCATTCCCAGAACTTTGTCGATCACTGTATTCGGCGATCTTGATGTTTCAGTCATTAAAGGACTGCCGCCAGGACGAAAGCCAATCACCACGCACCTTGCGCGGGAGTCCAATGAAGACAAGGTGTACGAGTTTGTCCGCGCGCGGATCAAAGAAGGCGCCCAAGCCTATTTCGTGTATCCGCTTATTGAAGAAGGCGAATTAGACCTCAAAGATGCGGTTTCAATGAAAGAACGGCTTGCAACAAAGGTGTTTCCCGAATATACGATCGCGCTTACCCATTCACGGTTGGATGAGGAGCAGAAACGCCGGACAATGGAAGCTTTCCGCAGAGGCGACATACACATACTCGTTGCGACCAGCATCGTGGAAGTAGGCGTTGATGTGCCGAATGCAACGTGTATGATCATAGAACACGCGGAACGCTTTGGGCTTTCCGCTCTGCACCAACTGCGCGGGCGGGTCGGCCGGGGAACAGCTCAATCGTACTGCTTCCTCGTATATTCCGACTCCTGTACGGAAGACGCAAAAACCCGCCTTATGGTGATGCTAGAACATTCGGACGGTTTTATCATTGCGGAAGAAGACCTGAAGCTGCGCGGACCCGGGCGGATCGACGGCGTTGAGCAGTCCGGTTATATCAAGCTGGGGCTTGCAGACCCTGTGGAACACGTAACGATCCTCGAAAAAGCCCGCGAAGACGCCTTTGCTATGCTGGAAGCGGACCCCCAACTTATGATGAGCGATCACCGGTGCGTAGCTGAGTCGTTATCCCGTGCGCCGCCCTTCACCGATATAGTCGTGTGAGCGGGGGGAGTGGTTTCCCATGAGAGCGAACTGTCATGCTATAATCTGATTGGCGCTCCAAATGTACGTTTAATGACTCCGGCTATGGCCGTTGACGCTGGATTACAGCGGTGTTTCTCGAATATGCAGCCCTTCCAAAGTCAGCGCCTCGCCGTATAGAGGCGTTGCGCGGGATACGCTGTAGGATGTCTCGCGTTGACGGCTCGCGTTTTCTGCGTATGCTTGCAAAAAAGCCGGTACTATTGTATACTGTTCCCCATGAAATTTTCAGAGACGTTTATTCCGACACTCAGAGAGGTTCCGGCGGATGCGGTGATAGCGAGCCACAGGCTCATGTTCCGCGCCGGTATGCTGCGTAAACTTGCCAACGGGTTGTTCACGTATCTACCGTTGGGTCTGCGGGCGTTCCGCAAGGTAGAGAACATCATCCGCGAGGAGATGGATGCGATTGGTTCGCTTGAGATAAAACCGAGCGTGGTGGTGCCGGGTGAGTTATGGATGGAATCGGGACGGTGGGAGACGATGGGCGAGTCCATGCTGAAGGTTAAAAATAGAACCGGCGCGGCTCTGGTTATTTCCCCGACTGCCGAAGAAGCGGTTACCGCCATGATACGCGATGAATTGTTCAGTTATAAGCAACTGCCTATTTCCGTGTATCAGATCAATACTAAGTACCGCGATGAAATACGCCCGCGGTACGGCGTTATGCGCGGACGCGAATTCACCATGAAGGATGCGTATTCCTACCATAGCGATGAAAAAAGCCTTGATGAAACGTACCGGAAGATGGAGGCGGCGTACCGGCGGATTTTCAAACGATGCGGACTGACTGTGATACCGGTACGGGCGGATTCCGGCGCTATGGGCGGTTCCGGATCTGAAGAGTTCATGGTGGAAAGTGAGATAGGCGACAATACCCTGATTCTGTGCCGCTCCTGCGATTATGCGGCGAATGTGGAAAAAGCGGAGTGCAAGCCGGATTATGAAGCGCCGGCGGCGGATGATCAGGCGGATACGCTTCCCATTGAGCGCATTGCAACGCCTGCGGTAAAAACGATTGCGGAACTCTGCGCTTTTCTGAAAACGGACGCGAAGGCGTTCATCAAGACGCTTATCTACCGAGCGGTGAATGTGGAGATTGATCTTTCAAGAGCGCCCGGGTGCGCGAATTTGCGGCGCGTTAAGCCCGCGCCCGAAGCGCCCGCCGTGTATGCGGAGGCGTTTTTCGCCGTGTGCATACGGGGCGACCTTGACGTCAACGAGGTGAAGCTTGCCGCCGCGCTCAAGGCGGGCGAGGCGGCGCTTGCGTCTGACGCGGATGTGGAACGGCTCACCGGCGCGCGGGTGGGTTTTGCCGGACCCGTCGGGCTTGCTTCCGTGCCGGTTGTTGCGGATGAGTCGGTCACCGCGCTGTATGACGCGGTGACGGGCGCGCTTGAAACGGATGTGCATTACCGGCACGCCGCATATGGGAGGGACTTTACGCCCTGGCTGGTTACGGACGTCCGCACGGTCAAGGCTGGCGACCGGTGTCCGGTGTGCGGCGGCGGCTTGTACGAGAAAAAAGGCAATGAATTAGGGCATATTTTTAAGTTAGGGTATAAATATACAACGCCCATGAACGTGCGTTTTCTTGATGAAAACGGCAAATCTCAAACGCCGCTCATGGGCTGCTACGGCATCGGGGTGGATCGTACCCTCGCGTCTGTCATTGAAGAACATCACGATGACGCCGGCATTGCGTGGACGATGAGCGTTGCGCCATTTCATGCCATTATCATTCCGGTTAAGTACGAAGGAGTGATACGAAGCGTAACCGATACAATAGCGGCAGAGCTTGAAAAACGCGGCGTTGAAGTACTGGTTGACGACAGAAACGAGCGCGCTGGGGTTAAGTTCAATGACGCGGATCTTATCGGCGTCCCCTTCCGCGTTGTGGTTGGAGAGAAAAATCTGTCTCTTGAGAAGCCTGTGGTAGAGGTCAAGCGGAGAGGAGAACAGGACGTGAAACTCATGCCTGCGGATAGTATTGCTTCTGCAATAGCCGGCATGGTGTTTGATGAATTGCTGAAGTTAGGATAGAGGAGAACCATGGTGCGGATTGCGGATTATCTTTCAGAGTTGGCGAGTAATGATTATATTGATGTCGGGTTATATGATAAGTACAATGTAAAACGCGGTCTGCGTAATGCGGACGGAAGCGGCGTGCTGGTGGGCTTGACCCGGGTGGGCGAGGTTCACGGGTACATTATGATCGAAGGCGAAAAACAAGCGATTGACGGCAAACTGTTTTACCGGGGTATTGATGTAGAGGACATTGTCGCCGCCGCCGCCCGTGAAAAACGTTTTGCATTTGAAGAAGTCGTGTACCTTCTCATGTTTGGAAAACTGCCGGCTCATGCCCAGCTTGAACAATTCCGTATCCTCATGGGGGAAAACCGCAGTCTTCCCACGTATTTTAGGCGGGATCATATTATGAAGGCGCCTTCCAAAGATATTATGAATAAACTCGCGCAATCGGTACTGACCCTGTACTCATTTGATAAAAAAGCCGAAGATCGCTCGCCTGAAAACATTCTCCGCCAGTGCATTGAGCTGATTTCCCGTTTTCCGGCTATTGTCGCGTATTCCTACATGGCGAAGAAACATTACCTTGATAAGGACAGCCTTATCATCCATGAACCGAACCCCGCTCAAAATACCGCGGAAACGATCCTTTCTCTCATTAGACCGGACAGACGGTTCTCCCGTTTGGAAGCGGAAACCCTTGATTTGGCGCTGGTGCTGCACGCGGAACATGGTGGCGGCAACAACTCAACGTTTGCGGTACACCTGATTTCTTCCGCGGATACGGACACGTACTCGTCTATTGCCGCCGGCATCGGCTCGCTCAAGGGGTACAAACACGGCGGCGCAAACACCAAGGTGAGCGCCATGATGGAGGACATCAAGCAGCACGTCAAGAATTGGGACGACGACGCCGAGGTGGAAGCCTATCTTGAAAAGATTTTGAAGGGCGAAGCCTACGACAGAACCGGGCTTATTTACGGACAGGGACATGCGGTGTACACGAAAAGCGACCCGCGCGCGGTATTGCTCCGCGATAAGGCGGCTCAACTTGCCAATGAAAAGCAGTTCATGGACGAGTTCAACCTGTACACACGTATTGAGCGGCTTGTGCCGCTGGTGTTTAAGCGGGTGAAAGACTCGGACAAAGAGATATGTACGAATGTCGATTTTTACTCCGGCTTTGTGTACAGTATGCTTGGCATACCGTCAGAATTGTACACGCCAATCTTCGCGGTAAGCCGCGTGGCGGGCTGGTGCGCTCACCGCATGGAAGAAGCCGTTACCGGCGGGCGTATCATCAGACCCGCGTACAAATGCGTACAAAAACATCTGCCGTATCCCTCTCGTTCTGAACGGGAATAACGGGCGGTTGCGGTGCGGAAGGGCGTAAAATAAAGCCTCCGCGCACCGCGCCGGTTCATCTACAGCGATTCACGGGGTCTTTCGATGGCGGGCGTTTTCAACTGATTTCCGGCGCGGATAGCCCATTCGCCCGCCGTAGCGCGGCGTCCGGCCAGCGCGGTCCATAATTCGCGGGCTATCGGCGCGTTGCCGTTTGCGTATAAGGCGCAGCCGAGATAGTACAGTGTTTTGTAGTACTCCGTGTCATCCATAAAATCAACCAACGCAGCGTTCATCTCCGCTTCTTCAAGAAGCGCTTCCAAAGAGGTAAGCTCAAAATCATAGCGGTTTCTGATGAGTTCGTTGATAATAAGCGTGCTGTTTATTAGGAATGAAAACAGCGCGTGTTCTTGAGCGTTACTATGCCTGCCTGAAGCGTAATAAAAGAAACCTAAAATCCGGTGTACCCGTTCAACCTGGGCATTGTCGTACCGGTACACCGTCAAGAAGCGTTTTACGCCGCCGTCGCTTTCAAGCAATTTCGACATGGCGCTCCGCGTATACAACTGCGCGGAGCCGCCCGACCATAAGCTGTCCAGCTCCAAGATACGCTGCGCCCATTGTTCCATCGCGGTATAATCCTGCTCCATCTGAAGTATATCAACGATTCTATAAAGAATATCTATATTAAAATGCGGATTCTCAAGGTTTGCCCTCTGTTCGTACGCCTTTTGGTACTGTCTAACGGCAAGAGTAAGTTCCCCTTCAATGCGGTATATCTCTCCGATCCAGTATTCCGCTTCAGGATAATTTTTCAAGGCTCCGAGCGCTTTAAGCGCATTGTTTGCGGAACCGTATAATGATTGTCTGGGAATACGAAAGTAGAGTTCTTTGAGCGCGGCGGCGGCGTTGTCAAGATGATTGAGCGCAATGTAGTGTTCAATGTCATTAAGAGAATCCTTCATACGCCGTACTTCAGATAAGGAAAGAACTACGATAAAGTCCTGTTCCATCTTTTCGTACATCGCCTTGCGGTTTCGTTTGGCGTCTTCAAAAGCGTTGAGGGCGCTGTCGTATTGACCGTTTCTGAAAAAACTCTTCCCCTGCTCAAGAATATACCAGTAAGGACGCTCTATGCTTTGCGCGGATACCTGCACAGAGAGAAACAGAAGCGCGAAGATAAGCTGATATTTCTTCATAGTTTTTTATTATATCAGTAAAAAAAGGGCGTTTCAAGAGAAGAAAGCAGCGCCTGACACATTTTCCACAAGATGCCGCGCCTTATTGCAGCCCTACTGCGTTACAAATTCAGCGCCCCGCGTCTCTGGAATCGTAAGACCGGTGAGAGCGATATACAAATAGGGGAAGCCGTCCTCTTCATAGCTTTTTAGCACGCCGGTCGCCTCTACCCACTCGTCTTCTGCGGGGTATTGGGGCTGGGGCGCGGAACTATCGTCCCACGCCACTTCAAAGCCCGCATTTCCGTCATAGCCGCAGCACCCGGGACCGTACCGGATAACAAAACAATAAGCGGTATCCTTGTACTGCTGCCTCTTAAAAAGCCCTTGTAGTGTTATCGTTTTACCGAAATATTCTTCGGGATTGAGGTATACGTCATTTACCTGCGCGATAAACAGCTTTTCTTTTATTTCGACAATACCGCCGCCCTGCTTTGCCGCGTCCTGTTTGACTGCCGCCGCGCTGTCCGGCAGGGCTACCGATAGCGTTCCCGCATTGTTACTTTTCGGCGCGGTAAACGCGGCGGCCGTAGCGGGTTGCGTTTGCTTCTTTGCGTTGCCGCAGCCGGCGGCAAGCAACGCGCATACAAGCGCCGCGAATGCGCGTAAGCTTATCTTCTTCATACGTGATCTCCTCTTGCTCAGTGAATTGATTGTCCAACATACTATAAAAGCAATGATATTTACCAGCACAACGCTTGCGCCGGTGGGCATTGCGTATATATACGAAATAACAATGCCGATGAAAAAACAGAGTATCGAAATGCACACGGAACATATACTCACGCTCTTAAATTGCTTGAAAATACGCATTGCGGTAAGAGCGGGAAAGATGATAAGCGCGGAAATAAGCATCGCGCCCATCATACGCATACCCAGCACAATGGTAATCGCCGTTAAAAACGCGATGAGCATATTGTACAAACCGGTACGGACGCCGGTCGCCGCGGCAAACGTTTCGTCAAACGTTATGGCAAACAGTGTATGATAAAACACGATAAACAGCGCCAGTACCGTCATTGACAAGGCGATACTCAAATACACGTCGTTTTTATTCATGGCAAGGATACTGCCGAATAAATAATTACATACATCGGTATTCATGCCGGTTGTTTGCGATATGATGATGACGCCGAGCGCGAGGGAACTTGTCGACACAATCGCAATAGCGGCGTCTCCTTTTATGAGGCTTTTTTCGCCCAAGCGCAAGAGCAGAAACGCGGCGAGTACGACAATGGGAATAGAGACCGAAAGGGGCGCAAGGTTAAACGCGGTCGCCAGGGCGAGGGCGCCGAACCCGACATGGGAAAGACCGTCCCCTATCATGGAATACCGTTTCAAGACAAGGCTTACGCCGAGCAGCGCCGAGCATATTGACACCAAAGCGCCGACAACAAAAGCCCTGATGAGAAAGGTATATGAGAACATTTCTAAGAGTGTCGTAATCAGATCAGGCATCTCTGGTACCTCCAATTAAGTGTTTATAGTGATGTGAGCGCGTATATTCATCTTGTGTTCCATAAAAACTCCCCGCCGCCGTAATATGCAGTATATGGCGCGCATATTGTAGCGCCGAGTCAATGTCATGGGAGACCATGATGATGGCAATGCCCAGCTCCGCGTTCAAGGTTTGCAGCAGTTCGTACACCTCCGCCGTAACCAGCGGGTCAAGTCCGGCGGCGGGTTCATCCAGCACGAGCATGTTGCGGCGCGCGTTGTCCTCCCCTGCCGGATCATCACGCAACACCGCGCACAGGGCGCGGGCAATGAGGACGCGCCGCTGCTGCCCGCCGGACAGTTCCCGGAAACAGCGGTTTCGTAACGCGGTAATGGCGAGCCTCCGCATGGTTTTCTCCGCCAATTCTTTTTCTTGACGGGAATAGAACGGGCGCAGTCCCATACCGCCGGTCATACCCGAAAAAACGATTTCCGCTACGCCCGCGGGAAAATCTTTTTTTGCGGCGGCGGCTTGGGAAAGATAGCCGACGGCGCTTCTCCGCATCGCCCGCGGAGCGGCTTTGCCCTCCGCCATACCGCCGGCGTTTATCACGATACTGCCCTGCAATGGGGTAATAAGCCGCACGATGCCTTTGATAAGCGTACTTTTGCCGGAACCGTTTTCTCCCACAATGCATAGGTAATCGCCTTGTTCGACGGAAAAAGTGAGGTTATGAACAACAATGTGTCCGTCATAGCCGAATGAAGCGTTTTGACAGGTTACTATGGCGTCTATCATATTGTATTTGCGCCGGGGTTGCATACGCCGTGTGTCAGGATATTAGCATTGATACCGCCAATATTGGCGCCGCCACCAGCGCCGCCAACAAAAAAATAGCAGTAGTCCGTACCGTCACCTGCTTTCATTACAGAACAACTCCCATCTGCAATTTTTGTGTAAAAAATACTCCTCTGTGACGCTATAAAAAAATGTTTCATATACAAATCTCCGAATATAGTATATATCGTAGCGGGCGTCTCGCATGGTCGCGCGCCATGAATTGAAAGGGAATGTACCGATGAGGAACATTCAAAAAATTTAAAAATCAAAAAATCAGAAACTGCATTTTACTTTTAATCGTACAAGGGTAGGAGGCGCGGGACGCCTTATGATGAGTTCTAAAAGAGCGTGAGAGCGAAGCGTTACAAGAGCTAAACCTGCAATAATACAGATACGCCCCAGCCCCTCACATAGGCGTTGGGCAATATCTATATGTAGACAAATAGTACACAACTCGCCTTTACAATCATGATCAAGGTTAGTAAGAATAAAAAATTCCGCAAAGACAGCAACGAGAATCCAACACGCTGTTATAATAACAAGATGAAGTCTTTTCCGCGCTACATGTATCATAGCGCGATACTATCATGGAATACAATTTTGTGCAAGGCGGAAAAGCAACGCGCTATCAACACGTAAATTTGTCTATATTCTTGATATTCACATAAAGCATCCTATGGATTAAGATTCACACGGAAATGTCCCGCAATGCGGACATGCAGCGGAGGCAGTTATGAAGTACGGGAATGTCAGTGTAGGAACACTCGACAAGTTGTGAACCATACGGGCTTCCTGTTTCTTTGTACCCGTCATGGCGTTACGAACCGGACGCAAGGACAATGTTCCGGCGATAATGGCTTCTATCCTCTTGATACATGCGTTCATTATAACATACTATGCTTCAATATCGGTGAAATGCGCGTTCATTACATGGAAAAAGGCGCATTTTTTACCGAGAAATGCGTCAATTCTTTGTCAATGACGCATATAACAACAAATATGTTTGATTTTTGACAAAGTTACCGAAAGAATTGTAATTATACTATGCGTACATTCAGGCTCAACACTATAATATATTAAAAGACCTTTTAACGCCTTTTCAACTGCCTGTTGAGATTGATAACATAAACCTTAAATCTTCACAATAAACAATATTGTTGGCTGCTATTTTTGATATGTCAAGACTGCTTTCCGCTCTTTCAAGCCATGATTCATAGCGTTCCATATAACACTTTTCTTTGTTCTTTTATTGTTATATAAATATACTCAATATCTATATATAGTCGATTGCGAGTAATTCACTGGAAATTTTTATTTTATTCTCATAAAAAGCCATATAAATAGAATCAATAATATCAAATCTGTTTTGCCGCCTTTCTTTACCATGAGCAAATCAATATTGCTTTTTTCCGTATTATTCCTTCATGCGTATGACTCAAAAAGTATAATCTGGTCCAGGGCCGCAAGAGATAGATAGGATAATGGGGACAATTTATCAATATACTGTATATGACATTTTGCCAGCTCGTATAAGGGCTTTGTGCAGCAAAGACCAGCAGTGGCAAAAGGTGCTGGAATGAGGCGTGGGAAGGATCCGCAGTCGACTGACCTAGCAAAACCGTAGCCCGAGCCGCTACTGGCGGCGAAGCGTAAACAGTCCTGTTATACGAAGTGTCGGCGTACACCATTATCCTTTTTTCCATTTTCTAATCTTACTACGAAAATTTGTAAACGGTGCAACAGAATTAATATGTATCCATCTCCAAACAGGCCATTTACTTGGCGTAGAACTAGCCCATTGCCGTTGATTTTCATCAAATAAAATTTTATCATTAAGACTTTTTATCAAATTAACAAAATCTTTATTAACTTTTTCAAATTTTTTTAACAATTTCTCCAATGTCAATCCTTTATATTCATCATAAAAACTCTGGTACAATTCTCCTAATTTATTCCATTTAATATTCGGTTTTGGGGTTACAACTTTTTTGCCAGCCATTTCATCCTTTTCCCAACTTAAAACAAGCCTTAACCAGCCAATTTGATAAGCCAACATTTCAGCTGGTGTTTTGTCCACACCATCAATACGTTTATGTAAATCTTTTTCGGCAATATCGGTAAATTCTGCAACAAATTTATTGTATGAAATTTCAATTGCCTCAATTAATTCTTGTTTATTACCGTAATCTCTCATGTATATTTCTCCATTATTTACGAGTATATTATCCTAAAAAATTTTTGTCAACATATTATTAAAAATAATTCAAAAAATTTAGCCGACATTTCGTATAACTACGATTATAATATAATGCCGTTACTATTTCATTCGCTTTATGTACTTCATTGGGCGCAAATATTCCTGATAATATTGGAACAGATTTATTTATTATTCTTATATTTTTTGGAACTATTATTTCCGTTAATCAAAATATAGAATTCACCTGTACTATTGTCCTTCCTTTGGGTAACTTATCTACAATGTATTCTTTATTCCCATCCTTTTGACGATACCCCTAACGTTCTTTCCATATCTGCCTCACTTAAAGGTAATTGTATCTTTACTCGTTGCTTGATCCGTTTCTCTGTATATTTCGGTTTTTATTTCATTAATGGGTATCCACTTCACCAAAAAGGTTATTTTGTTGTTG
>JAISMJ010000078.1 GCA_031276815.1 Treponema sp.
TGATACCCGGAAGAAAAAACCGGAAGAAGCTGATAGAGTATGACAAGGAAAAATATAAGAAACGAGGATATATCGAAAGGGTATTCGGGAAACTGAAAGAGAACCGTCGGCTTACGGTGAGGTATGAAAAATCCGATATAAACTTCCTCGGATTTATCCTCGTCGCCTTCCTTAAAATACTCATTTGCTAACAGTTCCTAGCATCAAGCGAAGAACATGATGTCGTTCTGGATCCGTTTTCGGGCAGCGGGACAACGTTACGCGTATGCCAGCAATTAAACAGACATTGTATTGGGATAGAATTAAATCCTGAATATGTAACATTGACAAAAGAGCGCTTGGAACAGTCATTTACGGGATTTGACAGCATTGATGAACGAATGGAAAGAATACCAGATGATCTTAATGATGATCAAATTCGTATAGAACATGGTTTCTAAAATATCATCCAAATATTATTAATTCTTTTGAAAAAGAATTTGAAAAGAAATATGTTAGGAGAGAAAACAAATTGGAATTATTTGATGATTTGTAATGAAACGGGCCGGGGGTGTCGCATAACAAGACGTATGCGGCTCATTGATTCCTGAATCAGGAAATTCAAAAGGAGAAAAGAATGAATAAAAACAAAGTGTTCGCTGTATTGGTATGTCTGTATGTTCTGTTTCCGCTTTATTCACAGACGGAGATTACCGATGCGCTGGGAAGGAAGTTCGTATATAAGTGCGCGGCGCAACGGGTTGTGAGTCTTTCTCCGGCAGTAACCGAGATTCTTTTTGCCGTAGGCGCGGTCGTTGTAGGCAGAACCGAGTATTGCAATTATCCGTCCGCCGTGTCGTCCGTTCCGGTTGTCGGCGGGTTTTCAGGCGCGACCGTGAGCGTTGAACAGATTGCCGCGCTCAAACCGGATGTGGTGATTGTGTCTGCGGATATGCACCAACGGCTTATTCCGCTTCTGGAAGGATTGGGAATACCGGCGTTTACCGTTGAGCCGCGGAATTTTGACGAGGTGTACGCGGTGATTGGGGTCCTAGGGAGGCTTACCGGTCGTGAACAAGACGCCGCGGGTGTGGTACAAACCATGAAAACGAAAATAGAACAGGTTCAAAAACGGGTACGGGGCAAAAAAGCGCCTTCGGTGTTTTGGGAACTCTACGATACGCCGCTTATGACCTGCGGCGGCAACACGTTTGTCAGTGAAGCGATACAAAAAGCCGGTGGCAGGAATATTTTTGAGCATGAAAAAACGGCGTGGATAGAGGTGAGTTTTGAACAGGTGCTTTTTCTCAATCCCGATTGGATACTATCAGGGAGTGATCACAGCGTTACGGTAACGGCGAACCCTCTGTGGAAAACGGTATCCGCGGTAAAAAACAACCGCATAGCCGCGGTTGATGCGGATACGGTCTACCGGTACGGTCCGCGTTTGGCGGATGCGGTTACCGCTCTTGCACGGATATTGCATCCGTGAAGTTGAAGAAAAAATACGGCGCGTCATTACTGATGCTATGTCTCATAGCGGCGTGTCTGTGCGGATTAGCGGCGGGTTCTTTACGGATTACCGATCTTTTTCAGGATGCGGAAAACCGTGAACTCGCGCTGACGGTACTGTTCAAGCTGCGCCTGCCCCGCATCGCGCTTGCCGTAGCCGTAGGCGCGTGTCTCGGCGTTTCAGGCGCGGGGTTTCAAGCCGTGTTCCGCAATGCGCTTGCCGATCCCTTTGTCATAGGGTCGTCTTCCGGCGCGGCATTGGGCGCGGGCATTGCGATGATGGCGGCTATGGGCGGCGCGTTGCCGGTGTCTGCGGCGGCTTTTATAGGAAGCCTTGCCGCAGTTTTTGCCGTGTTGCTTATTTCCCGCGCATCCGGTATGCCTTCCGTTTTGAACCTCCTTTTGGCAGGTACCGCCATCAGTTCCCTCTGTTCGAGTCTGCTCTCCTTCTTGTTTATTCTGAAAGACGGAAGCCTTCAGCGGGTGTATTATTGGATGCTGGGAAGCCTCGCGGTCCCGTGGAATACGGCGCTGTCCGCGCTGCCCGTCATGTTTGCCGGTGCGCTTATTATCTTTTTATCGTCAAGCGCTCTGGATCTGCTCTTACAAGGCGATGAGATAGCCGAAAGCCTTGGTCTTGACGTGAAAAAGGCGCGTATCACGGTGATTCTGGGCGCATCGCTTGCGTCTGCGGCAACGGTTTCCGTGTGCGGCGTTATCGGCTTTGTAGGGCTTATTGCCCCGCACAGTGCGCGTCTTTTTACCGGCTCAATTCACAAGCGCCTGCTGCCCGCGTCCGCGCTTCTCGGCGCGCTTGCGGTGCTGCTTGCCGATATTGTAAGCCGTTCCATTCTGCCGCCTATCGAGATACCCATCGGCATCATCACCGCGCTGGGCGGTGCGCCGTTCTTTCTGTTTCTGCTTGTCAAAAATAGCGTATTCGTTAAAAACGGCGCCATTGCGAATGGAGGGTAACGGGACATGCTTGAATTGCTTGAATTACAGGAGCTTTCCGTTGGATATAAAAACAAAACCATTATCAAAGACATCAATATTGCCATACGCGGGGGAGAACTCATCACGATCATAGGTCCCAATGGCGCGGGAAAGACGACGCTGTTGCGAACTATAGCGGGATTACGAAGTCCGCTTTCGGGGCATGTTTTCATTGACGGAAAAGACCCCGGTAAAATGAAGCCGCAGAAACGCGCGGAACTCGTGAGTTTTCTGTTTCAGGGAAACGGATTGCAGGGAGGGTTTGCGGATTGGTCATTCACGGTTCGGGAAATGGTTGCACAGGGACGCTTTCATCAACGGGGGTTTTGGGGAAGGGAGACAAAAGCTGATAACGAGGCTGTTGAAAAAGCCCTTGCGGAAGCGGATGCATTGCATGTTGCGGAAAAACCAATAACGGAACTTTCAGGCGGCGAATTCCAGCGCGTGCTTATCGCCAGAACCATGGCGCAGGACGCCCGCGTCATTCTTCTTGATGAACCGGTGCATAATCTTGATCCAAAATACGCCTTTCTGGTGATGGAACTGATAAAAAAGCTCACGCGACAGGGCGCCGTCGCGCTCGTAACGCTCCACGATCTTTCCCTTGTCACTTTGTATGCTGACAGGGTCGGCGTCGCGGCGCACGGATCTTTTTTACTTGGTTCGCCAGAGGACATGATGAAGGAAGACTCGCTGGAAAAAGTCTTTGACATGAAGGGGGTTTTCGGAAATCGCGCCTCATGTAAGGCATGAGTACGCTCTGTGCAATAAATCTTGAAGGAGTTGAAAACGTATTGATATAGAGAACTTATAGTGGGCATACGTGTATGAGTTGTTATGTGCAATTGGAGCTAAAACAGGCTGGAATTTATGTAATAATTTGTTGATAAAATGATATACATATAATAATATGTGTGAAATATAAGGAGATCGTTATGGAGAACATTGTAATTTATTTTTCTGGAACCGGAAACAATTTAAAGGTTGCAAAAATCATTTCAAAAGAACTTGAAAATTGTGAGGTTGTTTCAATGACAAAACCTTTCAATTTTATAAAACAATATGATAGTATCGGTTTTGTTTATCCAACTTATTTTTGGGGTCTTCCTAAAAAATTATTGAATTTATTGAAAAATATAATTTTGGACAATAACAAAAATACATATTATTACTCGATTACAACTTATGGCGGTTCTGCTGGTAATGCGATTTATCAATTGTATGAATTATTATTGAAAAACATGGTATAAAATTGAATTATGGTCAAAAACTACAAATGTTTTCAAATTATGTTATCATATATGACATGAGTGAAAAAATAAGTGAAATTACAGAAAAATCAAATGAGAAACTTATTCCAATTATTAATACAATAAAAATAAAAGAGAGTAATAATATAAGCAAATTAACAAGAATATTCAAATCTATTAATACAAATTTTATAAAAAAGGATCAAATATGGATAAAAAGTTTACGGTTAATAATAATTGTACTGGCTGTGGTATATGTGAAAAGGTATGCCCGGTGGATAATATTGAAATACTAAATAATAAACCACAATATAAACATCATTGTGAACAACAGGACTTTTTATGTTTCGCCGCTAAAGCGGCTCGGGCTACAGTGTGGCTAGGTGGTATCGTCAAAAGGGGAGGAAGATAGATCTAACAAAGAAGCGGCAAGAAAGGAATCAATGCGTTGAGCATAGCACGTAGCAATATCTCTCCACTGTTTAAGCCGCCGAAATACATGTTCACTAAGGGCGCTCCTTATACAGTTCTTTGTCATAACTCCGTGCCTCCGTCCGGCTGCGCTTGGAAGGGATAACTACTTCAATTGCCTCCCGCACGGGCGGTGTCTCCTCCCTGATTCACGTCATACCCTCTATCGGCTAATAAAACCTTTACCGAAAAACCCGCCATTAAGGGCAACGCATACGCGCAATCCGCCTCCCGCCCCGCCGAAAGGAGGATACGCGTCGGCTTTCCCCTCGTATCTATCGCACGATGGACTTTCGTATTCAGCTCTCCCTTTGGTACGCCCTATCCCTTGATTCCCCCCGACCGTTCCGCATCTATCCGCATGGACTGTGCTATACGGTGCGTCTATCATGAGCCATGTAGTATCCACCCCGCCCGCCGCATCGGCTATGCTTTTCCACACACCTCTATCTCATCGGCGGCAAAAGCAAGCGTCGGTGCGTGTTTCTCCAGTCGCCATATTCAGGCGGCAAGTCTCTCCAGGGTACGCCAGTTCTGATAATCCACGATACCGCGTTGATAAACCGCCGGTTGTCTTGAGCCGCCGCCCCTGTTTCCCTACCCTTCCCGGCAGTAATCCTTCTATATTTTTCCCACAGCGTATCACTGATGTCGTGTCTGTGCAGCACTTTTCCGTTTTCTTTCATCTCTTTATCTTACTTTATTTTCATCCTTTTGACGACTCCCCCTAGGTCAATCGCTTCAAGCGATTGACCTAGCCGTTTCGGAGGCCGAGCCGCCTACCGACGGCGAAGCGTAAACAGACCTGTTATGTGCAGTTGGGGCGCACCCCATTTATTTAATAATTTTTATATTTTAGACTATACCTATTTTAATTTTTCATATATTTTTATTTCCTATATTTTCTATTATTTTATAAATACTTAATTTCATTAGATCAATTGCGTCTATAGAATTTTCTTCATCCCACCGGATGGATGATACATTATTCACAATCTTTGAATGTATCATGTTTAGAATAATAATCTAATGCTAAGATATAATCATCAATTATAGCATCATTTTTGCTCCAAAAAATTCATTAATACATTTTCAAATTGTTGACCATAATACAACAAATTCAGAGATTCTTTGATTATAAAATTGAGATAAATCTCTTCATCATCATCTGATATTGTTGGATATGACTCCAAATAACAAATAAGTTCTGGCTTTAAGATATCCTCATTAGCATACAAACAAAAATTTGTATTTGTAAAGCCGTTTTTATGGATATCCTTGGATATTACATCAATTATTTGTTGTAATTGATATGGCTTTCTTAATTCTAAACTTTTCATATGTATCCTCCATATTATCCAATATCATTGAGTCCGCTGCGGTTTCAATGTTTTATATTCTATCCACAATGCTCTTATTTTGACAATATATTTTATCCAAATATATTGTCAATGAGCGGCGAAGCGTAAACAGTCCTGTTGTTTTGCGTGTATGCGTAATGCGTAACGAGTAATTGAGACGGGCCGATACGGTCCGTGAAGTAAGGAGAGCATGTATTGGCTTCCCACTCTTATCTATCGTAGGATGACGTTTCGTATTCAGCCCTCTTTGGTACGCCCTGCCGCTTGATTCCCTCCAACCGCTCCGCATCCGTCCGCATGGACTTTGCTATACAATATGCGATAAAGCGCCATGCACACGAAAGCCATTATAACGATATGGAACCAGATTACATGACATACGCGGTACAAAAACTATTCGGTCTTTCGTACCTTTTTCCATATCAGCGGCTTGTTATTTCAAATATACTTGAAGCCGCCCAAGCAGCCGGTATTCCTCTCGCGGGAGAAACCGGATCGCTTGATAACGGCACATCGGAAGACAACGGCGATGACCGCCTCTGCTGCGGGCTCCAGATCGTCATTCTGCCGACCGGAGCCGGTAAATCGCTGTGTTTCCAACTTCCAAGCCTGCTCCTGTCCGGCGTGACGCTGGTCATATACCCGATTCTCTCTCTCATGGCGGATCAAGAACGGAGGCTCCGGGAAAAAGGGTTTGCGCCGGTTTTGCTTCGGGGAGGACAGAGTCAGGAAGAACGGGCGGCGATCTGGAAAAAGGTACGAAGCGGCGAATCGCGGTTCATCATTGCGAACCCCGACGTACTCATAACGCCGACCGTAATGAAAAAGCTACCTGAATTGGGCATCGTTCATGTGGTAATTGATGAAGCGCACTGCGTAAGCGAATGGGGAGAACGTTTTAGACCATGTTATCTCAAGATAGGCGATGTTATACATACGCTGAAACACGCCGGACTTCCCCTCGTAACCGCGTTTACCGCCACGGCATCGGCGCCTGTTCTGGAGAAAATAGACCGGTACATCTTTGGCGGCGTAGCCCGCCGCATCATCGGGAACCCGGACAGGAACAATATCATGTATGCGGCGCAGGGCTGTGTTTTGCGTGATATGGCGGTGCGCGACCTTATCAGAGAACACAAACGCCCCGCCATTGTGTTTTGTTCTTCAAGAAACGGCACGGAAAACCTCGCCCGCTACCTTATACACGAGTTAAAAGATGTAAAAAACATTGAAATCAAGTTTTACCACGCGGGTTTGAGCCGCGAAGAAAAGACCGCTGTCGAATGTTGGTACTTGAAAAATCCGCGCGGTGTCCTTGTCGCAACCTGTGCGTTTGGCATGGGCGTAGACAAGGCTGATATACGCACCGTCATTCACCGCGATATTCCGCCTTCAGCCGAAGCGTATTTGCAGGAATCAGGCAGAGCCGGCAGAGACGGACTCCCTTCAAAAGCAATCATCCTCTGGGGACCGGAGGACGAACGCGGACTTATGAGGGCAAAGACGGAAGTCGATAAACGGCGTATGCTGAAGTTGATAGACTACGCGCGCTCCGGCGTCTCATGCCGACGTGAAGCCCTTCTTACCATGATGGACTACAAAGGTGAAGTCCCGGTTCCAGAAACAGACTGCTGCGACGTATGCGCGAATAGCGCATCACACGTCATACGCGAACAGGTTATTCTTGATTTTTTTAAGAAATACCGCCGGGCATACACTATTACAGAAGCTGCCCGTATTATACGCGCTATAAATGTATATGGCTGGACCGAAGACGACATAAAGAAAGCCGTCTATACGCTCATTGAATACAAAAAACTTATAATAATAAAAAATATTTTTTGGAGAAATAAGATTACGCTGATAAAAACTCCTCCAGCGTCTTAAATAGTTTTTCTATGTCAATCGGCTTGCTCACATGCCCATTCATACCCGCTTCCCGCATTTTGCGGACATCCTCCTGAATGACGTTGGCGGTCATGGCAATAATGGGCAGGGTTTTGGCATCCGCCCGCCGTATTGAACGTATTGTTTTTGTCGCGGTACAGCCGTCCATCACCGGCATCTGTACGTCCATAAGAATAATGTCGTAATACCCTTCCGCGGATTCCTCAAAACAGGCGACCGCTTCCTTTCCATTTGCCGCCGTTTCCATGTCAAGCCCTGTATCTTCGAGGATTTCTTTAAGGATTTCGCGGTTTATATCAATATCGTCAACGATGAGGCAGCGTTTGCCGGAAAGGTCCGGAAGGTCGCCGGTTTCATCCGCTTCCATTTTTTTAATCTGCTTTTTATCCGTGTATGGACAGCGTATGCTGAATGAGAAACTGCTCCCTTCGCCAAGTTTGCTTTTTAGACTAATTGTACCACCCATCATCTCGACTATGTTCTTTGAAATGACAAGTCCAAGTCCCGTCCCGCCGTACGAGCGCACTATGCTCCCATCCGCCTGCTCAAAAGGCTGAAAAAGCTTCGCAACTTGCTCCTCACTGAGTCCGATTCCTCGATCAATCACCTCAAAATAATACGTGCTTATCTCTTCTTTACCGTGTTCTATGTCGCCGGTAAGCTCTTTGACAATGAGGCGGACATCGCCTTCAACAGGAGAGAATTTAATCGCGTTGGACAGGAGGTTAATAAGCACCTGATTGAGCCTGAGAGAATCCGCGAAGAGGCAGTCGTTACGGATTTCGCCTAGTTCAAGCCGTATAGATATTTGCCGTTCTTTTGCGCGAGACTGCATCATGGAAATAACAAAACTGATGTCTTCCATGAGGGAGAACTCGACTGGTTCAAGGGAGAGTTTATCGGCTTCAATCTTTGAAAAGTCAAGAATATCATTGATGATGCCTAAAAGGTGTTCCGAGGAGTTGTCTATCTGTTCGAGACACGTCCGCATCTTTTTCACATCGTCCGTTCTGATTGCAATGTGCGTCATACCCATGATGGCGTTCAGCGGCGTACGGATTTCGTGGCTCATGCGGGAAAGGAAGTCGCCCTTTGCCTTGCTTGCCGCTTCCGCTTCCAGCCGCGCTTTGGTTATCGCCGTTATATCGGTCAGGAGGAGCATCACGCACAGAGAATCGGCGGCGGCAGAATGCCGCTGGTTGCCGCTCCGTTTTAACGTCATGGCGTACATCTGGTCCTGGAGGATAAGATATGCCGTATAGGTCATAGCATCAGCCGAATCGGAGAGAGAAAGCGGTGAAAAAAGCGCGTTGACTTGTACCGCTCCGGTTTCTTTTTCTTCCCATTTCGTTACGGCGGTTCTTGACAAAATTTTTGTAAGGAACTGATTATCGCCGGCATCAAAACCGTACTGTTTGATAAATTCGTTCATTGTCTGGTTGCGGTACACAAGTGTGCGCGATTTATCGAATAAAGCGATGGCGTCGGGAACTGCGTTGAACTGATCGCAGATAATATCCATCGTGTTATTCAGCCCTTTGAGAATACGAAAATAGTTGCCCCGAAGCGAGGCGGTATGTGCCCGCGCAAGCAAATTTCCCTCACGTGCCGATGCGGTTACATACTCAATGTTGCTGACAACTTCCTGAAGCGCTTCGGACATGCTCACGAACGCCTTTCCCAGCTTACCGATTTCGTTCTGCTGCTTGATGACGGTATGTGGCACATTTTGGATGAACTGTCCCTTTTTGAATAAATGCTCTTCCGCGTTCTCAATGCTGTTGAAAGACTTCACCATCTGGTTTATGGGTTTGCTTATGGAATAGGCGTTGATAATGGTTGCGATAACGATAAAGGCAATGATAACAAGACCAATGCCGAGTCCTATCGCAAGCGTACGGTACACAGGAGTAGTGATGACCGTCCTGGGAATTCCCACCATAAGCATCCACGGCATATCGGTTTGTCCTAATGTAAACGGTACCGCGGTAAAAAGCATCTCTTCCTTTAATTCGGGAACATAGTTGATAAAAGAAAAAATTCCTCCCTCCCGTACGGTTTGTATCAACACCTCAAGATTATCACCCGCCATGCTTCGCTCGGTCTGCAACATTTTTTTTCCAATGCGGGACGAATCAAAATGGCCGCATATAATGCCGCTATTTGAATACACCACAGCCACGCTGCCGTCGTAGGGTTGTATGTCCATAACTTTTGACTGTATAATTGGCACTTCTATATCAAAACCAACGACCCCAATACTGATGCCATCTTTTTTTATCGGCGCGGATACATCGACCAGCAGTTTCTCCGTGCCTTCAATCATCCAATACGTCGGGTCCGTAAGGGATTCTTTACCCGTTCTAAAAGGCACGAGATAAAAATCGCCCTGCCCTTCCTGCTCATACTCTATGCTTGTTTTCAGCGTGATTTCGCCGTCAATATTCAGCCACCATGGCGTATATCTTCCATCAGTGCTTGCCCCCACCGTACCAGCGAACTGATCATCAAGGTTATCAATCGTACCCGGCTCCCAAATACTCCATGCGCCGACTATCTCCGGATTCGCTACGAGCATTTGGTTGAGGAGCAAATTAAAAAGGGGACGACGCCTTTCAATGGGTATATCTTCATACCGTTCCATGATTTGAGATAAAGTTCGTGCGGTATCCAAATATACTTCAAGCCAAATTTGAATCTCCCTGCCCTCTTTTTCAGCCACCAAGTGTATTTCGCGGTTTATCAGTGCGTGAATCCGGGTCTCTAATAACCGGACGAAAATGGCGATCAAAAGCAACACACCGACCAAGAGAATACTAATATTAACAATAATTAATTTTTTTCCGATATTCATTCAATAGTCATTAACAAAAATTATACTTTTCTACCAGAAGCATACGCTATCGCTCTCACTCTACCAGCAAAGCCATGCACGCATCAATCCACTCGTACGACTCTTGCGGATATACAGCTCTAATAGCAAGAAATTCAAACAAACTTTCCTTCGGCTGATTCAAAAAATAGTAAACCTGCCCCAAATAAAAACGTGAGCGCACCTCGATCTGATCACTTCTTGGCAGAGAGAGAAACGCTTGTATCTGATCCCTCGCTTCGCTCCACACTTTTTGGACAAATACGCCTTGAATAATGGAGTGGAAGGCGTATTCTTCTCCATTCTCTGGCGCTTTCATATCTTCCTTAAACGCATGAGGCTTTCGCACCGGCTGTGGTCTCTCCATTCTCTTTATATCGGCGATTGAATGTGAAGCCTCGTTACTCAATAGGACCGGCGGCTTGAGCAGCTGCGATTCCACCGGCCCCACACCGTCCAGAATATCGCTTGAAAGCGATATGAGGGGCAGCGGCATGGGGCGCATGTTCTGGACGGTTACACCGCCATCCGAATTGGAGAGTAGCACGAGTATCGGCTCCACCGTCGCATTGATTCCCTGTTTAATATCAGCGGTTCCCTGAGACAGCGCCTCTTGAGAAATAACGGCGTAGTAATAGGGAACGCCCGGCAAAGGATAATCCGTAAACGGAGACCCAACATCTGACTGAACGATAACCGCGTTTACAATATCTGTCATGTGGCGCAGCGGTTCAATACTGCGGTACAACACCGAAGTTCCGCCCCGCGCCGTAAAGGTGATGACAACTCCGCCGCCGTTGACCGAAGCTTGCAAAGAAGACGGCATGGAGGGCAGCGGCGGCGGCGACTCCTGCGTAGTCTGATGGTAAGGCTCTCGAAACACTTCAAGATAGTTGCGATGAGCGATCCTATCCCCCAAATACGGTACGCCTGATGCATTGCTCGCCGCAATATAGTAGTAACGTACCGGCTGATTACCCACGTCATCAACATAATGCTGTACCCCATACGGCACCTGTGCGGACGTTATGCCGGGGCTTGCCTGTTGTGATGTAAGACACGCAATGTCAATAGGTACATCCGAACTGAAAATCGTTACCGGTCCGGTAGCGCCCAGCGTATCCGTCCATAGTATATGGATATGGTTATTTTGCTGGTATGCCATACCATTGGATACAATAGGCGCATCAGTCGTTTCCTGTGAAAAAAGAACAAAAGGCATCAGCACAAGATACTTAAAAAAGAACGGCAGCAACGCAGGTATACGGCATCTACGAGCAGTCTGCTCAAAAAAACATTCAAAAGAAATCTGCCTCCCACGCACTTTTTTGTAAAGAAAAAGCATTTTGTTTATAATTCCCTTCATGTTCGATACACTTATCACTAAAGTCAGCGATGCGATGCGCTTTCTTTCCGGCAAAGCAACCATTATCGAAAAGAACATTGACGACGCGGTTGACACTATTAAGATAGCATTTTTAGAAACGGATGTCAACCTTAAAGACTGTCTTTGAAATGCAACTTAAAATTCCGTTCCAAAAGACTTGACAATTAGCGCTGGTGGGCGAACAAGATTGAGAGCAGAAAAAAGCCATGATACGGAGTACATCTCTTCAGAGAGCGCCGGTTCTGATACTCCACCATACCACGTTGACAAACCGCCGATTATCCTGTGCTACCCGCCCCCCATTGCCCAGCCCTTTCCGGCAGGAACCTTTCTATCTTTTTCCACACCCTATCATTTATATCGTGTCTTTGCAGTTCTTTCCCATTTTTTCATCTCTTTATCTTACTATATTTTTCTCCTTTTGACGACACCCCCTAGGC
>JAISMJ010000097.1 GCA_031276815.1 Treponema sp.
TTCGTACCGGAGTCTGATCCGGCTGGGCGAGTGAAGGTGAGCGGGCATTTTGCGGAGAACGCGCCGTCAAAGGTGATAGGGAGCATACCGGCGTTAAGCGCTGGGAAATGGAAAGTAGAAGTGATCACGCAGTACAGCGGGTCGTCGAAGGATTTGAAGAACCCGCGCGTTATAACAAGCGCCTTTACCCTGACGGTAGCGGAACCAAACGCCTGATCCGTATCGGATCAGGAGGCTATTCCAGCACGGATCAGATGTCTATTCCAGAGCGGATCAGATGTCTATTCCAGCACGGATCAGGTAGCTATTCCAGATTGGATCAGGTGTCTATTCCAGCACGGATCAGATGTCTATTCCAGACCGGATCAGGAGGCTAGTCTAGGTCGGATCAGGAGGCTATTCCAGATTGGATCAGAGCGCTATTCCAGAGCGGATCAGACCCGCTGATCCGTGCGGGTTTGACCGCTAGAGCGGTCGCAATGAACATGTATGTTCCGGCGGTATGCCGTGAATATAAAAAGAGGGTTCCCAAAGCCGGCTGTGTTCTTGGCTGAAGCGCCGGCTTTGGGTTCTTGCTAAACGCATTGTTAGTCTACTTTATTTCAGGCAAAGAGACAATACGTTTAGTCCTCTTAACCCCCTCCGTTAGAGGGGAAACTATTTTAGGAGGACAGTTATGAAAAAGAAACTGTTTCTTATGGGAATGGCAGCCTTCGCGCTGACATTCGCTTTAATTCTTACCGGCTGCGGCGAGAAAGACGATGATGGCGGCGGTGGCGGCGGCGGCAGCGGCTTGACATGGACGAAGGTTGAGACTTCCTACCTTAACTACACTATAGCCTACGGCGGCGGCAAGTTTGTCACTACACATGCCTATTCCAGCGATGGTATAGAGTGGACGGAGCTTGAGACTTCCTTCTCTGCCAAAGCTATAGCCTACGGCGGTGAAGGCGAAAACGCCAAGTTTGTCGCTGTATCTGGCGAGAACATAATCTATTCCAGCGATGGTATAGAATGGACGGAACTTGGGTCCGTGATTAACTCCGCCTATACTGGTAGAGCTGCTATAGCCTACGGCGGTGGCAAATTTGTCGCTTCTGGAGGGGGGAACAAGATATCTTATTCCAGCGATGGTATAGAATGGACGGAAGTTGAGAATCAACCGTTCCCCTCCGGCGGTTTTGTCAGTGCTATAGCATACGGTGGCGATAAGTTTGTCGCTGGAGGAGTTGACTCATTTGGTTATTTTATAGCCCATTCCAGCGATGGCGTAGAGTGGACGAAGGTTGAGGACTCCATCTCGTCGTTTTTTAGTAGCTTCATCCCCCTCCGGTCTATAGCCTATGGCGGCGGCAAGTTTGTCGCGGTTGGAGCGGGTGGCCCCTATGGATCCATTATAGCCTATTCCAGCGATGGCGTAGAGTGGACGAAGTTTGGGGACCTGGGTGTCTCCTCATTCACTAGCACTATAGCCTATGGCGGCGGCAAGTTTGTCGTTGGAGGAAATGATTCTGGTGATGATAATTATATAGTCTATTCCACTAACGGTACCAAGTGGGCAAAGAGCAGTAGCGATGATGTCGATATCTATGCTATAGCCTACGGCAACGGCAAATTTGTCGCTCTAGGGCAAGATAGTGATACGATATTCTATTCCAATAATCAGGAATAACTAGCAATTAAAAACAGCGCCGCCCTCGTTCCTTGGAGCGGGGGCGTACATAGAAAAGCATAGAAAAAAAGACGCCCGCAGCCGATGTATTCCGGCAAGAATACTGTTGGCTGCGGGTTTTTTGCTGCTGTAGCGTTGCCGGCGCGCTCTGTTTCAGCCGGATAGCGTAGTTATGGAAGACGGCAGTCCCATTTTTGACAACAGCTCCCCGCTCGCCAGCGTTCCCGCAAGCCGGACTATTTCCACCAGCAGAATGATAGCGATGACCGCCGCGCCGACTGCGCCCGCCATCGCCGAATACCCAATATCTCAGCCGGATATGCTCACGCGAGGAAAGCGTCTTTACAAAGATTTTCACAATTTTCTAAACTTTTCTTCAATGCGTTTTCCCTCCTTGCTTTCTCTTATTTGTTCCGCATGGCAAGGGAAACGCCTGCAAGCGACAGAACCGCGCCCGCAAGCTGGAGCGGAGTAAGGCGCTCGCCGAGGATACCGTAACCAGCCGACACGGTAACAACGGGAATAAGGTTGATGAACACCGATGAAACGGAGACGTCAAGGATTTCCAGCGCGTAATTGTACAGCCAATACCCGATCGCGGAACAGCACAGCCCTAAAAATACTATGTGTCCGATCATCGCGGCGTCCGGCGTTCCCCATTGGGGGATTTCATGTATAACAAAAGGAATGAAGCCGAGGAAACCAAAGATCGTCTGCCAGAAGACGATGAAAAACTGGCTGTGCCGCTTGAAAAGCGGGCGCGTAAGAAAGCAGTATGCAACCCATGCTATTGCCGCGCCTGCCATGAAGACATAGCCGCGGACATTGCCGGATAGCGCCATTGATGCGCCGGCAATGCACCATACGCCGGCAGCGGACAGCAGTACGCCGATCCAGCGCCACAGCGCGGTCTTCCCGTCCGGCGGTTCGGCCCCTTCCCGCGTTGCATGTACTATCCGCAGTTTCCGCTCAACCCATTCGGCGGTCATGGCGAGCACTGGAATCGCTCCGGTTATCAGAGACGCTTCGGACGCGGTAATCAGCGCTACGCCGTTATTCTCAAAAAAGAAGTACAGCGTATCGCCGGCAAGCCCTCCGCCTATCAGCCAGGGAAGATCGCGAGCTTCGATACGCTCTTGCTTTTCTTGCGGGGAAAGCGGACGATGCATCCGCCGGACCTGCCGGATGAAATGCAGCAACACAAAAAAAAGAGCCGCAAGCGCAAAACGGAGAAATCCCAGCGACATCGGCGGATACGCCGCTATCGCAATCTTTATGGAAATAAAGGAAAAGCCCCAAAACAGAACGCAGCAGATTATTGCAATCAATGCCTTTTGATGTTTCGTCATTTTATCAGCATACCGGATCGCTCAAAAATGAACTACCCCGTCGAATCTTCCATAAAACATCGTACGGAAAGCCGGAAGAATTCGGACGATCTCTGAACAAACGGCTCGCAACCGTTTCCCGTATCGACCATAGCGAAGGTATGATGAAGCTGTTTTGATGGGTACGAGCAGACCCTTTTTGTATATTTTTGTATACGTGAACCTTGTGAGCAATGCAGCGCTTACAAAGGGACGGCGTCATTAGAGCGCGACCTTCACGTTGCGGAGAGGCTTGTTCGATCTATAGAGCGTTTAGTTCAATAGGGATATGCAACCTGCTGCAATTCTATCCGCAGGCTTCTGGAGCAGTCATATCGACTGTATCTTTATAAGAGCGATGCGCGCGCCAAAACTACGTATCGTAACCGAATATACTCTTGATTGCGCCTTCATACAGTGAAAGAAAGGTCAATTATACATCTCCTCTCGAAGGTTTTCTCCTTGTACGTTTTTATACGGATGTTTGAATTCTTCAGCGGCGGATATAAAGACGTCAACGAGTACGGGATCAAAGTGAGTGCCTTTTCCCTCTTTGATGATAGAGACGGCTTTTTCATGTGACAGAGAGCTTTTGTAGGGGCGCTGGGAAAGGAGCGCGTCATATACGTCCGCTACAGCCATCAACCGCCCTTGAAGAGGAATGTCTTGACCGTTAAGCCCCAACGGATAGCCGCTTCCATCCCATTTTTCATGGTGAAAACCCGCAAAAATCTTGGCATGGCGCGTCAACTCATTGGGTTGTGTGTACGCTTCGATGCGGTCGATAATGGTATTTCCGTAATCGGTATGCCGTTTCATTATACTGAATTCTTCATCGGTCAATTTGCCGGGTTTTTGAAGAATGGTATCGCTTATATAAATTTTACCGACGTCGTGCAGTTGGGAAGCCTGTATTACCATTTCAAAATTCCAGCCGAGCGTTTGTTCCTCGTAGATATGGTTTTCCTGAAGGTTGCGTAACAGAATACCGACGCCGCGCCGCGTTCTTTCGATATGCCCGCCGGTAACGTCATCACGGCACTCAACCATTTCCGCCATAACGCTGATAACCGCGGTTTGCAGTTCCCATACCCGCTGCGATTCGGCTTCAATGACTACGCTCATGTTTTTAACCATTTTTTGCAGGTTTGCGCTGAAATTCCGGAACTCCCGCTGTTGGGATTCTAGCGCCTTTTGCTGCGCCGCCATGAATAACTGCGTTTCAATACGCTTGATGAAAACGGGACCAAAAAACGGTTTACAAATGTATCCGATGTCGCTGGCGTTTAATTTGTCTTGGTATGTCGCCAAATCATATTTCTCAACAAGAAACATAATAGAAATATCCGCGGTGTTTGGATCATGCGAGAGTATCTCCACCGCCTTAAATCCGTTAATTTCCGGTATATTAGCATCAATTAAAATGAGGTCCGGATGGTGAACTTTTAACAGTTCAAACATACCGGAGGTTGAATCCGCGCTGCATATATCATAGCAATCCGCCAAAATGCCGCGGGCATCTAGTAAACTTGTAGCGTTATCGTCAACAAGCATTATCAAAGATCGGTTATTAGACATAACAACTCCTTTATTGTAATAATAACTCCTTTTTCTTATACTTTTCAAGTATTTTATAAACATATCAAAGAATTTACCCTGAAATCTGTTTTGAATGATTACTGTATTATAGAAACACGTTATAACATACCCGCCTGCCCTGCTGCGGACAAGCCGCGCCATACGCCCGCTCCCTTGTCTAACGCTCCTCTTTCCTATATACTATCAGCGATTATGAATAAAGATGTTACAGGGAACATTCGCACAGTTCTCGTGCTTGGCTCCGGCGGCTTAAAAATAGGGCAAGCCGGCGAATTCGACTATTCAGGCTCACAGGCGCTCAAGGCGCTACGGGAAGAAGGCGTCAAAACCATTCTCATAAACCCGAATATCGCCACCATACAAACCAGCGAAGGCATGGCGGACGCCACGTACTTTTTGCCTGTTACCCCAAAATATGTGCGTCAGGTTATTGAGAAAGAGAAGCCGGACGGGATATTGCTCTCCTTCGGCGGACAAACCGCCTTGAACTGCGGCGTAGCTCTGAATCGAGACGGAACGCTCTACAAATACGGAGTAATCGTCCTCGGTACCCAGGTGAAGACTATCGAAGACACCGAAGACCGGGAGCGTTTCGTAAAGCGTCTTGGTGAAATCGGCGCAAAAACGCCCCGTAGTACCGCGGTTACCGATACGGAAGCCGCGGTCGAAGCGGCTAACGACATAGGCTTTCCGGTTATGGCGCGGGCGGCTTATGCGCTCGGCGGCGCGGGTTCCGGCATCTGCAAGAATGAAGCCGATATACGCAGGCGGTGTGATAAAGCGTTTTCCCAAGCTAATGACGCCGGCGCACCGCAAGTTCTTGTGGAAGAATGGCTCGGCGGGTGGAAAGAAGTTGAATACGAAGTGGTACGGGATAGATTCGACAACTGCATCACGGTGTGCAATATGGAAAACCTCGATCCATTAGGCATACATACCGGCGAAAGCATTGTCGTCGCGCCATCCCAAACCCTCACGGACAGCGAATACCACAAACTGCGCCGCATCGCCATTGACGTAATCCGGCATTTAGGCATTGTCGGCGAGTGCAATATCCAATATGCGCTCGATCCTTCCTCTGAAGATTACCGCATCATAGAAGTAAACGCCCGCCTCTCCCGCTCGTCAGCCCTTGCGTCCAAAGCGACGGGATACCCGCTTGCCTTTGTCGCCGCGAAACTCGCGCTCGGCTATTCCCTCGTTGATATTGAAAACCGCATCACGCGGGTTACTACATCTTGTTTTGAACCCAGTTTGGACTATTGTGTAGTAAAAGTCCCGCGCTGGGATCTCGCCAAGTTCAAAAACGTGGAAAACCGCATTGGTTCGGAAATGAAAAGTGTCGGCGAAGTCATGTCCATAGGGCGTACGTTTGAAGAAGCCCTCCAGAAGGCGCTCCGTATGACCGGTATCGGCGCGCCGGGACTCTGCGGCGATGACGGACTCTGTGGAGCGGGCTTCACCAAAGCGAAAATCAGGGACATCCTCACGCGCCCCACGGACCGCCGCATGTTCGTTATGTACCGTGCGCTTCAGGAAGGCTGGACGGTTGATAAGATCCACGCCCTCACGTTGATAGATACATGGTTTCTCTATAAAATGCAGAACATTGCGAAATGTGAACGGGAATTGTCAGGCATAGTGAATAAAGGAGGGAGCGCCGTACCGTCGGCGATTCTGCTCCATGCAAAACGGCTCGGTTTCTCGGACTCCCGTATCGGACAGCTCACCGGCGTATCCGAAGCCGGCGTCCGCAAACTGCGGGAAGCGTATCGCATACGTCCGGCAATCAAGCAGATCGACACGCTGGCGGCTGAATACCCTGCAAAAACCAACTATCTGTACCTCACCTACGCCGGCGGTACCGATGATGTACAACCGTCCGGCAGGGGCGTTATGGTGCTTGGTTCCGGCGCGTACCGCATTGGAAGCAGCGTTGAATTCGACTGGTGCTGTGTAAACGCGGTGAACACTGTGCGGAAACTGGGACGCTGCTCTATCATGGTCAACTGTAATCCGGAAACCGTATCAACGGATTACGATGTGTGCGACCGTCTCTATTTCGAAGAACTTACCCTTGAGCGGGTGCTGGATATTTACGAACGCGAATGCCCTGATGGGATCATCCTTTCTATGGGCGGACAGATACCCAACAATCTGGCGATCAAGCTCTACAATGAAGGCGTACTGATCTATGGCACTACCCCCCAGTCTATCGACAAAGCTGAAGACCGCAACAAATTTTCCGCGCTCCTTGATGCGCTCGGCATTGAACAGCCTGAATGGAAGGAATTGACGGATATGGCGTCCGCCAAACAGTTCGCGGCTGAAGTACAATACCCGGTGCTGATCCGTCCCAGTTATGTGCTTTCCGGCGCGGCGATGAACGTTGCATGGGACGACGCCAGCCTCGAACAATTCCTCATCATGGCGGCGGACGTGTCTGCGGAACATCCGGTAGTCATTTCGAAATTCGTGGAAAACTCTAAAGAAATTGAGATAGACGCGGTCGCTAAGCACGGCGAAATCCTCTTTCACGCCATCACCGAACATATTGAAAACGCGGGCGTTCATTCGGGAGACGCCACGGTGGTACTGCCAGCCCAGCGGCTCTACATTGAAACGATCCGCAAAATACGGAAGATCAGCGCCCAAATCGCCCATGCTTTGAACATTACCGGACCGTTCAACATTCAATTCCTTGCCCAGCGCAACCGTGTGCGGGTCATTGAGTGCAACCTGAGGGCAAGCCGGAGTTTCCCGTTTTGTTCAAAAGTCTGCCGTGTAAACATGATAGAACTGTCGGTACGCGCCATGCTGGACGAACCTATAACGCAGACTCTTCCATCCTCCCTTGATCTTGCATGGGTAGGCGTAAAAGCCGCCCAGTTCAGCTTTTCACGGCTGCACGGCGCGGATCCCATTTCCGGCGTAGAAATGGCAAGTACCGGCGAAGTCGGCTGTATAGGCGAGGATCTGCATGACGCCTTTCTCAAGGCGTTGCTTTCCGTTGGTTACCGTCTCCCTCAAAAGAGAATACTCCTTTCAACAGGACCTATGGAAGACAAGCTGGACTTCCTTGACTCCGCCAAGAAACTCGTTGAAATGGGCTACGAGCTTTATGCTTCGCATGGTACCGCGAAATTTCTCAACGATCACGGCGTGCCTACCGTGAGACTGTACTGGCCACTCGAAGATAAAGAGCCGAACATTGCGGACTACATCCGTCGCCGCGAGATCGACATGATCATCAATATCCCCAAGAATAACCAGAAAAACGAGCTGAAGAACGATTATCTCATCAGGCGTATGGCTATTGATTTCGACATACCGCTTTTCACGAACATCAAAGTTGCGCGGGAATTCATTGATGCGCTTGAATACAAAAAGGCGAAAGGGCTTGAGATAAAAGCGTGGGAAGAGTATGTATAGGCTAGTTATCTTATGAGAAATACGGCAATAGATGGTAGCAATATTCTTGAGGCGATGGTACCGTGTTCCCACGTCTCCAGCATCGAAAGCGAAATCATTGCTACCAATACCGTCAATTTTAATCGCAATGCGTACTGCATATCTTATATTGCCCGCAACCAGGCGAATTCCTGTACATGGCGGCGCAAATTCCGCAAAGCGCGAATTTCTATCTGCCGCACGTTCTCCGATGAGATACCCATTTTATCACCGATGTCCTTGAATGTATAGGGAGCTTGCGTATTAAGCCGAAAGCGGTACATAATAATAAGCCGTTCTTTTTCTTTAAGGGTATTCAGGCATTGCAGTACTTCTTTTTTTGATGTTTTCCGCATAAATTCTCGTTCGGGGTTGTACCTATAATCCTCGCACATGTCAAGGACAGTTGAATTTCCACCATACATGGAATCCAAATCAAGTGAAACAACCTCGCTGGTCATATTGAGAATAGAGTCAATTGTTTCTACGGAAAGTCCTAGTCTCACAGCTATCTCATCAAGAGTAGGCTGGCGCTTGAATTCCTGGGACAATCTTTGGGACTCCTTCTTGATCTTCTTGAATAATTCTTCTTTTCTGTTCGGTAGGCGGATGGTTCGTTGCTTATTCGTAAAATACCGCCCTATAGTTTGTTTCACCCACCAGCTTGCATAAGTTGAAAAGCGAACGTTTTTTGAATAATGGTACTTTTCAGCCGCATGGATAAGACCCACATTGCCTTCTTGAATAATATCCATAAAAGATACATCGGCTGTTACGTAGACAGCGGCGATTTTTACTACAAGACGAAGGTTCGCTTCGATTAACCGTTTACGGGCATTGCCATTTCCTTCTTGTATACGCTTGGAAAGTTCAAGCTCCTCTTCAAAACTTAGCAATGGGATAGCTTTGATCTGCTTGAAATATGTCTGTAATAAAGCATTATCATTAGTGCTACTATCTTTTCTCATGGAAAATCTCCTATAACAAAACGAACTACATCACCGCAAAGTGGCGAACTATCAGGTTTTTGGAAAACGTGTCACGGTATCTAAATGGTAAGAGCAAGCAGAACGCGTAAAACGTTCAAAATGTCAAGGTATTAGATACTCTCGAATCAATAACATATTGAGTATTATGCAAACTTCGTGCCACCAATGATATTTTCTTGTATTATATATAATACAAGAAAAATTGACGACATGATGACGGTATAAAGTGTATCTTATTTTATACATATATCTTTCTAAATTTGCAACGGTGGCAACCGCTGACGATACGCGATGATGGCAATACACTTCATATCTTGTGTTGAAAATGTAACATTGTACTTGTTATAAATAGTTTTTCAAAAAGTTTATAAAAAGAACTTGACAAACCTATTCATATTTACTATATTTGAATAGTTGTTCAAATATTTAAGTTATAGAGGTGTTACCAATGAAAGAACAAATAACCGTTTTCCATCAAGATATGGTTAATCAAGCGGTAGAAAATCTGCCGCCGCAGGAGGATTTGACAAATTTAGGCGAATTCTTCAAAGTTTTGACCGATCCCACGCGGCTTAAAATCTTGTACGCATTAGGATCGGGAGAACTGTGCGTTTTTGATCTCTCTGTGAGCATAGAGGCGAGCGTTTCTTCGGTCAGCCATCATCTGGCGCTGCTCAAGCGGGTCAGGCTCGTCAAAGCCAGAAGGGATGGGCGTGTCATCTACTATTCGCTTGATGATGAGCATGTCAAGTCTATCATCGAATTTGCCCATGAACATCTTGCAGAGTAAAAGGAGAAGATATATGAATCGTAAACAATGCGCCTCTTGCGGAGAGAAAACCGTACCGGTGGAAGGAAAAATGATGAAAAGAGCCGCCGTTTTTGCGCTTGCGTTTATATGCTGGCTTTTGGGGTTCGGTCTCATGCGGGCTTCTCCGCGTATATATATACCCAATTTTGACGCGGGCAGGTTTCTTCCGCTTATACCCTTTATCGCAGCCTACCTTCTTGCCGGAGTATCCGTCTTGAAAAACGCCGTCCACACCCTGCTGAAAGGACATACGCTGGATGAAAACTTTCTCATGGCAATAGCTTCGTTAGGCGCTTTTGCCGTAGGCGAATGGGCGGAAGCGGTGGGCGTGATGCTTTTTTACATGATAGGGGAGATTTTGCAAGATACTGCCGTGAATAAATCTCGCTCGTCTATTGATGCACTACTTGCGTTAAAACCAGATAGTGCCCGCGTGCGAAACGGCGACGGCTGGGTGGAAGTAAGCGCGGATTCGGTAGCTGTGAGCAGTGAGATTCAGGTGCGGGCGGGTGAGCGCATCCCACTGGACGGTATTGTGCTTGAAGGAAGCGGCTCCATTGACGCGGCGATGCTTTCAGGCGAATCTAACCCGCTGTCCGTAACAGCCGGCGATGAGGTTCATTCGGGAACCGTGTCTCTGGACGGCGTACTAACGATCCGGTCAACCAAAACCGCAGATAATTCGTCGGCAGCCAAGATAATCGAGCTTATTGAACAGGCGCGGGAGGCAAAGGCTAAACCTGAACGGTTCATTACCGTGTTCGCCCGCTATTATACGCCGGCTGTGGTTGTAGCCGCAACCTTGCTTGCAATAGTACCGCCGCTTTTATTTCACGATGCTTTTTCCGTGTGGATATACCGCGCCCTCACGCTCCTCGTCATATCGTGCCCCTGTGCGCTGGTGGTGAGTATCCCGCTCGGATACTTCGCCGGTATCGGCGGACTATCCCGGCGAGGCATTATGATCAAGGGCGCAGCCCATTTAGACACGCTTGCCGGCGCTGAATACTTCGCATTCGATAAAACCGGAACGCTAACGCGCGGACAATTTTCTCTTGTAAAAACCGAACCTGCGGACGGCGTGAGCGAAACTATGCTGCTGGAAACCGCGGCGCGTGCGGAACGGGATTCTAATCATCCCATCGCAAAGGCGATCATGAAAGCCGTTGCAGAGAAGGGCTTGCATACCGGCGCGCAAGCCGTAACAATTCGGGAAATAGCCGGACACGGCGTTGTATCGGAGGGGCGTGACGGCGTTATTCTTGCCGGAAACCAAAAATTGCTTGAAGATCAAGGCATACCGGTTAAGACTTCGGATTCGGCGTATACGAGCGTTTACATCGCCAAGAATGGGGTATATTACGGGAGAATACTTATAGGAGATACGGTCAAACCTGATGCGGCTAAAGCTATTGCGGAATTAAAACGTCTCGGTATTAAACACATCCACATGTTTACCGGAGATATGCGGACAAATGCCGAAGCGGTTGCGGAAAAAATCGGCGTTACAGACGTCCATGCGGAACTGCTGCCCCAAGACAAAATTACCGCAATGGAAGCCCTTATGAAACGCGGTACCGCCGTCTTTGTCGGAGACGGCATCAATGACGCGCCGGTGCTTGCCCGCGCGGACGCCGGAATAGGCATGGGTTCCGGCGCGGATGTCGCTGTGGAGGCTGCCGACATCATTCTGATGGGCGCGGAGGTTGAACGGGTACCAGAAGCGGTTAAGCGTTCCCGTAAAATCCGGCGTGTCATCATGGAGAATATTTACTTTGCGCTTACGGTAAAAGCTCTGTTCATCACGCTTGCGGTTTTCGGTAGTACCAACATGTGGTTTGCAATATTTGCCGATGTAGGCGTGGCGCTGCTGGCGATTCTCAATGCAAGCCGTACATTGCGATAGAGAAGCCTATAATCAAATCAAGCCCATATAGCGTTAATAATGGACGTCGGCACGGGCAAGATTGATGGGACAATAACGCGCTGTCCGATGAGGACACGCCAGAAGAGGAGGCGGGATTAGAGGTTTGCTTGTTGACGAGAGCGGGGTAGATCATTCGCTTACGCATGAGGCGGTGAAGAATCTCTCAAAGAGTTCCACCCACCCGTTCTAGAGCGTGTCGTCAAAAGACAAGGAAGATAGATCTGAGATAGAGAGCGGCAAGAAAGGAATCAGAGCGTTGAGCATACCGAGTGGCGATATCTCTCCATTGTTTAAGCCACCGAAATACATTCTCTATACGATGGCGCTTCTTATACCGCTCTCTGTCATAAGTCCTTACCACTTTCCGGCTACGCTTGGAAGGAATAACTACCTTACTACCTCTTGCACAGGCTGTGTCTATTACCTGGTTCACCTCATACCCTCTATCGGCAATCAAGACTTTTACCGGTACACCTGCCATTAAGCGCGGCGCATACGCGCAATCCGCCTCCCGCCCCGCTGAAACTATGATACACACCGG
>JAISMJ010000018.1 GCA_031276815.1 Treponema sp.
ATTCTTTGTTCAAGAGCCAAAAGATGTTGTTAGGTATTTTTCACGAAGCCTTGGCATGATACAAGGAGCAATAAATTCTTTTATCGAAGAAATGGAAAAAGAATAGTTGTACATCGCGCAACGGCATAGCCGGGGACGCCGCCAAACCGCCGTAAACAGCTGGAACGTTATGTGCAATTGCTATTGACATTATTTATAAATAACAGTACATATAAAATATTTTCTAGGAGATGTAGAATGGCGAATACTTTAAAATCGACCAATTTAAACATTCGTGAATTTTTAAAAAAATTTGTTATTGGATTAATGAATATCTCAAATATGGTTTTAATTATTTTTATTTTTTTATTGACATTGTTGATTGTTTCATCAATTGTTATTGAAAATATTATTGCCGATGGCTATTTTTCTAATTGGATAATTAATTATTTGCTTGTCAACAAAATAGCCGACGGATTTTTCTCTTTGTCATTTGATATTATTGAAAATAATTATTTGAAACTAAAATTATTTGTTGGATTATTTATATTATTGATTATTATAAAAATCATTCTAAGTAAAATCATAAAACGAATAATAAATGGGGAAATATGGAGAACAATAATAATAAATTTTCTTAATATTATACTTTGCTGTTATATAGCCTTCCAATCGGTTTTCTTGTTTTTATGTATAATAACCGCCGGTTATATTAATGATACCTCTATCAAAGCAAATTCTTCCACAAATCAAATAAATAATAGTTCTCGTAAAATAACAGAAACCACCAGAGAATATTTGCTAGATCGGAAAACATCGGCTGATATAATGTTAAAAAGAATTATGACCAAAATAAATAATGGCATAATAAATATCCAGAAATTGGATGACGAAGAATATATTAGTTTGGCTAAGAATATTTGTATTTTCTTTGAAATAAAAGAAACTGTTGATACAGCTGAAGAACACTATTTGCGGAATTATTTTGCCAGAGGACCGGAAACACTCTCTGAAATGATAGACACAATATTAAATAATAATGTAGTATTTGGATGGAAGCTTTTGTCTCCAAATGAAGCGGTGCTTCACCAATTAGGAAAAAATGGGGAATATAATCTAAAGTTTGTTTCAGATGATGGCCATTTTGAAATAATATATAATAAGGATGGAAAGAAAATAACACAAGAGAACGATCCAAAAAACATGGGTACATTTAATTATGCTGATCCAGTATTAAATCCCAGAAAACACTCTATTTTAGATGTAATGCCATATTTTATATGGGGAAATACGGAAGAAGATAAATCCTATATAGAATTGATTGATAGCAATGATGAAAATTATGAGGTGCATGATTATTATCAGAATTCCGAAGCGGTTAATCGTTATAATAATATTTATGAACTACTAAATAAAGAGAAAGCTGGTGAAAAATAGTAACTGCACATAACAGGCCTGTTTACGCGCAGACCCGCTTTGCGGGTCTGACGCCGCCGGTAGGCGGCTCGGCCTCCATTCGCCTAGGTCCAGTCGCTTCGGCAACTTTGCCGCCGCTCCTTCCCACGGCTCATTCCGGCACATTTGGGCGGCACGAAACTCTACGGGCGCTGTATATGGGGAAGGGCAGCCCGGGATGGATGGACAGATGTGAATGGGTTAGGAAGCCGCGGGAACTTTTCGCTCGGATGAAGCGGCGGCGCACACGGAAAACAGAAAATCGGCGACCCGTTCTCCGGCTTCCCCTTGATACATCCACGATTCATCTTTTAAGCGTTGGAGTTTTTCGCGCACCGCCGTATGCGTCGCCTTTTCTATTACGGCGTCCAGTGCGCTATCAATGTTTTCAAACAGGTTTTCGTCCAGTGGAACGCCGATCTCCCGTATGGCGCGGAACGTCCATGCTTCCCGCTCAATATCCGAGAGATCATAAGGGCGCGCATCGAAGGTATAGAACGGGTATACCACGGGTCTGTTAAAGAGAAAGGCGAAATCAAAGATGACGCCGGAGAAATCGGAAATGAGAATGTCCGCACGAGATAAGACCGCTCCATTGTCCGCATCGAAATTCCATTCAACATTAGAATATGGAGCAAGCGCGGCGCGTAGGGGTTCCACGAGCTTTTTCTCAACCAACATAGTTTGCGGGTGAGGGCGAATGATAACGTGAAAAGAGGATTTCGCCAGCGGTTCAAGCAGCTTGATCCCATAGCGGCTCAATAATGCGCTTGCGCCCCACGACGGCGCCACGAGGACAGTCCTTGACGCAAGTCCGCATCCGCGCTTCCCGGTCGCGCGTACGGCGTGTTCGGAAAGCGAATCAAGATAGGTACAGCCTACTGTAACGAGCTGTTTTTCTGGAAGCCCGCGTTTTTGTTCTAATGTGCGTATATCTTGCTTTTGATAATCTCCGGTTAAAAGAACGCTGTCAAAATAATCAAGTCCGAAGAGCCGATAGAACACCGCGTCCGTTACCGCATGGAGGATATGCGCGTAATGTCCAACGCCCGGTGAACGTTTAAGCTGGAATACATCAAGACCCGGTGTGGTCATCAGGCATATATCGGCTTCAAGGAAGTTGAGACATCGATACGCCGCGTTTCCCTTGCCGATATACCGGGGATGAACATGGGACGATCGAAAAGACAGAGCCGGATCATCCGGATCCGAAGTGTAAAACGCGGCGTCAACGCCTCGTCTGTCTAATGCTTCCGCAATGGGCTTGAATACGTTCCAATACTGCCTTCCTTCTGAATACATGATGATGCGTTCTTTGTCCGTGCGCTGCGTCTGAAGCGAGGCTGTTCCGCGTGAAAGAAACCGAGATTTTAAGGCTATGATGAGGTTTTTTAGGAAAAAGAAGGCGGTAACCGCAAGCCCTGTAAGTAGGGAAAACAACATGCTGCCGGTTCCCGGATCAATGTAGGCGGACGCGGGAACCGCGATCCCGATGATGAAAACGAAGCAATACGCGGCTTTCACTGCACACTCTCCCACTCGCCCCACGAGGCGGCTTTGAAAATGTCCCTGCCTATGAGCGGGCGGACGCCGGACAGGTTCAGGAGGTAGGGTCCGTGTTTCGACGGTGTGCTAGATATGAGCCCCACCACTTGCAGCGGATCGCTGTTGCGGAATGGGCGCGACAAAGAGGTTCCCCGATGCGGGTTTTTCGGGTCGCGCATGTCCTGAGTAACGATAGATGGTACGTCCGCATTAGTCATAAAGACAGGGGAAACGGACAGGGGTCCACAGGCGCCGAAATCTTTTACCATGAGGAGGGGATTGAAGCCGGACATGCCTGTTCCTTCAAACAGGTCTTTTGAGAAACTCGCACCGTGGTCGGAAACGATGATGATCCTCGTGTTATCATACACGCCCAGTGCGCGAAGGTCAGCCAGCCATGCGGCAACGGCTTTTAGCGCCGCGATAAACGTATACATATACTCCGCCGAGTCTTCCGAACCGAAGCGGTCTATATCTTCTGCGGGGAAAGAAATCGGACTTGGAGACAGTTGTCCTTCCTTCGTGAACGCGCCTTGTTCGTGGGTCGTTTCGTTGAAAAACATGCTGAAGGTGTCCGTTCCGTTGTCAACCGCGCACAAAGAACCGAGATAGTACAGCGATGAATACTCGGTCAATCCCCGCCCAAACGCATTGGCGGCGCTGTCCCGCCACCATATTCCCTTGTAGTGGATACCGTAGCGAAGCAATGGAATACTGATACGGAATAACGTATAACGGAACAGGATGTCAAAATCGAAGCTTTCAAGGAAGCTGCCCTCCTCCAGATGGAACGCATCCATGTATTGCTTGTTGAATCTCCCGTCAAGATTTTGCACCGTTACATTTGGAATATCTTTGAACACAGCAAGATCGGACACGAACCGCATATTGGTCATGGACGGGTCCGTTATTGAGACGCGGGCGCCGACTTCACCGAACACTTTCGGGAGGAGCGTAAGCGCCTCATTCGCCTTGTCGGACAGGAGCTCGCCACTGTGCGCGTTCAGCTCCAACGGCGTATAGTCATAGCCGCCGTATATGGGGAGGAGTCCGCCGAGTGTGCTATTGCCGAAGGAAAGGCTATTGGGATACCAGACGAAGCCGTCATACTGTTCCCGCAGTTCGGGCGCCTCGTCGAGCGCCATGTTCAGGGCGGCGCCCATCGCGCGGTCGATAAACATGATGAAGGTATTGACGCCGGTTGCGGTAAACGGGAATACCGTAGCCGGAAGGGACAAAGCGTCAGCGCTCTGGGGGGGGGGGGGGGTACTGCCGCCGCCGTCTAATACGGTTGTGGTTTGCTGTAGCGCGTTCAGTTCCGTACCCAACTCAACCGCGGTTATGATGCTCATCGTGACTATTGCAATGGTAACGGCATTGTAAACGCCGGCGAGTATTTTGTGCTGTTTGACGAGGAGAAAGACGGCGGGAACAACCGCCGCGGCTGCCAACGCCGCCGCGTTTACCCACAAGGGAAACGCCCGGCTTATAAGTTCCGGCTGTTCGATCTTAAAGCCGTTCGTCATAACGCCATACGATGCGCTCAGGGCGAACATGCAAATCAGCGCTAACAGCGCAAGCATCGCGGAACCGGCGGCAAGCATCTTGCGTATACCCTCATTCGCAAACGCCCATATAACGCCCGGAACAAGCACACATGCGGTGAAACTCTGCGCGAGGGTTCGTATGACGTAGCGGAGCGGCTCCGCAAAGTCAGACGCCTCTGACGCCATAACTTGAAGGGGAATAAGCGCGCCCATGAGCAAGAAAAGCGCCGCGCATGACGAGAAAAACAAGAGGCGGAGGTCTTTTTCCGGCGCGTGAAACCGCTGCGCCTTTTTCATACACCATTTCCACGCGAAGGGCGCCGCAATGATGCCGAAGCCGAGTCCCGCTATCAGGAAGGCGTAGCGGTCAAGTCTAAACCGCCCCAATAAAGCGCCTGCGGCAAGCGCAAGCCCAGCGATGGTTGTTATTATCTGAAGCGCCCAAGACGGGCGTTTTAACACTGCGGACGCCAGATTTTTTCCCAGCGAAAAGATATTATTGCACGTCCAATACAGCACGAGTCCCGAAGGCGAATTATAGAGCAACACGAGAAAAACGAGCGCCATACCGTAAAGCTGCGCTTTTTCACGGTTTCCCATGTCTTTAGCATACACCATCGCGGATACTACGTTGATGAGCGTCATTACAAGCGGCATTATATTGATGGAAAAGCCGCGTATAGTAAGCAGATGATCCGCTTCGCCCAGATTCTGCAAGAAATAAAAAGATGATCCCGCCAAAGTCGGACTATGCGATAAAAACTGATACGCCGCAAAAAAGAAAGGGATTTGTAGTACTAAACCCACGCTTGAACGCAAGGCGTATAGGGGAGAATAGCGCATGTGCCGGTAATATGTGTTGATAATCATCTGGCGTTCATCGCCTTTGAACACGGCGCGTATCTCATCAAGCTTGGGTTTCATGCGCTTTTGCGCGAGACGTTCCTCGTGCTGCCACCGGTCTGCAACCGTGTAAATCGGAAGCAGGAGGGTGTTTATACAGATGCTCACCGCGATGACGGCAAGACCGGGCTCATCCAGTATTTTTTTGAAAAGAACAAAAAGAAATTCAACAAGCGCAAAGGGAAACCAGATAATCAGCGTGTACAGTACTTCGGTAATACTCATACTTTTTTCTATGCAAACCGCGCGCTATTTATACGCTTCCGCAATAGCCTTAAATTCATCCTGAGTGTCAAGCAGCGCCTTTGTAAGGATCGGATCGAACTGAGAACCGCTTCCGTCAACAATGATTTTGATTGCATCATTGTAGGTAAATGCCGGCTTGTACACGCGGGCGCAGACCAAAGCATCATATACATCGGCAACCGCGGCTACCCGCGCGGTAAGCGGTATGTCATAGCCGCTGATCCCGCGCGGGTAGCCTTTACCGTCAAATCGTTCATGGTGGCAATAGGCAATGTCGCGGCAGTGCTGGAGATAAATGCCGTCGTTATTCGAGAGAATAGACTCGACTATTTTTTTCCCAAGCGTCGTATGGGTCTTCATAATGTCAAATTCGTCGGGATCGAGCTTTCCGGGCTTCAGGAGTATCTTGTCCGGTATGCCTATTTTCCCCACATCGTGGAGGGCAACGGATTTTACGATAATATCCGTATCAAGCAGTTTAAGCTGGTAGGCGTATTCCACATACTTTGACGATCTATCCGTAATATGATCGATGAGCGCCTTGGAATACAGCTGCACACGCTTGACGTGGCTGCCTGATTCAAGGTTACGGTATTCGATAATGTTCGCCATCGCCTGAAGCATGGTATTCATTGACGCGGTTATCTCAGCTGTTTTTTCCGCCACCAATTCTTCAAGATGATCGCTGTAGTTTTTAAGCTCTATCTGGTTCTTAACCCGCAGTCTCACTACATCGGGATTCGGCGGTTTGGGTATATAGTCAACAGCGCCGGCTGCAAGAGCCTTGCTTTCCTCCCGGTCTGCCGTGATGAAGATGACCGGTATGCGCTTGAGGGCCTCATCAGCCTTTATGTTTTTGAGGGTCTCAAAGCCTCCCATCTTACGCATCTGTACATCAAGCAGTACGACTTTGGGGAGAACTTTGCTATGCCACAATATATCAAGCGCCTGTGTTCCATCATTCGCTGTAATGACCGTATACTCATCTTCCAGTATACCTTCAAGCATCATCACGTTGATTTCTTCATCGTCAACAACTAAGATGGAATGCTTTGTGTTATCCATTCGCCGCTAAAACCCCGTCAATGACTTTTTGTGTTTCATTAAAACAGTTGACTATATCATCAACCGCATCCATGTCAATTATGTTATTCTTCAGTTGGGCGTCAAGCGCCGCAGATTTTTCGTAGAGCGCGGTAAACGAAAGATTGCCGCTTACGCCTTTAATTGTATGGGCTGCTTCCTCCGCTTTATTGCAATCTTTCGCTTCAACCGCACGTAACAGTTCTGAAAGATTTATTTCATTCCTAAATTTGGTAAGCAGTTTTATGTACAACTTTTTGTTGTTCATCATCCGTTTCAACCATTCTTCCTGATCAACATAGACAACAGCCATAGTTTCCTCCAAACAATACTTAATAAACTATTTTAAGCGGTGGCGCTCTCAAAATGCGCCATAAAAACATCCTTATGAAACGCCAGATGAAATAACTATATCATATACTATAAAATGTTACAAGACTATTTTTTCGGCGCCGATATCCAATGTTCCACTCAACGGGTAATGCAAATAGTTACTTTTCTTTGTAAGCCGTAACAATGGTTTCTGAATCTGACGCCTCACTCATAGCGGGGTATGTTGATCTTTTTTTATCTCTATACTAGAGTACTGCTTATGGGAATACTAGACCGTCTTAATGACGTCATTAGAAGTTACTTTAGTGAAGATCCGTCCAACTACGGAAAAAGAGAAAGAATATACGGCATTGATGCCGATCTTGAAGCAGCCTATGAGGAATTAAACGAATTTCTTGGGCAGAGTGCGCCAAAGGATAGCGGCGGAAAAAGCGCCGCGGGCAGCCGAGGCTTCAGTTTTGAAGATCAGAGCCGCGTCTTCCGGTCAGCCGCTGTGCCGGAAGCGTTACGGTCGGATTTTACAGAATTAGGCGTCCCGTTCGGCGCGGATGCGGAGACATGCAAAACCGCATATAAAAAACTGCTTAAAATACACCATCCTGACCGTCATGCGGGACATACTGAAAACATGCGGAAAGCCACCGATAAATCCTCCCGTATCAACGCCGCCTATGAACGGATTGAGCGATGGCGATCTACCGGAACGTTGTGATATAGCGGATTATTACAAGCATGGCTTGACAGTCGGATACTGCAATCCCTACTCGCCTTTGCGGTTTCCATACCGTATGCAGCAATACGCCGTTTTCTCCATTTTTCCAAGTCCGCTTAACTTTTCCTGTACACGTTAAGGTAATCAAGAAACGAAAGGATCGCCAAAATCACCGAAAGAACAAAGATACTGATGCTTACGCTTCGGAGTACAGAAAAAAGCCTATCGCTCAAGTCCAGCGTTTTCACGCTTACCGCCAGCAGGGTTACTGCGCCGGTAATCATATAAGTAACCGCCTTGACTTTGCCTCCACCGCGGGCGCCCTGTACGATACCTTTCTTGAGCAGGAGATTGCGTAAAAACTGGATACTGAATTCACGGTACAGGACTATGAGCAAAAGCAAAGCCGGAAGCATACCGTCAATCACGAAGCAGAGAAAATAAGTGATCCGGACAAGCGTATCGGAGAATGGATCAAACAGTTTCCCGAAGTCGCTTGTCTCATTACGGGACCGGGCGATTTTTCCATCAAGCAGATCCGTAATTTCCGAGGCAATGAACAGGACCCATAACACGATAACCCACAGGAGCTTTAAGAGCGGTGTAAATGGAGAATCGCCTGCCGGAGGAGCGTCAATAACAGATTGCAAAAGATTGGGCAATAAATAGATGATAAAAAAAATCGGCGCGAGAATAATGCGAATACTGGTTACTTTGTCGGCTACTGTCATAATACAATAAGCTACCCGCTTAAACTGATAGAGCAAGCTCTCCTGATCCAGCGGTTTTAATCTCCACAAACAAGAGTATATGTATAATTATAGTTCTTGTCAATTGTTATTTTTAACCCCCTTTTAAGTTTAATTCCTCGCCCTTCAAGAGTGTAGACCGGAGGAACAGAAAAGAAGGATAGCCTATTTAGACTTTATTTTTCTCGTTATCCTTATAAAACCCGTCTTTCCAGTTGAAACGGCTTGTATTCGGCAGGGGAGACCCTTCCTTCGCCGCAGTCATCACGGTCTTATAATCCTTTTTCTTGAGCGTTGGACCGGAAAAGTCAAGGATGAACCGCCTGAAACCGGCTTCGGAGAGGAAGGGAATCTTATCGACAATGGAAAACGGTCTTTCAGGAATGACAAACGATGCGCCGGAAGCCGGAGACGCGCCGTCCGGTTCCGTAATGAGCGAGAAATACTCGTCTTGACTGTCGCGGAAACGCGACCATCCGTACAAGGGTCTCACATCGTTTCTCATGCGGAATAGCGCGGGATAGGCGAAGACCGTTACGAACACGGAGGCGCGATCCTGTCGCTCAAAGGTACGTTCAAGGTTCTGGCGGTTGTTTTCCAGAGGCGGAACGATATAATCAACGCCCAAGCCCCGAACAAACGCGGCGGCAAACCGGTTAAACGTGTACAAATAGGGTCCGGCTATAAGCGTCGCGTCCAAATTCCGAAAGAGCGAAACATGAGCCGGATTGTTGATCTCAAACACGCGATAGCCTTCCTGACAAAGCCGGGGCATTGCATCGGCAAAGGAGGCTTCCAGCGCGTGAGGAGCATACGGATCAAGCGCGAGGATCATGTCGTCCGCGCGAAACGGGAGCGGCGGCTTCCGTTTGGAAGCCCGCGGCTGATCCGCCTGTTCAGCCACAGGCTTCGTCCCGCTCAAAAGACCGGCAAGGGTTCGCGTGTTCAGCGTCAGTATAACTCGCGCTGGTTTTATGGACTGAACCGCATACAGATCGCCTATATGGGACACCGCCGCATACAGCCCTTCCGGCATGACTTTTATTTTTCTCGTAACGCTAGTATGTTGAGCGTGGGCAGCCCGTGTATCTATGTTCACGCCGCCGGCGTTCCCGCTCCCCGTAAGCTCGATACGCGGAGCCTTTTCGTGTCCGGGAGCGCGTCCCCCTCCGCCCGAAAACGCGCCTCGCGGAATAACCGGCGGATACCGCTTCGCCATTGCCTTTGTCTGAATAAGAAACACATCATCTCCAACCGCGAACCCGGGCGGGATTGACGCCCATATCTCAGAACCGGCGCGTCCGTCTTGTTCAACTCGTTCAATACTGGCGATCTTGTGTGAAAGCCGCCGCGAATCATCGGCGCTATGGATGCGGATCGTGTCGCCTTCAAATATAGGCGTTTCTCCACGCGCAATAAGCCCTTGATAGGCATCGTCTTTTCCCCTGACTTTGAGGAGCTTTCCGAGCGGGATACCGGTGCCGCCGGTTTGACGCGGGTTCAGAAAAGAGAGCGCCGTATGCGAAGCGTAATGAAAAACAGTTTTCTCGCGGGCAAAATCATGCCGGAGGATATGCTTGCCCCGTTCCACCGCGCCGGCTATCCGCTCTTCGCTTCCGCCCAGCGCATCTATCACCTCACGATAAGCGCTCACCACCGCGCCCACATAGTCCGCGCTTTTCATGCGCCCCTCGATCTTAAACGCATTGACGCCCGCGTCCGCCAAAGCCGGAATGTGTTCAATGAGCTGCAAATCAGCGGGGCTGAAAAAGTAGCCGGACTCGGATGAGCCGTCCGCCGTATGGTACAACCGCCTGCACGCCTGCGTACACATGCCCCGGTTTGCGGATTTCCCGCCCAAAAAGCTGGAAAACAGGCACAAACCCGATTCGCTTATACAGAGCGAACCGTGAACAAAGACCTCAAGCTCCGCGCCGGTGTTGGCGCGTATATCTCTGATCTCCTCAAAGGAAAGCTCCCGCGCAAGAACAACCCGCGAAATGCCGTGGCGTGAAAGCATATTCACGCCGCGCCCGCTCGCTATGTTCATCTGGGTGGAGGCATGCAGTTTCAGCGAAGGAAAGTACCGCCGCGCCATGTACGCAACGCCGAAATCCTGTACAATGAGACCGTGAGGCTCTATACGCGACAGGTACGCGAGAAGCTGGTACATGCGATCCGCTTCACGCTGTTCAAACACCGTGTTCACGGTGATATAGCACCGTTTTCCCCTGCGGCGCAATGCGCGGATCGCCGCTTCTACGTGAGCATAGGCGAAATTTGCCGATCTAAGTCGCGCATTAAAACTCTTCACGCCCAAATACACGGCGTCCGCGCCGGCTCCCACAGCCGCGTCAAGCGCTTCCGGAGAACCGGCGGGCGCCACTAATTCTATTGTATTCATGGTTTACCTCGTTTACTTCATACTTACAGGAATTCATGCGCGTCAAGAACAGTATGGTTCACATCCTTTCCCAACGAGCGCATGCTAGTATTATGTATAAAAGGTAATAAAAAGTAAGGAGGGCGCGCCGCTTCGGAATGGGACATTACGATTGACACGAAAGACGGAGGCGCGTTACTGCTTTGGGCTTTCGCTCCCGCAATGGGGGCTTGTCCTTCTGTTCGCCATTTCGCTCATCCCCGTTGATCTTGTGAGAAAAGCGGGGCTGCGCCCCCTCGCGGCTCACTGATTCCCGCTTCTTCACTCCGGCGTTAGCCGCGGACTCCGCCGCTAACGCCGGATGCGCCCAATACCGCGCTCATTCGTACGGCGCGATAACGCCTTGTAACGTACGCCGAACTTTGGTAGTATGGTACCGTTCCTGTAAGGAACGATACGTATCATTCATAAAAGGAGACCATCATGCGCGAAGCAGCTTTCTCTCTAGTATCCACCCTGTCACGTATACCACGTATACGGAGTATACGCGGTATACGCTTTCCCCTTCTCATACTGCTCCTTGCGCTGACGGCGGCGGCGCACCTGCCCGCGCAAACGGCGGCGGCTACGCTGGCTATACTCCCCTTCACCGGAACGCAAGCGGAGGACGGCGAGACCATCGCGGAACTCTTCTCGTTTCAGAAAGAATTGACCGCCGTCTTCAGTCCCGTACCGCGCACGTCCATCAACCGCGCGATACGCAATGAACGGGGTTTTCAAATGACGTCCGGCATGACCGACCCCGACACCATAGCCGCGCTTGGCAAGCAGCTCGGCGCGAAATACGTTGTCGCGGGCGCGATTACCAATTTAGGCTCCCATAACCTGCTGGTTATCGCCATACTGCACACCGAAGACCTGCGCCAGATAGCCGGAGACATTCAAACCTATACCACTATTGAAGAAATAGAGGGCAAACTGCCGTCTATCGCGCGGACCATCGCCGCGGCGCTCAAGAGAGATGCCGCCAACCTGCCGATGCTTGCGGTTCCTCCGGTGCAGTGGTCTGGCGGGGCGAGCAACCGTGAGGCGGACTTACTGGCGCAGATACTGGCGGTACACCTCGTGCAGAGCGGCAAGTATGCGGTGTATCCGCGCACTAAAAGCCTCGATCAAGTACAGGAAGAATACGGCAACCAGTTTGGCGGGGACACTGCCGATGAGTACCTGCCGGTTATAGGGAAAGGGACGAACCCGCGTCATGTGCTGTCCGTAACCGCCCGCAAGCTGGGCAGCATCAATAAGTTCAACGCGGCGGTCATAAACCTTGAGACGGGCATACAGATAGCCGGAGAATCGGCGGATTACACGAACCTTGACGACGGCATGAGGGCGATGGAAGAACTGGCGCTGAAGCTGACCGGACAAGAGCATGTGCTGGCGCAGCGGGAACAGGAGCGGCGCAATGCGGAAGCCGCGGCGGCTGCGGCAAAAGCGGAACAAGAACGCCGTGCGGCTGAAGAAAAGGCGCTGCGTAATGCTGTTGTTGGAACCCAGTCCGCCTTCGCGCAGGCAATCGCCGCTATTAACAACGATAAAAACGGCGGCGCGTATACCATTACCTTAACCGGCAATGTTGCAAGCGATTCCGTCGTCTTTACCGGTAACACGGGTAAGATCGTTACCCTTAAAGGAAATGGAACAACACGCGCCATTTCAAACAACGGCAACAATGTACTGTTTATCGTACCGGAAAGCGTAACGCTCGTATTGGAAAACGGCGTTACCCTCAACGGCAACGGTAAAGTCGCGTCGCTTGTGTATATAAAGGGCGGGACTTTGATTATGAAGAGCGGTTCAACGATTCGCAGCGCGCAGCATAGCGGCGTATATGTGGATAGAGGCGGGACGTTTACGATGGAAGGCGGAGAGATAAGCGGGAATACCGCCTCCCGCCGCGGGAGTACCGGCGATCACGTCTACGGCGGCGGCGTGTATGTTGCTGGCAGCGGAACATTTACGATGGAAGGCGGAGAGATACGCGGGAATACTGCCCCCTCCTCTTCCGGCGGCGGCGTGTGTGTGGGGGAAAAAGGAACGTTTACAATGAAAGGCGGAGAGATAAGCGGGAATACTACCGGCAGCGGCGGCGGCGTGTTTGTGTGGGAAAAAGGAACGTTTACAATGAAAGGCGGAGAGATAAGCGGGAATACCGCTGGCAGCGGCGGCGGCGTGTATGTGTGGGGAACGTTTATGATGGAAGGCGGACAGATAAGCAATAATACCGCCTCCAATGGCGGCGGCGTGTATGTGTATGGAAGGTTTACCAAGCGCAGCGGCGGTACTATTGACGCCACTAATTCGGCAAACAGCGGAAAGGTAGTATATGTAGTATCTTCTTCTTCATCTAAACAGCGCAACAGCGCCGCGGGTCCATACGTAACCCTTGACAGCCATATATCCGGCTCCGCGGGCGGTTGGGAATAACCTTTTCCCGCCCAACCGTATGCGCCCCCTCGCGGCTCACTGATTCCCCCCGCTCCTTCACTCCGGCGTTAGCCCGCGGACTCCGCCGCTAACGCCGGATGCGCCCAATACCGCTCAACGTCTCCTTCTGAATATAATTTTCTACGTTTTATGACCGCCGTTCTTTTATATACACGGCTAACGGGCGCAACCGCTCCCGCAGACGCCCGCGGGAACGCCGTTCCCCTTTGGGAGCGGCGTCTCATCACTCGTTAGAATATACCACGCTATGAAATAGCGCGTTATGGAATAACTCGTTATGGGATAACTCGTTATGGAATAACGGCGGAATATATCTCGCTCCAGTCCCCTTTCAGCACGGTCCCGTTTTCCCATCTCGCCGCAAAATACACCCGCTTCCCCCGCTCGTCTTCTTCAAACGTCAGT
>JAISMJ010000050.1 GCA_031276815.1 Treponema sp.
CTTGTTTCACAGACTAAACTTAAACCAACAGAGCAAGCCCTGTCAGTCCAGCGGTTACAGCCTCCGCAAGCATTGTATTCTTGCGCCCCGCAAGAATCTTTATTCCTTTCCATAGTATATCCACATGCCTTAAGGCAGCCTAAAGGCGCGGGCTTTACGGCGACCTTTTGTAAAGTATCCATTCATGTACCCGGGTTGTCAACGTTGGCTGGCTATATGTAGAAAAACGGACGGCTAACGCGGCGGCGTTCAATACCGCTCGTATCACATTAAACTCACCGGATCCACGTCAATTTCAAGATACGCCTGATTGTCTCTCCCCTTGTCGTACAGCAAAGACGCGGCGCGCGCCGCTGCATGGAGGGTTGACATGGTTTTTCCCCGCAAGAGGATATGGTAGCGGTAGTTTTCCGCGATGCGCCCAAGGGGACATTCTGCGGGACCGAGCATGTCGGCGTCGCGTGGCAGGAGGGGCTGTACAATCGAAGCGAGCCGCGTAACCGCCCTATCCGCACGCGATCCGTCTTTTGAGCGCACGACAAAATGTATGAGCCGCGTCCATGGCGGGAAGTTCAAAGCTGCGCGTTGGGCGATTTCCGCAGTAAAAAAAGATGTCAGATCAAGGGAACATGCGCCCGTGATAGTTGGGTCTGTGGGACGCAAAGTCTGCACGATGACCATGCCGTCCGGAAAATACCGCCCCGCGCGCCCTGCAACCTGCACGATGAGGGAAAACGTACGCTCGGTCGCGCGGAAATCCGGTATATGCAGCCCCGTATCCGCCAAAACGACGCCGACGAGCCGCACGCCGGGAAAGTTTAAACCTTTTGCCACCATCTGGGTACCGAGCAGTATATCGAATTGGCGGTTTTTGAAATCCTCCAATGTTTCCTTGATATGTTTACCGCCGCCCGTTGTGTCGGCATCCGCCCGCATGATGCGGAGATCGGGAAAGGTATGGCGTACTTCTTCTTCTATCGACTCGGTGCCAAAACCGGAATAATGGGCTTTCAGGGAACCACATTGAGGGCAGACCGCGGGCGGCGTCTCGCTGTAGCCGCAGTAATGGCATATTGCGCGGTTACGCGCCTTGTGAAAGGTGAGGGAAACCGAGCAGTGTTTACAGGTAAGCTCAAATCCGCAATCCGGACAATGGTAGAAATAAGCGAAACCGCGCCGGTTCAAAAACAGGATCGTCTGCCGGTTCATTGCGGCGGTTTTGCTTATTTCTTCTTTTAATTCTTTGGTAAGGCAGCCATCCGAATGGGTAAGAGGAACGATCCGTATCTCAGGCGTTTTACCGCCCGAAAGCCGCTTCGTAAGATCGAGGCGCATGATAGGCGCGGCGCTACCTGCGGTCTTCCCGTGCGCCACGTCCATGAGCTGCCATGCCTCTACCGAAGGCGTTGCGGAACCCATGACCAACCGCGCGTGTTTCACCTTACACCGCCGCATGGCAACCTGTCGGGCGTGATAGCGCGGGGTGCTGCCGCTTTTATACGATCCGTCATGTTCCTCATCAATGATGATAAGCCCCAGATTTTGCACAGGCGCGAAGACCGCGCTCCTCGGTCCCACTACCACACGAACATCTCCTCTGCGTATCTTCATCCATTCAGTAAAGCGAGCGGCGGGGCTCATGCCTGAATGGAGCGTAGCCGCAATGCCGCGGAACCGCTTGCCGATAGCGTCCGCGGTCTGCATGGTAAGACTGATTTCAGGCACTAGATATATGACCGATTTGCCTTCTTTCAGCATCGCTTCAGCGGCGCGAAGGAACACCTCGGTTTTACCGGAACCGGTAACGCCGTACAGATAAAACATGGGAAAACTCTGATCGCGCAAAGCCGCGCTGTCATGTGCCGTGATTGCCGCTAACGCCGACTCCTGTTCTTCAGAAAGTGGAAGCGCAATGGCTGGCATCTCATCGTTATCGAAAAACGAAGGATAATCACTATTTCTTTTACCGGACGGAATCATAGCGGCAAGCGCCTGTCCAAGGCTGCAAAGGTAATATGCAGAGACCCAGCGGGCAAGCTCTATATCACGCTCGTCGAAGATTGTTTCTTTATCAATGACACGGCTTATGGATTTTACGGCTTCTTCTTCGAGGTTTGGCGGCAGCATATCCCGTTCACCCACCACAAAGCCAAGCGCGCCGCGCCGTCCGAGCGGCGCCATGACCCGCTTGCCCACACAGGCTACGGCTTTACTGTCGATCCTGTAGGTAAATGAAGAGTTGGCTGGAATGTCGAAAACAAGGTCTACATAGTTAGGCATACTGAAACCGCGCGATGCGGTACATTTGAATAATAACAGTAGAATTTGGGCGCTATATTTTTGTGGGATACAAGAAAGGGATACCGCCGCTTTTGGTATGAGGCAGGACGCGAAACGCCCTCATACAGGCAGCAGCCTCCCCCTCAATAATGTACAAAATAGACGATGCGATACTCTTTCATCAGACAGCTCCGTTTAATCATCATCCTCATCAAAACCATCTTCGGGTCTATCGTCATCTCCATCCATTTCGTCAAATTCACCCGGCAGTTCATCATCATAGTAGTCATCGTCCATATCATAATCGTATTCTTCGGTTGCTTCCTGGGCTTTTTCGAGCTTGCGGCGTTCAAGTATCTCTTCCATTTCTTTGTCGAGGTCTTGGTTTTCATCGCCGAACAGTTTTACATTACGGTAGAGTTTCATACCCGTACCGGCAGGAATCGGATGCCCGATGATGATATTTTCCTTCAAGCCACGAAGAGCATCGGTAACGCCGGCGATTGCCGCATTGGTAAGCACTTTCGTAGTCTCTTGGAAGCTGGCTGCCGAAAGGAACGAGTCGATGTTAAGCGAGGCGCGGGTAATGCCTTGAAATACCGGACGGGCAACCGCCGGTTGTCCGCCTTCCGTAATCACGCGGTCGTTTTCCGTATGGAAACGAGGCTTGTCTACCAGCTGCCCGTAGATAAATTTTGTATCGCCCACTGCCACTATCTCAACCTTACGCATCATCTGCCTGATGATAACACCGATATGTTTGTCATTGATAGATACACCTTGGAGACGATAGACCTGTTGAATTTCATCCATAAGGTAGCGATGCAGGTAACTTTCACCCATGATATGCAGGATTTCGTGCGGATTTGAAGCGCCCACACAAAGCGGTTCGCCCGCTTCTACGGTATCGCCATCCCGTACGAGCAGCCGTTTGTTCATGGGAACGAGGTGTTTGAATTTCTTGCCGAACCTGTCTTGTATAACGACTAGACGTTTGCCTTTGATAGTACCTTCAAAACGAATGATCCCTGAAACCTGTGCCAAAACCGATGGGCTTTTAGGCTTGCGCGCTTCAAATAACTCGCTGACGCGGGGAAGACCGCTTGTAATATCGCTCGCCTTCGCAGACTCTTTCAGAGTCTTGGCTATGGTTCTACCCGCGCTTATACGTTCACCCTCGTCAATGAGGATATATGCGCCACCGGGGAGAAAATAAGAGGCAAGCTCGTTGCCTTCCTCATCAATGATGACGATACGGGGTTGTTTGGTTTCAAGCTGAATATCGGTGATACGTTTTTCACTATTGCCGGTCTCTTCGTCGATTTCTTCTTTCAGTGTCGATCCAGCTACAATATCTTCATATTTTATGAGTCCGGATACTTCCGCAATGATAGGATCGGAAAAAGGATCGAATGTCGCCAGCGTTTTTTCAGCGGCAACAACCTCGCCTTTTTTCACGAGGAATTCGGAGCCGTTGCGAATTTCGAGCTTTTGATCCTGCCCGATAAGGTAGAGGGTATTATCAATACACATGGCAAAGGCGTTTTCCGGCGCGTTAATTTCCTTCTGTCCGTGTCTGATGAGCGCCGTACCATAGTACACCCGCTGCCCTTCTTCCACAAGAAGGACAGCGTCGTCTTCAATTTTGAATTCAGCCATTACCTTGTTTACAATGGTCTGTCCTTTACGGGTAAAGAGCCATTTACCGTCCGGTAATTCTACATGGGTACCAGACACTTCTTTGATATACACTGGATATTTCAGGAAGATGCGGTTCTCTTCGCTGATCTTACTTGCAGCGCCACCGATATGGAATGTCCGCATGGTGAGCTGCGTACCGGGCTGCCCAATGGACTGAGCCGCGATAGTGCCGACTGCATCGCCAATATTAACCGAGCGGTTTGTTGCGAGATTGCGCCCGTAACATTTGCGGCATACGCCGTGTTTCGCCTCGCAGGTAAGCACTGTACGAATTGCCACCGTATCGACGCCTGCATCATCGATCTTCTTAGCAATTTCTTCAGTAATCTCTTCATTTATATCAATGATAATTTCACCAGTGATGGGGTTCTTGACGCGTTCAAGCGTGTAGCGTCCCACGATACGATCGCTTAACGGCTCCACGATTTCCTCCCCGTCTTTAATTGCCGAGTAGGCGATTCCATTGATGGTACCGCAGTCATCTTCATTCACAACCACGTCTTGAGCAATATCGACAAGCCGCCGCGTCAGATAGCCTGCCTGCGAAGTTTTAAGCGCCGTATCAGCAAGTCCTTTACGCGCACCGTTGGTTGAGATGAAGAATTCGATAACCGATAGCCCTTCTTTGAAGTTTGAGCGTATGGGTAATTCAATAATATCGCCGGACGGTTTTGCCATAAGACCGCGCATACCGGCAAGCTGCCGGATCTGGGTGCGGCTTCCGCGCGCACCGGAATTCGCCATCATGTGAATTGAGTTGAATCCATTTTTATCGGCTTCCAGCGTCTTCATCGTGATAACAGTGAGATCATCATTGCACTTATTCCAAATATCGACAACACGGTCGTAGCGTTCCTGCGCCGTGATGTGTCCCTGCTGATACTGTTTCTGTACCGAATCGACTTCTCTATTTGCCTTATCAATCATGTCCGCTTTTTCTTTCGGAACCACAATATCATCAATACCGATGGTCGCTCCGAAAATGGTCGCATATTTGTAACCCGTTGCTTTGATGGCATCCACCATCTTCACGGTGATCCAAGAGCCTCGATCTGCAAATACCTGCTCAATAAGAGCGCGTAACTCCTTATCTTTCAGTTCAAAGTTGATGAATGGAATCTCTTCAGGCATTTCCTCGTTAAACGCCAGCCTTCCGGCGGTTGTTTCAATAAGCCCATCTTTGCCCAGTTTCTGTTCTTTGCCGACTTTTTCCCACACAGGCAGTTTAAGCGGCTTTACTTTGATCATAGCTTCCCATTCAAGAACGCCTCTATCTATTGCCATAAGAGCCTCATCTAAACTCAGATACCGGTGTCCTTGCCCTTTAGAATTCGGCTTGACACTGGTGAGAAAATTACACCCAAGCACCATGTCTTGAGAAGGATACACGATAGTCTTACCATTTGCCGGATCGAGCAGGTTACGTACGGAAAGCATCAAGGTCCAACATTCCATTTGTGCAGCTTGGGTAAGGGGAACATGAATTGCCATCTGATCCCCATCAAAGTCCGCGTTAAAGGCATGGCATACAAGTGGATTGAGCCTGATTGCCTTACCTTCAACCAATACCGGCTCAAACGCCTGAATACCCAGCCTGTGCAGTGTAGGCGCACGGTTCAGCAGTACGGGATGTTCCTTCACAACCTCGTCGAGTATTGCGAATACTTCAGGCGTCTCCTGTTCAACTAGTAGTTTCGCTTTATTGATATTGTACACAACCCCTTTGTCCTTGAGGCGTTTCATAATAAACGGCTTGAAAAGTTCAAGCGCCATTTTTGTGGGAAGCCCACACTGCCACATCTTGAGATCGGGCCCAACTGTGATGACCGAACGTCCGGAATAGTCCACGCGCTTTCCAAGCAAGTTCTGACGGAACCGTCCTTGCTTACCTTTAAGCATGTCGGAAATAGATTTAAGGGGCCTATTAGACGCTCCCTTTACTACTCGTTTCTTTTTAGAATTGTCGAATAAGGCATCAACCGCCTCCTGAAGCATACGTTTCTCGTTGCGGATAATAATGTCTGGAGCGTTCAGCGTCATAAGTCTGCGTAGCCGATTATTACGGTTGATGACGCGGCGGTACAGGTCGTTCAAATCCGAAGTTGCAAATCGTCCGCCCTCAAGCTGCACCATAGGACGGAGTTCCGGTGGAATAACCGGTATCACGTCGAGGATCATCCATGCGGGCTTGTTATTTGAGCTACGAAAATTCTCAACTATTTCGATACGTTTTAGAAGACGTTTATCCGATTTTGAGCCTTTTTCGATCATCTTTGCACGGAGTTCGATAGACATGGCATCCAAATCAAGATTTTCAAGCAAGGTACGGATAGACTCGGCGCCCATACCTGCGGTAAAGCCACCGCCATAGCGTTCTTGAGACTCGGCGTATTCTTCTTCTGTAAGCACCTGCATCTTCTTGAGATCAGTATCGCCCGGCTCTATCACCACGTATTTTTCATAGTAGAGTACGGAACGAAGCGCTGCCATCGGCATATCAAGAAGTAGTCCCATACGGGACGGCACAGAACGGTAATACCAAATGTGGGACACCGGCGCCGCAAGTTCAATATGACCCATGCGTTCACGTCGTACTTTGAAATGCGTTACTTCAACGCCACATCGGTCGCAAATTACACCCTTGTAGCGAATTGATTTGAACTTTCCACAGTAACACTCCCATTCTTTGGTGGTACCGAAAATCCGTTCACAGAAAAGTCCGTCTTTCTCAGGTCTCAGCGTCCGGTAATTTATAGTTTCGGGTTTTTTTACTTCTCCATATGACCACTCTCGTATCATTTCAGGCGACGCAAGTTGAATTTTAATAGAATTAAAGTCTTGTATGTCTCTCATAGTAAACATCCTCCCGCTATATTCCATAACCGCTTTGATCTCAAAACTGTGAGCGGTGCATATGTTTTTATCCGTTTATATACCGGCGTATACTTTGAGTTATCCATTCTTCAGTCCCCTCTTGTTGATCATGTCTTCATCCTTCTCAGTCAGCGGGATCTGTTTTTCTTTATCGTCATAAATAGTCAAATCCATGGCAAGTCCGCGAAGTTCTTGTACAAGTACGTTAAAAGATTCGGGAACACCGGCACTGGTGGACGGTTCTCCTTTGACGATAGCTTCGTACACCTTGGATCGTCCGGTCATATCATCGGACTTGATAGTAAGAAGCTCCTGCAAAGTGTTTGCCGCTCCATAGGCTTCCAGCGCCCAGACCTCCATTTCGCCAAGACGCTGACCGCCGAACTGGGCTTTACCGCCAAGTGGCTGCTGGGTAACAAGTGAGTAAGGTCCTGTGGAACGCGCGTGCATCTTATCGTCAACAAGGTGATGTAGTTTGAGAAAGTAGATCACACCACAGAAAATTGGGTTGACAAACAGTTCGCCGGTACGCCCATCGCGCAAGAAGGTCTTAGCACGGAGGGTTTCATCCGCATTGCACACACCCGCCTCTTTCAGCTTTTCACCGATCTGTTCGGTAGTCGGAGATTGGAACACGGGCACGGAGTACCATTCATTTAAAGCAAGTCCTGCCCAGCCGAGTTCTGTTTCCAAAAGCTGCCCAATATTCATACGAGACGGCACGCCGAGCGGGGTGAGACAGAGATCAAGCGGAGTCCCATCTTCCATATAGGGCATATCTTCCTCTGGAAGGATACGAGCAACAACCCCCTTGTTGCCGTGACGTCCCGCCATCTTGTCACCTTCGCGGAGTTTGCGTTTCACCGCAACAAGCACCTTCACTACCTCATTAACACCCGGATTAAGGTCATCTCCCGTAGTGCGTTTAAGCCGCTGTATTTCAATAACGGTACCATCAATCCCATGCGGCACACGCAGAGAAGTATCCCGTACATCCTTTGCTTTTTCACCGAATATTGAATTAAGGAGCTTGAATTCCGGTGTGGTTTCGGTCTCGCTCTTCGGCGTTACCTTGCCCACAAGGATATCTCCAGCCCGAACTTTCGCGCCTACTATGATGATGCCTTCTGCATCAAGACAGTCTAAACTTTTTTCGCCTGTATTCGGTATATCACGAGTGATCTTTTCGGGACCCAGCTTCGTTTCTCGAATTTCCATCATAAATTCTTTTATATGAACCGATGTGAACATATCTTCCTTCACCACACGCTGAGAAATGAGAATCGAATCTTCATAATTATACCCATTCCACGGCATAAAGCCCACAAGTACATTCCGCCCTAGGGCAAGCTCCCCGTTCTGAGTTGCGGGACCATCGGCTATTACCTGTCCTTTGCTCACGCGGTCACCAACATGCACGACAGGACGTTGGTTATAACATGTATCCTGATTCGTCCGCTGGTACTTGATGAGTTTATATACATCAAGTCCCTCATTCGTGGTTTCTATGAATTTTTCACTTCCATTGTTGTCATCGGGACTGATCGTAATTTCATCGGACGTTACACGAAGCACCGTGCCGGGACGCCGGGATTTGATAAGCACTCCTGAATCATAAGCGCATTTACCTTCCATACCGGTTCCCACACGGGGCGCTTCCGGAAACACCAGTGGCACTGCCTGACGCTGCATGTTAGAACCCATGAGTGCGCGGTTCGCATCATCATGCTCAAGGAAGGGAATAAGCGAGGCCGATACTGATATGATCTGTTTAGGCGATACATCCATGTATTGGATTTCCTGCGGACTTCTTGTCGTGTAGTCACCCTGTCTACGGCAGGAAACTTGAGCATCAGTAAAGGAATTGTCCGCATTCAGCTTCGCCGAAGCCTGGGCAATGTAGTACTTATCCTCATCCATAGCGGAAAGGTATTCTACCTTGGTTGTGGCAATGCCATTTTCTACCTTCCGGTACGGCGATTCAAGAAAACCGTACTCATTCACGCTAGTATAGTTAGCCAACGATACAATAAGACCAATATTTGGACCTTCGGGCGTCTCAATGGGACACATTCTGCCGTAGTGTGTGTAATGCACATCGCGTACCTCGAAACCAGCACGATCACGGCTCAAACCGCCGGGACCCAATGCATTCAGACGACGCTTATGAGTCAATTCCGCAAGTGGATTTACCTGATCCATAAACTGGGAGAGTTGGCTTGAACCGAAAAATTCTTTTATTGCGGACACAATAGGTTTTATAGAGATGAGATCTTGTGGTTTAATCGTATCGACTTCTTTAAGGCTCATACGATCCTTCACGATACGCTCCATACGGCTGAACGCACTTTTCATCACATTTGTCATAAGCTCGCCCACAGAACGGACGCGGCGGTTACCCATATGATCAATATCATCTATATTTTCATTACCGATGTACACCTTGATAAGAAATTTCATTGTGGCGATAATATCATCTTTGTTCAAAGTAAATTCCGTATCCGGCATATCAAGATCGAATTTCTTGTTGAGTTTATAACGTCCAACCTTGCCCAAATTATAGCGGCGGCTGGTAAAGAACATGCTCATCAAGTCTTTTTCGGCAGCTTCCACAGTGATGGAATCACCGGGCATGATCATCGAGTATACCGCGTTAATAGCGTCTTCTTTGGAAGGTTCATCAATGCCCTGCATTTCTGATGTGAGAAATTTAATCTCTTCCCGCTCAAAACAGTTAAGGAGCATGGGTGAATTGAGCGATCCTTCGGCATCAAAGTCTATCACCTCAATAGCAGTAATATTGTTTACGAGGAATTCATCAACATTGTGCGGATGCATCTTTTCGCCCGCGCGGTACAATTTTTTCTTTCCGTCAACTGCGTCCTCGCCTTCCGAATCGATCCACACGGCTGATGCAAGCGCCCGCGCGTTGATATTCTCCCGCGTCTCGCGATCATCTTTTATATCTATGGTTTCAGTTTTATAAAAAGCTCTAATGATTTCTTCCCTTGTCTGGAATCCAAGCGCACGGAGAAAAATGGTGCCTAAAATCCTTTTCTTACGATCGATCTTGGCATAAATCAGCTCTTTTTTCTGATCAATCTCGAATTCCAACCATGATCCACGATACGGGATGATACGCGAAGAAAACACTCCCTTCTCATGGCTGAAGATAACACCCGGAGAACGGTGAATTTGGCTTACAACCACCCGTTCCGCCCCGTTTATGATAAAGGTGCCGCGCTCGGTCATTATAGGAATATCACCCATATAGATATCTTTTTGTCTGATTTCACCGGTCTGCTGGAAGATAAGGTTCATACGAGCTTTGAGAGGCAGCGCATACGTCAATCCTTTTTGTCTGCACTCATGCTCGGTAAATTTAATATCGTTTTCATCAAGGGTATAATACTCATATTCTAAAAAGATTTCCCCATTTTGGCTTTCAATAGGAAAAGTCATCCTAAAGGCTTCCTCAAGTCCTTGATTTTCAAGAAGCTCATGGTTTTTTAACTTTTCCCATTGTAAAAAACGTTCATAAGAACAAAGCTGAATGTCAATTAGATCCGGCATAGTCATCACATCCTTCAGATCTATGCCATTCTCAATATCTTTTCCAATAAGCAATCTGTCTTTGTCTCTTCTAACCACGAAAACCCTCCTGAATTATTGCATTATGGATTCTTAAATATAACTCTAATAATAAAACATGGACGGTAAAACATTTTCCACATAATAAGTCCTTCGCACCTCCCACTTAATCAGCCAAAAAACTTCTTTGTGTTGAAGGCTTCCGGCTATTCATCAGTATAAGTACAGCCTTATAGGTTAATTTTACCGTCCATATCGTATTCAATACACGTGTACCTAATTACCGGCACTTACGATGTTTTCAGTACAATTGTCTATTGAATCTCCACCGTACCGCCTGCGGCAGTAACGGCATCCTTGATCTTCGTAGCATCTTCTTTAGAAATACCTTCTTTCAAAGGTTTAGGCGCGCCTTCAACCAATTCTTTGGCTTCTTTAAGACCGAGCCCGGTAACACTACGGACTTCTTTGATGACCGCGATTTTCTTGGTGTCATCATACGCCTTGAGAATGACATTGAATTCGGTTTTCTCTTCTTCCTGCGCTGCGGGAGCCGCTCCACCGGGAACCGCGCCGGTCGCCGCGATCGCTACGGGCGCCGCTGCGGAAACGCCGAATTTCTCTTCCATTTTTTTGACCAGTTCCGAGACTTCAAGAACAGTCATAGATGCGATAGTATCTAAAATCTGATCCGCTGTAATTTCTGCCATATTATCTTCTCCTAAAATAAAATGTGTTATCTATACAGATACACTTATAATGAACCGACAGGAACGGCAGTAACGAAGCCTGACGGTTTATACACGTTTTTAAGCTTCAGCCTTCTTATCTCCGATAGCTTTGATCGTCCGTACAAGACGTGCATTGACATCGTTGAGGGCAACTGCGAGATTGCGAGTAGGTCCATTCATGCAGGACATAAGCATAGCGATAAGCTGTAGTTTACCCGGCAGTCTTGCGAAGGCATCCATTTCTTGAGAGGTGTACACCGAATTCCCAATCAGCCCCCCTTTTATCTTGAGCTGCGAGGCTTCTTTGGTGAAGTCGAACAAGGCTTTCGCCACCTCGTTTGAATCCCTCGGCGCAATAGTAACGGCGGTCGGTCCTGTAAGATAAGATGACACATCAGGCGCAGAAAGCCGCTCAAATGCAATACGGGCAAAGTTATTCTTTACAACCTTAAAAATCGCTTCCTTATCCATAAGACGCTTCCGAAGATTAGTTATCTGCTCTACGGTAAGCCCACGATAGTCGGCAAAAATAAAATCAGGCGCACTTCCAAAAGCTTCTTTCAACTCGTTTATTGCCGCAGTTTTCACCGGCTGTTCTTTTTTTGCAACAATAGCCATTATTCCTCCTTAATAGAAACCCACACACCGGGTCCCATGGTTGTCGATGCCGAAACAGACAGAATAAATTCACCCTTCGCATCGGCAGGCTTCTTCCGCTTGATCTCCGAAACAACGGTCCTTGCATTTTCCGCCAGTTTATCGCTGTCCATGCTCACTTTACCGATGGCAAGATGAACAACGCCTGTCTTGTCCGCACGGAATTCGGTACGTCCCTTTTTAAGTTCCGCAAGAGCGCTCTTGAGATCAAAGGTAACGGTTCCGGTTTTGGGGTTGGGCATAAGTCCGCGGCGTCCCAGCACCATGCCGAGCTTACCAACGTCTTTCATCATGTCCGGCGTGGCAACCGTAACGTCAAAATCAAGCCAGCCGCCCTTCACCTTTTCGATAAGGTCATCAGCGCCCACATACGTCGCGCCAGCTTCTTTTGCCTCAGTTTCTTTTTCGGGTTTACAGAACACCAACACCCGTTTTTCGCCCTTAAATTGATGGGGAAGCACCACGGTGTCTCGTACAGACTGACTTTTCTTGAGATGAAGCTTTATCGACAGATCAATAGTCTCGTCAAATTTGGCGAATGCCATTGTTTTAACCAAATCAAAAGCGCCTTTTGCATCATAAACCACTGCGGGATCGTACTTTTTAACCGCTTCGCGATATTTTTTACCATGCTTCATTTTTCCACCTCAACGCCCATGGAACGAGCAGTACCCGCGATGATCTTCTTTGCGCCTTCAAGATCAAGTGCCGATAAATCGGGCGCCTTCATCTTGGCGATTTCTTCCAATTTCGATTTGGAAAGCTTTCCAACCTTGGACTTATGCGACTCATTCGACCCTTTCTCAATGCCCACAGCCTTCTTGATCAAGACTGCTGCGGGCGGGGTTTTGAGAATAAAAGTAAATGTCTTGTCCGTATACACGGTAACGACTACCGGTATCACAAGTCCCGGTTCCATAGCCTTTGTCCTATCGTTGAACTGCTGGACAAACTGGGGGGCGCTTACCCCGTGCGGACCAAGCGCAGGACCTACAGGCGGAGCGGGAGTCGCTTTACCGGCAGGACATTGCAGCTTGATGCTAGTAGCAATTTTCTTCTTTGCCATATTTTCTCCTTTGTAGTATGATGTGATAATTTGCAGGTTTTTGCGATTTCTCACACCTAGCGAGGGTGTGTATCCCTCTCCTACTTTTCTATAAAAAGAGGGGAAACAAAAAACATACCATGAAACCATTGCTTGGTTCCCGAATAGTGCTCCCCTAATTCCAGAACCTTACTTATACCTTCTCAACTTGTAATAAATCAACTTCAACCGGCGCATTTCTGCCGAAGATACCTACCATAACCTTAAGCTTATTCCGCGCGGGGTCAATTTCTTCAATAATTCCGGTGAAAGATTCAAAAGGACCGCTAGTAATTTTAACCTCCTCACCCGTAGAAAACGATTGACGGGCATGTACGGAACGTTCTCCTTTAATATCACCTGATTTTTGCAAGATAGCGCGTACTTCATCTCCGGGCAGGGGTTGAGGTTTTTTAGCGGCAACCGTTCCAACAAAAGTAGTAATACCTTGAATTTGTCTTATTTTTTGACAGGTAGCCTTCCAATTATTATCTGGAAGATCCATTTCTACCAAAATATAACCCGGAAGTATCTTGCGAGTTTGAGAACGCTTCTTTCCATCTCTTGTTTCCACCAAAGATTCAGATGGCGCCTTGACATCCCGTACGATTTCTTTATCCAATTCTCCGCTATCAATCATCATACGGATAGTTTTTTCTATTTTACTTTCAAATCCTGAATAGACCTGAAGGACATACCAGCCTGTAGCCATATTTTTCCTTTACGTAAACCATAAAGCGCCGTCAAATTGTCGTATAGCAACCACCGGCGCTTTTTTGTACCACGCTAACCACGTATGTTAGAATATCGCTTGTATGCCGAGAAGCAGCAATACATCGATCAGCCCTAGTACAGCCGCAATGATAACGGTGGAGATAATGACAATCTTTACAGAGCTGATCACGTCTTCTCTACTGGGCCATACTACCTTGCGGAGTTCTGTGTAAGATTCTTTTGCAAAAGTAACGAGTTTATTTTCTTTTTTCTTTATCGTTTCCATGGAAACCTCTTTTCAGTTTCAATTCTTGCAAAGAGCAAGAACCAGCACCCCTTTTTGATGCTTAAAAGCAATACAGGCCAGGTAGGACTCGAACCCACAACATCCGGTTTTGGAGACCGGCGCTCTACCATTAGAGCTACTGGCCTAGAAATATATTTTAACAGTTCTTTGAACTTTCCCCCCAAAATCTTCTATAGATATAGACAACCGAATTTTTGGAAAAAAATTTTCACGAAATCAGAAATACGTTTCCGAAGATTGCTTTCCCATTACACCCGATAGAAAAGCCTTTCTTTACTTAATTTTTGTTTCTTTATGAATGGTATGTTTGCGGTCAAAAGGACAATATTTACTAAATACGAATTTCTCTTGAGAATTCCGTCTATTTTTTTGGGTTGTATAATTTCTTCGTTTACATTCACTACACTGAAGCGCAATAAGTTCAACCGCTGTTTTTTTCGTTGCCATACCTTCCTCCGGTTATAATAGAAATTGCCAAAACTACCGTTCCACTAGAGCGGCGTTCTCAGAAAAACTCTTTCATAATCTCAACAAGCCCTCGAACGGAATCGAACCGTTGACCTTATCCTTACCATGGATATGCTCTACCGACTGAGCTACAAGGGCAAGATTGGAAATAGTATAACTCATACTAGTATTTATGTCAAGTGAAATTTAAAGAATTTGCCGTTAATAATCGGAACCCGTTTATGTGCCGAATACCGTTATTAAATCGCTTCTGTGGACTGACCTATCCGCCCTTCATACGCCCGTCTTCGCAGCGGCTGCGCTGAAGCGATGCACACGCCGCCGGCTGCCCCCTGAAAAAGAGGGCATAGCCCCGCATGGGAGCTATGCCGTTTCTATTTTGACATTCTTTCTTTTACTATTGTTTGTATATCGCAACCTTCTCGCGAAGGCGTATCCCACCGGACTATTTTTGCATGTCTCTGGAACATTCGCTTATCGCCGGATTATTCCGGCAACCCGCTATCCGTCCTTCATACGCGCTCCTTCGCCGCAGTATGCGGCGCGAAACCGCCCTGCGGTCAATGCCCTACCCTCGCTTATAGTGATGTACTGTCCGGATTGACCTCTCTGTAGAAAATATTATAAGGCTTTGTTCCTCCGTCTGTTAGATCGGTTTTTATCTTTAGAGTGCAGTCAATATCTAACGTATTAAGCTCATCCGTCAGCCATCTGTATTTCCTGAACACTTTTGGATCGCAAAGATGTTCATCTAATTTTTTGAGCAAGCTGGTTCTTGATCTTGTTAGCTCATTTGAATAGATAGCGTGTTGGTATTCAAAAAATGTCATCTGGTGCAAACCAACGCAGCCGTCATCAAAGCGTTTCAAGAAGTACCGATAGGGATATTGCAGCGCGCCGGAATTTGTTGGATATGAATATAGTAAATTAACCAAATCAGCCGAGAGGATTATCCGCGGATATTCCGCTTTGTTTCTTTCTATATCGTATGCCTCATTAAAGGCGGGACCGAATATAATTCCTTGCGAGTCATGCATGAGTTTCCCTTTGGCTATTCCGCCGCGTATGAGTACGCCGAGTTGTATTAATTTAGAGCCGATATGCGCCAAGTTGGACACAAAGGTCGAGAACTGTCGAGGGAATCGCATATCGTCATAAGGCATTGAAACCACTAAAGAATCCGAAAAGCAGGTGCAGTATAGATTTTTGACTTCATACGCTTGCGTGTTTTGCTGCACATCCGGATCACTGTTGATAAATCTATGATCCCATGTATTCGGCTGCCTTGTTTGCCATGCGGAAAGATACTTGAGAATATTATATATATCTTCAAGAGTAGTCTCATTTTCGGTTTCTGCTCCGGTTTTTACAAGGTTCGTGAACCCCAAGATGTCAATAAACGCTACAATACGTTTTTCAAAAATTGCCATAAAATTTCTCTCCTATAACGACGCACTCAGCGCCGTATTTCTGTAAAATGAGCCCTAATCGGGCATTGTGTTCCTCCGGCAAAGGCTGGTTGACAACCGCCCGCCACCGGGGATTAATTCCGGCAAACCGCTATCCGCCCTTCATACGCCCTCCTTCGCCGCAGTGTGCGGCGTGAAAACCGCCATGCGGTCAATGCCCTATTCCCCGCAGCCATTCAAGGCATTCTCGCGCATAAGCATTGCTTGGATTAAGCTGTAAAGCCTTCTCCCAGTCCGCGCGGGCTCGGGCATAGTCTTTTTTCATAGAGTAGGCATACCCCCGATTATTGTACGCCTTCGCATAATTGGGGTTGAGCCGTAACGCCTGATTGTAGTCCCCTATCGCGCGGTCATGCTCACCTTTGCCCCAGTAGGCAGTACCCCGGTTATTGTACGCCTCCGCAAAATTGGGGTTGAGCCGTAACGCCTGATTGTAGTCCCCTATCGCGCGGTCATACTCCCCTTTGTCAGCGTAGGCATTACCCCGGTTATTGTATGTCTCAACAGAATTAGGGTTAAGCCGTAACGCCTCATTGTAGTCCACTATCGCATGGTCATACTCCCCTTTGTAATAGGAGGCATTACCCCGGATAAAGTAATGTTCCGCATTGTCCGGCTGCATCCCTATCAAACGGCTCGCGTCTCCAATAGCCTTGTCATAGTCTTGGAGTCCGTTATACGCATACGCGCGGTAGCGCAGAGACCCTTCATCATCCGCCTTGATTTCCAGCGCGCGGGTAAAGTCCGCGACCGCTTCCGCATACCGCTTCGCCTCGTAATGGGCAAAGCCCACGTTGAAATACAACACTGCCAGCGCGGGATCGGGCTTCGCCGGAATAGTCGCCGGCAGCGCCGCGGGCGTCTCTTTGGGCAGCATATACGCGACGGTGCGGTCGTTCCGTATGGTAACACCCGGAGAAACTTGACGCACCGCCTTCTCTATGTCGATGGCGTTGAACCGGCAGCGGTAGCTTCCTCCCAGATCGGTCAACCCGCCGGTAACGATCACCTGAGCGCCCAGCCGGCGTCCGATGGGTATGGCGCTTTCATCGCTTACCTCGCCAGACATCTGGAAGTCCAATTCGTTCCGTAATAGTTCAAGGTTGGCGCGTTCCGTTACCACCAGCCGCTTGTTGTTCACCAGAACCGCCTGAAGTTCCTCAAGCACATAGTCGCTGAAGAACGCGGAGGGGGATTCAAAGTTCACCACCGCGATACGGGTGTTTTCCGGCAGCCCCGCTTCATGGTCGTGGGCTATGCGGGCAATGCCCTCGTCAAGGGACAGCCCGTCCGCCGGTACGGGATTGTTTGCTGGTATGGGATTGCTCGCCGGTGCGGGACTATTCGCGCAGCCTGACGCCGCAGCCGCCATCACCGCGCACCACAACGCCGCGCGTAATGCGCCGCTTATCGTTCTTTTCTTCATTATTTCAATGTCTCCTTCTGCATATAGTGTTTTGCGTTTTATGACCGCCGTCCGTATATACGCGACTAATGGGCGCAACCGTTCCCGCAGACGCCCGCGGGAACGCCGCTCCTCTTACGGGAGCGGCGTCTCATTACTCGCTATGAAATAGCGCGTTATTCCATAAAGCGTTAGGGAATAACGGCGGAATATATCTCGCTCCAGTCCCCTTTCAGCACGGTCCCGCTTTCCCATCTCACCGCAAAATACACCCGCTTCCCCCGCTCGTCTTCTTCAAACGCCAGTTCCAGCGGGCTTTTCGTGGCAAAGTCCGAATGAAGCAGGTCCTTCACCTTCAAAGGCGGCGCGTCCGCTATCACCCACAAGCACTCCAGACCATGCACATGCTCAGGCTTCCCCCACCGCGCCGCGTGTTCATCCCGGAACTTGATCCGCACTACCCGCGGATGCGGCGTCTCAACTTCCGTCTCCGGAATGGTATCCGGTTTCGGATGCGGCGTGGGATGCGTGTCATAAATAGGAATCCGCAGCGCGGTACGTCCCGCGTCCGTCATCTTGTCGTTGTTCTGCAGGTTGTTCCTGACGAACACCTCTTCAAGATGCTTGAGTTGCTCCTCCTTTTCGCGCTTCAGCTCCATGTCAATTTTGGTGTAAGACGCTGTTTTACATTTTTCGTACAACGCCTTCGCTTCAACATGAAGGGCTTGGATTTCAGAGAGCTTGTCTTCCGGCAGCCCCCAGACGGTTTTGTTCGCGGTGGAAACGGCGATAAGATTTTCGCTCCACTCAAAGAACTCCGATTCTTTAGTCGGGATGTAATGTTTTCCAGACATAAAAAACTCCTTTACAAAAATATAGTCATCGCGCGGTAAAGGCGCGGATGATTACGATTTTAACGCCAGCGATAAGACCGCTATCGTCGGCGTTAAGACTACTATCGCCAGCGATAAGACCACTATCGCTAGCGATAAGACCGCTATCGCCGGCGTTAAGACTACTATCGCCAGCGATAAGACCACTATCGCTGGCGATAAGACCGCTATCGCAAGCGATAACGACATTATCGCTGGCGATAAGACTGCTATCGCCGCCGCTAACGACACTATCGCCAGCGATAAGACTACTATCGCTAGCGATAACAACGCTATCGCTAGCGATAATGAGAGTAGCGCACATGCTAACGAGACTGTCTATCAGAGTAGAGAAACTCGGAAAAATTGAGAAATATAAGGAAAACGCCGGAACCGGAAGCGCCGCGATTCGGGACGAACCGGCGCGGTGTGAGAAAAACCGCCCGCGTCCCGCGCTCCGCGGAGCGCGATACTGCGGGAATTCAGGACGGCATGTCCGGCTGCTGTCTATATAATACTGTGTATCGGCGTCTGTGGGGGGGGGGGGG
>JAISMJ010000071.1 GCA_031276815.1 Treponema sp.
GAGGGTCTGAAGTTCCGTGAATTGATCGTGGGGGATGCCCCACGCCGCGCGCCGCTCCGCTGTCATGTAGTTGATCCAGTTGCGGCACATAGCCAGGATCTCAGAGCGAGGTCCCGGCAACCACTCGCTAGTTTTTGCCATATCATGCTCCATTATAGAAAGACAAAAATATAAAACGTCTAAAAACGTATGATTTTAGAAGTAGTACTAGCTGAGATGTTGTTGTTCTGATGAAGCGCGGGGAACTCAAACGAGGGTTCCGGCGCTTTCCTGTTCTCTCCGGCGCGTATTCCGCCGCCGCGACAGTCCAAGCCAACCGGCGCAATCGGATAGCGCCATTCAGGAGTGTTGTAAGAGATGAGGTATTCGTTGTAACGGCTGGGTCATTAGTTGTAACGGCTGACTCATTCGTTGTAACGGCTAGGTCATCCGTTGTAACGGCTAGGTCATCCGTTGTAACGGCTGACTCATTCGTTGTAACGGCTGGGTCATTCGTTGTAACGGCTAGGTCATTCGTTGTAACGGCTGGGTTATTCGTTGTAACGGCTAGGTCATTAGTTGTAACGGCTGATTCATTAGTTGTAACGGCTGATTCATTAGTTGTAACGGCTGGGTTATTCGTTGTAACGGCTAGGTCATTCGTTGTAACGGCTAGGTCATTCGTTGTAACGGCTGACTCATTAGTTGTAACGGCTAGGTCATTCGTTGTAACGGCTGGGTCATTCGTTGTAACGGCTGACTCATTCGCGCCAACGCCGGACGTGTTTTTTGAGCCAAACGCCCTCCGCAATGAGACATATGTTCTATAGGGAAAACTAATTACTAAAACTAAATCAGATTCTGCGGGGGGGGGGGGGGATCGCTGAACTAGGGTCTTGCGCGCCTGCAATAGCGAACAAAGACTCACGGTCAGGTAGAGATACCATGTATAAATAAGCATAACTTATATTCATGTGAAAAAGTATACATACTAAAAGAAAATGTGTCAAGCGGTCGTAGCGTCTAATATGTATGTATTCTAGCAACTTTTTTTCTTTGTTCTATCCCTTCAAAAGGGATATACTACCGAATCTACCGTTCCGTCAAGCCCTAGAGGGCGTCGTCAAAAGGAAAGAAATACGGAATCAATGTATCATACTACTATACTTTTTTTCATATATGTAGTATCCTTTTTCTATGATCCTAGAGGGTAATATCTTTTCCGAAACGCTTAGCATGCATACCGGATTGAGCGTATTCTGTCCAGAAAAAGCAGAGAAACGAACTACCTACCGAGTCGCGTACCTTTTGCATGGCTTACACGGCGATAACAGAACGTGGCTTTATAACGCTATGGTTCCGTTAATTGCCAAACATGCGGATACAGTATTTATTATGCCGGAAGTTGGGCGGAGTTTTTATGCCGATATGAAGTTTGGGTACCGGTATTTTACCTATATAAGCCAAGAACTTCCCGAAATCTGTAAAAGAAATTTCACTATTTCTACAAAACGGGAAGATACCGCAGTCATAGGCTGCTCAATGGGCGGATACGGCGCCTTGAAGCTGGCGCTTTCAAAACCCGCCCAATATGGGTTTTGCGGGGCGATTTCTCCGGCGTGTTTATTCCTCAATGAGATACTGCAAAATCTCCGCAAAGAATGGGAGCGTTACAGCCAGACGGGACCTGATGCAGCGTCCATCGTCCATGATCTCAAAATGATCTTCGGTGAAGATTTCCAATACGGCAGCAGCGATATTATATTAAAACTTGCAAAGAACGCGGCAAGATCTGTGGAAGAATCCGAGAAAAACCATGTGGAGAAACCGAAAATCTATATGACGTGTGGAACCGAAGATAATTTACTAGAAGAGAATCGGCGTTTTGCCGAAGAAATGAAGAAAATGATGTTTGACTACACGTATGAAGAATGGACAGGAGCGCATGACTGGCAGTTTTTCAACGAATCGCTTATAAAAGCGATGCAATCATGGGATATGCAGGCGTGAAAGCAGCGCTACGAAATGAACCTCCTCCGAAATATATGACCGGTTTTATATAACGGATACTTTTCACACACTATTCATTATACCTAGTTAGTACTGTTCTTATATAACTATATATCATACATATTTAGGAGGGTTAAGTATGAATTCAAAAGTATATTTCACGGATTTGCGGTGCAAAAATGGAGACAGTCTTCTTTCAAAATTAAACAGGCTTATCGTTAAAGCGGGCATTGGGCGGATCGATTTTACTAACAAATATGCCGCTATTAAAATACATTTCGGTGAACCCGGTAATATGGCGTTTTTACGCCCGAATTGGGCAAAAGTCGTTGTCGATAAGGTAAAGTCTTTAGGCGGGAGACCGTTTCTGACCGATTGCAACACCTTGTACGTCGGCAGACGGAATAACGCGCTGCTCCACCTTGACGCCGCAGCCGAAAACGGCTTTAACTACGAGACAACGGGCTGCCGGAACATTATTGCGGACGGCTTAAAAGGCACGGACGATGTAGAGGTTCCGGTGAACGGCGGCATATACTGCAAGACCGCCAAAATCGGGCGGGCTATTATGGACGCGGATATTGTCATCTCCCTCAATCACTTCAAAGGACACGAAGGCGCTGGTTTCGGCGGGGCGCTTAAAAATCTCGGTATGGGGTGCGGCAGCCGCGCCGGCAAGATGATCATGCACAACGACGGCAAGCCGCAGGTCAATCAGAGCGTTTGTACCGGCTGTAAGAGGTGCGCCACATACTGTAACGAGAAGGCGATTTCTTTCAGCGGGAACCGTAAAGCGTATATCGATCAGAACACATGCGTGGGCTGCGGACGGTGTATCGGCGTATGTAACTTTGACGCCATCTCAAACGCAACCGAATCATCTTCAGTAAAACTCGGCGCAAAAATCGCGGAATACGCAAAAGCCGTCGTTGACGGGCGACCTAATTTCCACATCAATATCGTGAATAACGTTTCACCGTATTGCGATTGCCACGGCGAAAACGATGCGGCGGTTATTCCCGACATCGGTATGTTCGCAAGTTTCGATCCGGTCGCGCTTGATAAAGCGTGTATTGACGCGGTAAACGCCGCGCCGGAAGTCCGTACGAGCGTTTTATGCGAGCGGGAACATGTTCACAAAGACGCAAACGGCAATGACGATCACTTCACCAATGTACACCCCACAACGGATTGGCGCGGTCAGATAGATCATGCTGAAAAGATAGGGCTGGGCTCCGGCTCGTATGAAATCATCACCGTAAAATAAGTGAACGTGTCTACCCCACCCCAGCAGGCGCGGAAGAAGGAACGTTTTCCTGAAATCAAAACCCGCCCTGACCGTCCGTTGCGGTTCAACAAAGTAATCGGCATCGCCATTGCCCTTATAGCGGTAGGCTTGCTGTGGGCATTGGCCGCGCGGGCGGTGAACAAACCCTTTCTCCCTCATCCTCTTGCGGCATTTACCAGCTTAATCCGGCTTGGGAAAACCGGTGTGCTGGAAAAACATCTGTCAGCCAGCTTACACCGCCTTTGCTGGGCATTGATCACAGGCTTCTTCCCCGCGGCGCTGCTTGGATTTGCCGCCGGACGCTCGAAACGGCTCAATGCCGTTATTTCGCCGTTTGTATATATCATGCACCCATTGCCTAAAGTCGCTTTTCTTCCCCTTATCATGCTGTTTTTAGGACTGGGCAATGCCTCAAAAATCTTTCTGTTAGCCTTCACAATCTTTAGTCAGGTGCTCCTTGCCGTACGCGATGCAGCCGGACGGGTAAGTGAAAACTGCGTTACCGCAGTACGCTCAATGGGCGCACATCGGGCTGCGATCTTCATCCATGTGATCCTGCCCGCAAGCCTGCCCGATTTGTGTACCGCGCTCCGCGTCTGCCTTGGCACCGCGATAGCCGTTCTCTTTCTGGCGGAAACCTTTGCCGCGGAAACCGGACTCGGCTACCTCATTGTAGATGCGTGGACACGGGTGGCTTATGCCGACATGTTCGCCGGTATCCTTGCAATGAGTATGCTTGGGCTGGTGCTTTTCGCTCTTGTTGACCTCCTTGAGCGGCTCCTCTGCCCATGGGAAACATAATCCGCCTTCCTTATTCTTTCTCATTTCGGAACATACGTAGCAGTATTATTCGGCTTACCCGGCGTCGCCCCGCTTGAAACGGTGACGTACCAGTCCGTTGCGCTGTTTGTATCGGCGGCAGCCTCTTTCCGGCAGATCGTCCTTGTATTGGTCGTGTTCGCGCTGGAAAAAGCGTCAGACGGGGAAAAAGCCCCGCCGGACGCCGCGGCCCACGCCCCGTGTTCGCCCAACAGGATCGCCGCTTTTGCCATGTTGCCTGAAAACGTCTTGGAACCCCACGTACCGTCTGCGGAAAACAAAACCGCGTCCAGTATGGCGTCATCCTGATCAAGGAAGAAAACCGCGTCCGTTTTCCGAAGCCGCTCCGCCGAATCCGGAAGCCAGAAATCCCGCGCGGTTGCGTGGGCGTCTTTCGCGGCAGCAGTAGCGAGATCCGCGCCGTATTCATCCACGGAACCGTCTTCATAAGAACGCAGATGAATGACCACATATTCGCCTTTCTTCACTTCGACAGGCTCACATTCAAACACCGGTACCTCCATGCTGTTCGTCGCGACAAACATGCGTAACGCCCCCAGATTGCCATCGCTTAGCATAGTGAGTTCTACAAACTCGCCTTTCGGTTTCGCTGTCTCACTGCGGATCTCGGTGATCACGAAAGAAGGCATTCTGTTATTGCGTATCCTAAAAGGAGTAAGCACATTAAGCGTATTTTGATGTTCATCTTCAACAAGAATATCCGCGGTTATTCGTTCACCCGCCTCCGCACCCTCGCGTACCGTAATAATGACTTCCGCTCCTCCGGTTGCGGATTCCACCTCCATATCCGGCGAAAAACGCGCGGAAAGAAGCGTAACCGGCAGTGAGAACTGAAACCGTATTTCAGTCGCGGAAAGCGCATTGCACCCCAAAAAGACCGGCGCTGAAGCGCTATCGTTGACATTAAACGCTTCCTGTAAAGCCGTTTCCGTATTTGAGCTTGAACATGCGTAACACAACGCCGCCGCGCCTATAAGCATAAAAAACACCCGTTTCATAAAACCCTCCATTACAGTACAGTACGACGTTGCCTTGCATATTGCTTGAGTTTCAAGTATGGTAGTACCCATGTTTATTTTGTTGCGCGATATTTCGTTTTCTTATGATTCGAGACCGGTATTTTTGAATCTGTCGCTTACGTTTGGACGCGGCTGGACAGCTCTCATAGGCCCAAATGGAAGCGGAAAAACAACGCTACTCAAACTGATTACCGGCGAGCTTACCCCGGACAGCGGCGGCGTTTCCGCTCCAAAGGCGCGGGTCTACCCGCAAGACATGGAGACCGCGCCCGCATGGTTCTCCGATCCCGACATACTGAACGATCCCGCGTTTTTTCCTATGGCGGCGCGGCTGGAAATCGGCGATGATTGGGCGGAACGCTGGGATACGTTAAGCGGCGGCGAGAAAAAACGCTGTATCATAGCCGATGCGCTGATCCGTAAGCCCGATGTACTCATATTGGATGAGCCCGTAAACCATATCGACGAGTATACCATAGAGCTATTGTATAATGAACTGTCCCGTTTCGGCGGCGTGGGCATCATAGTGTCACATAACATAGACTTTTTGAATACCCTCTGTACCACCACGGTGATAGTGGAACCCACGCCAGCGGAAAGCAATAGGGGCAGCCGCGCCGTGATGATCGCGGCGGCTCCCATACCCGCGCTTGACAGCCTTGAGAAAGAAGAAAATTTCTGGAGAGAGCAAAAACGGGAGCTTGCCTCGGCGGTGAAAACCGTATCCCGCGCCCAAAGAGACGCGGTACGGACCGCGGAACAAGAAAAAAGAACCCGCATGTCCAAAAGCCGTCTGGACATACACGATTCCGATACGCGGGGAAAAATCAACAAAGCCCGCTTAAGCGGCAAGGATCGTACCGGCGGGAAAAAAGCCACCGCGCTGGAAAGCGTCCTGCTGCAAAAACAGTCCGCATTGGCATCGATCAGCGTGAAAGGATTGCGGAAAACAGGCGCGGGTTTACGCGGTCAACAATTGGAGCGACCAGTACTGTACGCGCTCCCCGCGGGCATTACAGGCATAGCGGAAAACACGATACGCCTGCGCCATCCCGCATTGGAAATCAGGCATGACGCGCGTATTGTGATACGCGGCGGCAACGGGTGCGGCAAAACGTCTCTCGTGAAACACATCCTTTCGGTCATTACCCTTCCGCCGGAAGCGTTCTGGTATCTCCCTCAGGAGCTTTCGCCTGAAGCATGTAGCGATGCGCTGAGAACACTGCGCGCGTTGAACAACGAAGACCGCGGCGCGGCGCTATCCGTTGTGTACCGGCTCGGCAGCGAACCGGAAGCTCTGCTCACGACGTGCGCGTTAAGCCCCGGCGAAGCGCGGAAACTCCTGTTTGCCTTCGCCATGCTTCAGGGCGTATCTTTCATTGCGCTTGACGAACCGGCGAACCATCTGGACGCCCTCGCCGTCTCCGCCTTTGCCGATGCCATCAACGAGTTTGCGGGCGCGGCGCTCATTGTTACCCATGACCGGTTCTTCGCCGAAAAAACCGGCAAAACGGCATGGCATATCCGCCGTACCGGACAGGACGCCTTCTTGGAAGCAGCGGACTTCGAAAAGCCTCCGCGTTAGCCCCTGTACGCGCGTCCCGCGTTATTAAAAATAATGAACGATACATAAGATAGGAGTGGAGCGCCGTTGCGGGAAAAAAGGGCGCCTCGCCTACTAACCGCTCGTAACTATGCCTACTAGCGGCGCGTAGTTGCTTACTGGTAGTGTCGTTAAACTCAAAGACCCGATAGTTCCTCTCTGAGTAGAATAATTTTGCTTGGAACCCCGATTATCTAGGGGTGTCGTCAAAGGGATGAGAATTCAGATAATTATTGTCATCCATACCTCGTAGTACTTCCCGCTGGCTGATAAGTATACCGGTAAGCATAAGCGCAAAACCAAGCAAAGTCCAGCGTCCTATGGGTTCGTGCAGGATAAGAATGCCGCCTAATACAGCGAAACTTCCCTCAAAGCAAAGAATAATAGTGGCGTGTGCGGGAGGGGCGTCTTTTTGAGCCACGACTTGCAGGGTGTAGGCAACGCCGACAGAGATAAAAGCGCCGTAAAGAATGGGTATGATTGTGTCGAGGATGGACGATATATCCATAGCGCCAATATCCATTATGAGGACGATAAGCGGTTTCCACGTAACCAAACTTTTTTCGAGTAGCGCCGGCGCTACTCGCGCGATTATGCTATTCAGATGCGGTTCGATTGCAAAGGTACAAACGCTACAGAGAATACCGCACACGATAAACTGCCCGACGGAAAGCTGTATCGGATCGTTTTGCCGCACAAAGCGGTCGATCAGGAGGACGTGAACCGCCCAGAAGAACGCGCTTACAAATATTATGCCGTCTCCTATGTTTATGGTGTCAAAATGTCCTGCCGTGCTGATAAAGTACATGCCGAGCAAGGTAAACATTGTGCCTATCCATGTGAACTTACCAGTTTTGCGCCTGAAAAAAATACCCACTATAGGAACGATCACCACGTATAACCCCGTGATAAAACCAGCATTACCGGCGGTGGTAAACATGATGCCGATCTGCTGGATCATAACAGCAAAAAAGAGAATCGTTCCTGTAGTGAGGCTTGACTGGATACATGCTTCAGCCGTAGCGCTATGGCACTCAAGGTTTTTACGTCTGCGGAATACAAGAACGGGTAGCAGGGAAAGACCTCCGAGTACAAATCGAACGGCATTAAACGTAAAAGGTCCCACGTACTGCATACCCGACCGCTGGGCGACAAACCCAAAGCCCCAAAAAAGCGCAGTAAGCAGCAGGAGCAGATCAGAACGGAAGGCTTTCTTATTCATGGCGAAAACTGTAGCACAAAAACAAAGAAATAAGAAGCGGTACGGGGCATCGTCAACATATCCGTTTTCCATCATCATAGTTGCCGGTGAAGCTGTCTCTGTTTTTGAGAGCGGGACAGACCTTATACAAAAATTGGCAATAGTCCCTTGCCGTATAGCGATCATCCTCACGTAGCATTAACTTAACACGGGTGAATTGATACTTCCCTTTGCGGACGGGTTCGTAAGCGGCTGGAATGTAACCGGCATAGAGGCGGCGCTGGAATTAGGCGGGAAGTATTCGGATATTTTGCAACAGCGGAGCGGTGGGATAGTGCTATAGAACCTTGAAGGAGAAACTACCATTCTGGTACTACCCATATGAACTTCCCCTCCTTGCTTGAAATACTCTTTTGCTAAGTATCCCTAGTTCCTCAAGGCATCCAACTGCCCCAAAATGGCTGTGTTTCGTATACCTTGTCGCTGAAAATCTTCCAGAACTTTAATAGCTTGAGCTTTATCGCCCTGTTTGATCAGGCAGTCGGCTAATTCAAGGTAAAGCCGATAATTTTTCATATCCTGCTGGATGAGACACTGTAGCGATTCAATAGCAGTGTCGTAATTACCTTTGGCTTTATCCACCAACGCAAGTCCAAGTACCGCATAGGTGTCGAATTCGATATTAAGAGCGCGCTCGTAATAGTCAACAGCCCGATCATAGTCGCCGAGAGCGCGATATGCATCACCGGCTCGGGTCAGGATCACCTTATTGCGAGGATCCTGCTTGAGAATACGGTTCCAATATTCAAGAGAACAGGAAGATTGATTCAAACCTCGGTAACAATCCGCCAAACCAAACAGGGCGTAAAAATTGTAAGGATCACGCTCAAGAGCCTGCTCAAAAAACACTATACCGTTTTCAAAGGTCTTCAATTTCCGGTGACAATTCCCTATAGACGTAAGTACGCGGATATCCACTTTATTCGACGTAATACCGGGCTGAAGCATTTTTTCCCAATAGAAAAGCGCTTCACGGTATTCTTTGAAATCGTAGTGAAGATGTCCAAGTCCAATGATAGCGTAGGGGTTGTTTGCCTCCATATCAAGCACCTTCAGGTAAATTTCTTTGGAATGTTTAAAATCCTTTATTTTGCGATAGGCATCGGCGACCCGCGTCAGTACGGTGATATTTTTTCCGTCATGAAGAAGGTACTGCTCCCAAATTTCTATGGCCTTGTGGTACTGATTTAACGCCTTGAAACAATCCGCAAGCCCGAACAGCGCATAGTTGTTTCCCGGATGATGCGCGAGACAACGCTGATAAAACGCAACCGCGTCTCGAAAAGCCCCCCGTTTACGGATGGCATCTCCCATACCTACAAGAGCATAATTATTATACTCATCAATGGCAAGAATTTTATTGAAGCAATCAACCGCTTCAGGAATCTTATCTTCTTTTAAGAATTGATACCCTTTTTTTGACATGTCCGAAATTTCAGTAAGTTCATGGATATCTTTATTCGTATCAAACTGCATATTAAATGAACTATTCTCTGTATTATCTAAAATACTATTAAAAATATCTTCTTTCATGTTCTATCCCCTTCATAAATTAATTCTTTTATTATTTCTGATAGTTGTACAACAATAGAATCCACTTTGGTATGATCGGGAGCAATCCAATACATTCTAAGCGCATCCAATAATCTTCCTTTTGTCTTGTAATAATTCCCTATTCTGACAAGACCATCGGAATAGCCGGTTGTTAAAAAGATTCTTTTTGCTCCCTCAATATCGCCGGAATTATAAAGAATATTTCCCTTCCGGTTAAGCACTGCTTTTTGAGTACTATTGAGCGCAATTTTTTCGCTCGTCTTTATGAACGTTCCTTGATTATCGCCACTTGTATCAAATATGTTACTACTATCCATAGATACCTATTACAACCTCAACTATTATAAAAACCTGACAGCGCTTTAATTACCTTTTTTTCCTATATCACATATCTTAACAAGAAAAAATAAAAAAATCAACAACTGAACGCCCATATTCTTTAGATCTTTCTAAAATTAAATTATCTATGGCACAATACAAAAAATCCTCTTTTGGTCGGTGAATCAGCAGTCTTGTCCCGATTTTCATAAGCGCAGAACCCGCTATTGCCTTGACTAAAACCCATTTATACTCATAGGGAAAAGGCGGATCGCAGAAAATAACATCAAAAATCCGCTTTGCCCGCTGTACGTACAGCTCCGCCGACATAAACCTGCATTGTATCCGTACCGAAGAACGAGTCGTATTTTGCAACAATGTCTTCCGTTTAAGCGGGTCATTTTCTACAGCCTCAATGAAAGACGCGCCGCGTGAAGCAGCCTCCAGTGCAATGATACCGGAACCGGAAAACATATCAAGGAAAGAACAGCCGGTCAAATCACCCAATATCGCAAAAACGGATTCCCGCATACGATCCATTGCCGGTCTAATAACACCGCTGGGTACCAAAACCTGACGTCCGCATAAACTTCCTCCGGTGATTCTCATAAAACGCCCGCGTGAACCATTCTTCCCTATAACTTCTTGATCAATTCACTCATCTCGTCCGAACTGACTATGGGTATCGTTTCAACGCCTTCTTTTTTTGATGTAGAATCATCCGCAACTTTACGGCGGACGGCACTTTGATTCCGTAAAGCAAGAATTGTATCCCGTAGAATAGGAAATTGTTCAACAGATATGGTAGAGGAAGAATTCAAAAACAGCGCCAAAACCTGAGAAAACTGCCACTCTATTTCGGACAGGTTGTCAAGCTGCTCCTCTCGTTCCGCGATATGCGGATCTTCGGTAAGTATCTTTATCAAAACCGCAAGTGTTTTATCTATAAAATCCATATCATCAATACTCTTGTCAAGAAATAAATCCGGCGATACATCCAGCGCAAGAATATCTTGCAGTATCTGTATTCTAGCGTTGAGGATATACAACGTATCCTCAATATTAACTATTTTATTCGCCACATTTTTTTTCATTTTTCAAAAACGCCCACTAAAAGCTACCGTACCAATCTCCTATCAATGCTCCAAACGCCACCGATTGATAAGCCACCGCGCTACAGAGCCGTTGCCGGGCAATTCTGGCAGTTTGTCTCTTTTGAACCAACGCGCATCTTCTATTTCAATACCGTCCGGTTGTATAACCCCTGCAGCATACCGTGCGGTCCATCCTGTCATAAGGGAACGGGGAAACGGCCACGACTGTGATATTTTATAACAAACAGCGTTTACTTTCAAGCCTACTTCTTCCCATATTTCTCTTTCAATCGTCTGTTCAAGGCTTTCTCCAGCTTCGTTAAAACCAGCTATTAAACTGTATACACCCGCATTGAATTTTGCATTGTGCGCTAATAGTATCTCGTCTTTATCATTGGTGATAAGCACTATGACGGCGGGCGCTATGCGCGGATATTCAACTCTTCTGCAATGGGGGCAAATACGAGCCGTTTCAGTCTGTGAATCACTATTTTTATTTCCACAGACCCCGCAATAGAGCGATTCTCTCCTCCATTGTACTATATGGAATGCCCTCATTACCCGTTCCACGTCCCTGCCATGTATGGATGAAACCACATGCCGCACAGGAGTACGACACCATCTTTCCGGCAGCACGGCATCAGAAGGTATATCACCGATTTTTATACTTGGTTCATTAGGCAGACATGAAGGAACATCAACAATTTGTATAGAAAGATTGATATCAGAAAGCGGAATTCCTAAAGAAAATAGAACTCCAGAAGCCTCTAAAGGCATAATCATCATGGTATCTTGAAAAAGATATGCCCTATCAGCCAATATTTTTCCTCAAGCTAGACGGCTTTGTATAATATTGTATATGGTACATTTAGTGAGCTACCCAACGCTAAAGCGATGGGCTTCTTGTTTCACAGACTAAACTTAAACCAACAGAGCAAGCCCTGTCAGTCCAGCGGTTTCAGCCTCCGCAAGCATTGTATTCTTGCGCCC
>JAISMJ010000124.1 GCA_031276815.1 Treponema sp.
TTACCCTATCGTTATGATGATCCGGCAGTGATGGGACCGCAGCTTGTTTACATGGAAAAATTATTTGATTTTAATAATACCCGTCCATTGGAACAAGAAAAACGACAGCAAATAATGAAGGAAATGTTTGCGGAGATAGGAGAAGGCTGTCATATAGAACCGCCGTTAAACGCAAATTGGGGTTGTCATCATGTACATTTTGGAAAAGGTATATATTGTAATTTCAATGTAACCTTTGTCGATGATGAACATATTTATGTGGGCGACTATAGCATGATTGCGCCTAATGTAGTTATAGCTACATCAGGGCATCCTATATTGCCAATATTACGGGAACATCATTATGTATATAACATACCGGTACACATCGGAAGGAATGTTTGGATAGGCTCTGGTGTCCAGATAATGCCGGGTGTAACAATCGGAGATAATACGGTAATAGGAGGCGGAAGCGTTGTTACAAACAATATGCCGGCACATGTTGTTGCGTTTGGGGTTCCCTGCCGCGTAATTCGTGAAATTGGAGAAAAAGACAGAAAGTATTTTTTCAAGGACAGGGAATTGGATGTATGGGAATAAAATAGAAAAAAGAGAAACCATCCGCTTGAAGACCGGTAGTTATAAACGTATCTCTATAAGCGCGGACTCCTTCTGTAAGAGGGTCTAACATGATCCACCGGGGTTTTAATTTTTTAAAAGCAAGGAAATGGCGGCAATGAAAAAATGCGGGCAAGAAGCGCGTCAACAAGAAGTATATATGCGGGAAAACCCTGATTCTTTGGAAGCTTACTATGATAAAGAATTACCGGATGGTACTATTGATGTTTGCGCCGTGTTCAATGGCGTCCGGTTTGTCTGGGATAGGCGCGAAAGCAACGAAAACTTGGAACGCAACTTTTTTACCCATTACCTCACCCGCCGTATGTATTGCGGCGATGACCGCGGCGTTTCAAATGGTCAGAAAATAGGTAAAGACATTCTAACCATACCGGATACTGAAAAAGATAGAGAAGGATCGCTCTGTTTGTGTTCGTTAGATATGGCGGTATTGGGAAACCCGGACGGCGATGAGGCGCAAACCCCGCCTGTGTTTATAATAAGGCGGCAAGCGGACGGCGATAACCGGATTCGGCTCATTACGGCGTATCCTGCGGACGACAAAACCTGCATTAGATTATATTGGAAATATTTCTTTTTTCGCGCTATGGATGACCATTCTCAAAGGCTGGATAGGGTTGCTACAGAAGAACATGCCGCTTTTAGAGCGCGGCTCACGCTTTCAAAAGAGGCGGAAGCCGAATGGAAACGGGATCGCGAAGCCAGACGGGAGATTTTCAACGAGGTTCTTGATGAAGCCGTCGTTGAATCTATAGCCGCCGCAAAAGAATTCACAGAATTGGTTAAACATAGAGCGCCGCCGGCGTCCGGTACATGTCAACCGCGCGCAAAACCGCCGCGTCAAAATTTACGGCAATATCGCCAAAATTTATGACAATCATGACAAAATTTACGGCAATCCCGCTAAAATTTACGACAATCATGGCAAAATTTACGACCATATTAGCAAAATTTATGATACTCACGGTAAAATTTAGGACAATATTGGCAAAATTTATGATACTTACGGTAAAATTTACGGAAGCCACGCTCACGTATTGCGCGCCGGTATTGCTTGAACTATCGCTTTCTGAGGAACTTGATCGAAACGAAGTTTCTTAGGGGATGTCGTCAAAAGGAAGGAAATAAAGTAAGATAACAAGATGAAAGAAAACGTATTATCAGAGGCGCGGCTAACGGCGATACTATATATGTTTTTGAAAACGCGGAAAGTGCCGCGCCGTTTAGCGGAAGACTGCATATCTATTCGGTGGACAATAGCATTATTGGATTGAAAGAAAAACAGGATTATCTCAACGAGTACGCTATACACAATACCTTGTACACGGTTGGGGAACCCTTGTTCTTTAGTAAGGAAAAGCATAATTTTGAGCCATATTACCTTTCTGGATTAAGCGGTATCGAAACAACAGGCACAACAGGCGCATGGTCGAGCGGAAAAGAAACGCTGTTTTTATTTCGTCTGCCTCAACATATAGGACAAGCGTTGTCTCTGGAGTTTACGAGATATCCGCTCAAAGGTAAAGGACTTGATCATCAGACGGTAAAAGTTTCCGCTAATAATGTATTGATAGAACAGCTCGAAATATACGAAGGAGGAACATTCAACGTTACGCTGTCGCCTATAAGCACGGACGGACTGCTTGAAATCAAGTTTGAATTTCCTACGGCAGCCACTCCGAAAAGTCTTTCTATAAATAATGACGAGCGGATGCTGGCGTTTTGGTTTGATCAGGTGGTACCGAAATCACAGCATACTTGCGTGGTTCAGTATTTTTAGCTATGATAGACGCATATAGTTTCAATAAGGAAGAAAGGAATGTATCAATCATTTATCGGACTTGAGGTTCATATTCATCTGTTGACCAAGACTAAAGTATTCTGTGGATGCCGTTCCGCTTTCGGAGATGAACCGAATACCAACGTGTGCCCGGTGTGTCTGGGGTATCCGGGCGTCCTGCCGGCGTTGAATAGAGAGTCTATGAAGATGAGCTGTATGGTTGCGAAGGCGCTGAATTGTACCATACCCGAAAAGACGTGGTTTGAACGCAAACAGTACTTTTACCCCGATATGACCAAGAATTATCAGATTTCCCAGTTTGCATCCCCGTTGGGGCAGCGAGGGTACCTTGATATTGAAGGGACGTGGGGCGTGAAACGGGTGCGTATTCACGAGTGCCACCTTGAGGAAGATGCGGGCAAGATGATACATACCGGTACCGTATCGCTTTTGGATTACAACCGCGCCGGCGTTTCCCTTCTGGAGATCGTTACCGAACCGGATATGGAAACCGGCGAGCAGGCGGAAGCCTTTATCCAGCAACTCCGCCGTCTGGTGCGCTATGTGGGCGTGTGCGACGGCAATATGGAAGAAGGGAGCCTCCGCGCGGATGCGAATGTGTCCATCAACCTGCCCGGCAAAGGGTTGGGTAAAAAAGTGGAAATAAAAAACCTGAACTCCTCGCGCTTCGTGCGACTTGGATTGAACTACGAAATAGAACGCCAGGCAAAGGCGCTTGACGCGGGAAAAACCATAGTACAGGAGACCCGTCTTTGGAATCAAAACCGCGATCAAACCGAACCCATGCGCCAAAAGGAAAACGCCCAGGACTACCGGTACTTCCCTGAGCCGGATCTCCCTGTTTTCGCGCCGGACGCGGCGTTCTTGAAATCCGTGGAGGACGCCATCGTGGAGCTTCCCTTCCCCCGCAGGAAACGGCTTGAGACCGAGTACGGCGTTTCTGCGGAACAAGCAAACCTCATCTGTGAGGAACGGGCGTTTGCGGATTATTTTGAATCAACAGCCGCCGCCGTAGTACAGACGTCTTCCGGCGTGGATAAGAAAAGCGCGGCGCAACGCATAGCGAACTGGCTTTTAACGGATATAAAACACATCCTGACGAGGGAAGGCATCGCCCTTGCCAGTATAGGCGGCTTCAAACTCACCGTTGACCGGTTTGCCTATCTTGTGGTAATGACCGCCAACGGCTCGCTTTCAACCAAGAACGCCAAACAGACGCTGGAACTGGTTCTTTCCGAAGACCGCGATCCGGCGGACATTATCCGAGAAAAGAGATTTGAGCAGATAACGGACCCGGTGGTGATAGCGGAAGCGGTCGCCCTTGTGGAAAAAGAGGAAGCCGCAACTTTTGCGGAGGCGCGGGAACCCGCCAAGAATCAGAAACGGCAGCGTACGCTTACCGCATTCCTCGTGGGTAAAGTTCTGGAAAAGACCCACGGACGCGCGGACCCGCGCATTGTCAAGGAACAGATCGCAAAGCTCATCGGCGGCTAATCCCGTATCAAGGGAACGTTTACCGCCTTTTATCAAAGTAGTATATGCCCTACGTTGTTCTTCTTTATCCCCCATAGCAGTCAAAACGGTCTATATTCAAGACGAGCATAGTGAGTTCTCTCGGTTTATTTTATATTTTGCCGATTTTTAAGTATATTTAAGACTTTGGCGACACTGCTGTTCAACGCCGCGCTGAGGCGCCGTTTAGCTGGGACGTCTCTATCTATGGTGGTTTAACCGTTTGCATGCAGCCTGCTTTGAAGCGTACGCCTTGCGTTTATTATGCGATTCTATCCTTAACTTCTTTTAATACCCTTGCCAATTATGTATATTCTATGTTACTATACTACCATGTATAAACTAGAATTTCCAGAAGATTTTTTGTGGGGAACTGCAACCGCCAGCTATCAAGTCGAAGGCGCTACACATGAGGGCGGACGGAGCGAGAGTATTTGGGATACATTTTGCCGGGTGCCGGGCGCGGTATACGCCGGAGAAAACGGCGATATAGCCTGCGATCAATACCACCGCTATAAAGAAGATGTCGCGCTCATGGCAAAGTTGGGTTTCAAAAGTTACCGTTTTTCCATTGCATGGCCGCGTATTCTGCCGAATGGTACCGGTACGGTGAATAAAGAAGGAGTTGCCTATTACAGAAACCTCTGCGCCGAGCTTCATGCTCATGGCATACAGGCATGTGCAACGTTGTATCATTGGGACTTACCGCAAGTTCTACAGGACAAGGGCGGCTGGGCAAAACGGTGTATTGTGGACGCTTTTGTTGAATATGCAAAAGTGTGTTTTGCGGAATTGGGCGATTGTGTGGATCAGTGGATAACCATAAACGAACCGCTCTGCGTTACGTTTCTCGGGTATGAATCAGGAGCGCATGCTCCCGGTATCAAAGACCCCGTGCAAATGGTGCATGCGGTTCATTACGTATTGTTGGCGCACGGCACCACGGTTAGAGAATACCGAAAAACAGGGCTTAAAGCGCCTATTGGCATCACACTGAACATCAATACGCCGCGTCCGGCAACCAAAAGCGAGCTGGACATTGAGGCGGCGATCAGGGCGTGGGCGTTTGAGGCGGAATTGTTCCTGTTCCCGCTGATCGGCAGGGGGTATCCTGAAATCGTCCTTCAAACGGGCAGAAAATTTCCTGTTGAACCGGGCGATTTGGAAATAACAGCGGAAAAAATAGACTTCATTGGGCTGAACTACTATGCTGAAAATGCCGTTGCATGGGACGAAAACGCTCCTCATAAGTACTCCATCGTTCCATTCTGGCAGGAATATACAGACATGGGCTGGCCTGAAGTTCCTTCGGGACTTTACCGCCAGATTGCGTGGGTAAGCGAAGTAACGGGCGGGAATCTCCCTATGTATATTACTGAAAACGGCTCTGCAAACCCCGATACGGTTGATGCTAACGGCAGGATTCACGATAAGAAACGCATAGAGTACCTTAAAGACCATTTAAGCGTTTGCTCCGCCTTGATTAAAGAAGGGATCAAACTCAATGGCTATTTTGTATGGTCGTTTCTTGATAATTTTGAATGGTCTTGGGGATATTCGAAGCGGTTCGGCATCGTCCATGTAGATTATAAAACCCAAAAACGGACACTGAAGGACAGCGCTTATTTCTTGAGAGACGTCATAGCCGGTTTCGGAGAGTGGTAGGGTGTTGTTTATGAACACAGCGTCTGTAAAAGGATTTCTTGAAAATCCTATCTTTCTTGCGCCGGTTACAAGCTGGTTTCTTGCACAGCTTATCAAGACGGTGATAGTGTTGTCTGGCAGGCGCAGAAAGACGGTAAAAGAAGTGGTTGAAGCCCTCACATGGCGTACGGGTGGTATGCCTTCAAGCCATTCGGCGCTTGTTACTTCTATGACAACCTCGACGGCTTTCAAAGAAGGACTTAATTCAAACTTATTTATCATCTCATTGTGGTTTGCCCTGATCGTCATACGGGACGCAATGGGCGTTCGGCGCGCTTCCGGCATGCAAGGGCGCGCTTTAAATTTTTTGGGGAGAAATGTCGCCGAAAAAATAGGAATCGAATACCATCCGGTTAAAGAAATCCATGGGCATACCCCGCTTGAAGTGGTTGTGGGTGGATTGCTAGGCGTTTTTATTGCCGCGGCGTATGTCTTTTTATAGGGGGAAAGCATGTCTTTAAAATTGCGGATCATCCCTATTATGTTACTCGTGATATGTTCTGCGGGGTTTGGGATGCTTCTGTTCAAAGTCGCTGAAAAAATTATACCGCACGAGGGAAGCAATAGATACGCAGTACTAACTTTTGACGCATCGTATCCAGATAGAGCGATCGGAAAACGCCTTTCACGGATCGACTTGGGCGCCGGTTACATTTCGGAATCAACGCAAACGGTTTTTTTGGATAATTTCGGTGAACTGAGAGCGATTCCGTTAGATGATTGGGAAGGACGTTTAGAAGATTTTGATCCGCGTCATGATGGATATGCTGATAAGCTCAAATCGTTTTTTGTCCGCGGCGATAAACGGCTGTTTTTTATTCCGCTTTCAGTTGAAGCGAACAAGCTCGGTACGCGCACCATACATATGGCTTTTACAGAAGTGCTTGGCGATATTCCTTTTTCCGTTGAGTTTTTGGGCTATGATAAACCTATCGCATTTTATTTTCTCCTATTTGCCGCTGCTTCGCTTGTAGCCGTGCTGATGTCGAAATCGCCAGTGATTACCCTCGCAATTACGTCACTTTTCGTGGGCTTTGCGTTTATCGGTTCTACAGGTCTAGCACTTTCGGCGATTATGCTTATCATATCAAGCGTTATCACCGCCCCGCTGCGGGCGTTATTTGCTGCCGGGCGCTATGGGGATGCAAAAAAAACGATTTGGACACGGATAACGTATTTTTTTCACCCTGTTAAAAAGATAACACTGAACATCAAGTATACGCTACCACATACAGCCGCGCAACAGATCGCGAGTGTAAACCCGCTTGGCTCCCTTGTTTCTATCGGTTTGTTTTTTTTGTTTATCGCCCTGTATGTATACGTTGGAATAATGAGCAATGTACCTCTTGTGTTTGAAGCAGCGGTTTTTGGGTGCGTCTGTATTGTCCTAGTGCTTGCTTTGTGGAGCGAATCGAATAAGGGCGACTCGCAGAATCATATCAGATTCACACCAGTGCCTATTATCGGGAGCATCGCCAAAGCGCCATTGTTTACTCGCGCTACGATTCCTTTTACTCTTGCGGCTTTTCTGGCTTTGGTATTGCCCATCAAACTGGGACTTATTCCGTATCGCGAGACCTCCGATTACCTTGGTGACTATTTGATTCAGAAGAGCGATTATGAAGCGCATCTTTCTTTTCAAATGTCATTCTCATTTACTCCGCTTGGAACAAGTTCGGAAAAAGAAACTAGTAATAAGTATGTACAGTATTATGTTGGAGATGATGGACTTATAACGGGAACAAAAGAATACGATGGCATGATACGCCTTCTTGAATCATTGAATTATGCAGAGAGCGGTGAGATCGGCGTACAAGAAAAAATTATAGGAAATTTCAATGATTTTCCACCATTTTCTTTGGAAAATCTTGTGGATTTTTTAGACAAATCTAGGCATAATGAACAAAATATAGTAAATACCGGTATTGATACGCAGGATATGCTTCCCATAATGATGCTTATCGTACCATGTATTCTTGCGTTGTTTAATATCGGACAAAAAAGGTACAGGAAAAAGAATATGCTAGTATACAATGAGAAATGGAACTTGTTTCGTAAACGGATAGCCGCATGAAAAAAACGTACTCATTTCCTCAAGGTGGGTTAGTTTTTGAAGACCCTTATGCACCACCGCAGGGTGCCTTAACAGAGACGGCATTTTTACCGGTATTTTCGGTAATACCTTTAATTCAGCATACGGGAAACAAGGCGTACCCTATTGTGTTTATCGGGGAATATGTCAAGGAAGGTATGCTGATAGGGCGCGGGCAGGGGCAAGGCTCCGCAAACATTCATGCTACAGTACCTGGAAAAATCGTACGCATGGTTTCGTGGAAAACCGTAGACGGTATCGCCAACGAAGCTCTTGTTATACGCATGGAAGGAAGTTTTGAACGGTTAGGAAAGAAAGAAATCGTATACCAGTGGATCGATCTGCCGCCCTCTGAATTACAGCGTCTCATAGCGGAATACGGCATAGTTGAAATGGATGAAGAGGGGAAGCCGATTGCAGACATCTTTGGCGATCTTGCTACAGAGAAAGAAGCAATCACGGTGGTGATCCGATGCGTGTTTGACAATCCGTGGTTTGCCGCAGACAGAGCGATCTGCAATGAGCGGATCATGGCTGTTGTTGAAGGTAGTCTCATTACCGCAAAGGCGTGCGGGGCAACGAGTATTATATACGCCGTTTCTTACAAGGAAAAGCAGATTATAGATAACATACAGAAAACAGTACAAATTTTGCACGATTCAGAGTCCGTAAACATTCCCATAGCAGTAGTATCCGTAGGAAACAGATATCCCCAACACAACCGGCGGGAACTTGAATTGGTATTAAGGGAGTATGAAAAAAAAGAAAACATCTTGCTAGGGCGCCTTTTTATGGTATGCCCTTCTACAGCATCTGCAATTCATGATGCGGTAAAATTCCACAAACCAATACTGGATCGGTACGTTGCCGTAGGCGGTTCTGCGGTGAAGACGCCCAAGGTGCTGAAGGTACGTATAGGAATGCGGCTCCGCGATGTTTTTGAGCAGTGCGGTGGACTCATAACTGATCCCGCACGGATTGTCATAGGGTCGCCTTTATTAGGGCGTACCGTGCTTGATCTTGATGAACCGATAACAAAAACAAGTTATGCGGTATTGGCGCTTTTGGCAAAGGAGATCGGCGGCACGGTTCCGAGAAGCTGTATTGACTGTGGGGAGTGCCGTGCGGTCTGCCCTGTAGGGATCGATCCTGAGGCGTTGTACAAACAGATCATCTGTATTCCGGAGAATCCGCCTTTGGTAGATTGCCACGGATGCGGGTGCTGCGAAGTGGTCTGCCCTTCACGGCTGCCTATCGGTACCACTATTTATGCGGTCAGCAAAGGAGCGCATATATGAGACCCCAGATAAATCTTTCCCGCTCTACAACGAGCAGAATGTGGCTGGTAAGTCTTGCCGCTTTTATGGCGATCGTGCAGTCTTCCATTTCGGATTCTCTCTTGTCTCTTATTATTGCGGCGACAGCAGTAAGCTCGGCATTTTTTTGCGAGTTCATCGTCTATTTCAGAACCGAAAAAGCCGCAATGATCAAGGATGGAAGCGCGATTACATCAGCTTTAGTGTTGACGTTGATGTTGCCGAACCATATCAATCCTATATATGTGACAATAGGCGTTGTCTTCGCTATGATAGTCGTTAAGTACAGTTTCGGCGGACTCGGTGCCAACTGGCTGAACCCCGCAATAGGCGGCTGGCTTTTTATCCGGTTTAGCTGGCAATCTGCATACGAGCAGGCTTTAACAAACACAACGACCCCATTGAATGAGACTTTTGCGGGTGTTATCAGTGATTTTTTGAATAAGACCGTGTTTTCAATTTTCGGCGCCGAACTGCCGGACAGTTATATAACGCTATTCAATGTAACCAATGCAAGCATCATTGCGGATAGGGGAGTGATGGCGCTTCTCTTGGGAACGATCCTCTTACTGGCATCTCAAGTGAGCCGAGCGTGGATACCTATAGTCTACCTTGTTGTATATGGGTTTCTAATACGGCTTTTTGGTGCGCTCCCTGCAGGTGGCGGTTTTGGTAATGGCGACATTTTGGGTGGATTTCTATCGGGTGGGACATTGGTGGCGGCATTTTTTCTGGCAATGGAGCCAGTTACCGGACCAAAATCAATATGGGGCGCCTTGTTCACCGCATTTATAGCGGCTGTTTTCACCTTTATTTTCAGGTATCAAAGTGGAGAAACGTACGGCGCATTTTTTGCGATGGCACTATTAAACGTGCTGGCACTTATCGTCCGGGGCATTGAGAGCCGGTTTTTGTACACAAAACGGAGGATTGCATCGTGAAAAATGCAGGTATCGTATGCGCTTGGATAGCCGGACTGCTTCTTTGTATCTGGCTTTTGTTTTTTTTTACACAATCCGTACAAAACGATGCGCTTATACGGGCGGTAAATAAAACGCTTGCTCATACGGAAGATGAGAGACGTCTGGATAAAGAAATTCTCGGCAGGACTTCACTTGGAAATTGGTACCGCTTTACTAGTACAAGTGGTGGATTTGAAGGGAAAGCTCTTCTTTTTTCCATTATTGATAATGGCATTTTAATTTCGTGTCTGGCGTTCGTTCCCGAAACCGGTGAAGTCGCCGGTAAGATCGAGATTCTCCCTCTGAGCAACCATGCACGGGCGGTTTTCAATGCTATCCATCAAGGAGTTATTAATATTTATCGTATGCGTATCGAAAAGGAGCGGTTGCTATGAGAAAAAGCGTATCTCAATTTTTTTTTAATACACACAATCCCCTCTTTACACTGATGTGTGTGGGACTTCTGCTTTTTTCTTCAAGTCGACTGTCATTTGGCATTGTGATCGCCGTTGCCCTCGTATGGGTATATGTCTTAACTGCACTGTCGATCTTTGCGGCAAGACCGTTATTACCGTATGAAGGAAAAATCATTGTCGTGGCGTTTTTATCTGCTTTTATTATGGCGATTTTTCTCTTTGTGATCTGGTTTATAAGTCCTCTGCTGACGATAGAGCTTGTGTATGTTATATTGTTGGTGCCGGTGTCTTTTCTTGGAAGATTTCCCCTTGAGAAAATGGAACCGCTAAACATATCCGAGACCGTATTTGAAACAGCGAGTGAAGCGTGCGTAACAGGGAGTATCATCATCGCGCTCTCTCTTATCAGGGAGCCATTAGGGTTTATGACGCTTTCGCTTCCTGGTGGCGCACAAGGCTTTATCGAATTATTTAACGCTTCCGATAAGACAGACTTTTTTCCAATACGTACCCTAGCGACAATTTCAGGGGCGCTGTTACTGTTAGGATATATAACCGCGTTGTTTCATGCGATTATGAAACCTTCAAAGAGGAGGGTATAATGATGGTATTAGTGGCTATGGCTCTTTTCGCGAGTCTTTCTCTCAATCTGATAGTCCAGTTTGGATTGGGAATTCATGGCATATCGGAAAATGAAAATCGTGTTGCAAATGGCGCCTATCCATTGCCTTTTTTTCAAGTCAGCGTGTTGTTTATAACGGTTTTTGTGCTATGGATGTTGTTTTTTTATATTGTTAGACCATTTTTTTCTGTTCTTTTTACAAATGTTCTTTTACTTCCCTGTTCTATACTTTCCTGTTGGGTACTTGAACTCACGGCAGACCGTTTTATCCCACAGATCGTTCCACAAAGGAAGCTATTCAGCGCGACAACGGCTTACAATGGGCTTGCGTTTACGGCGCTGTTGCTTACGGTGTATATAGCCTCAACTATCGTGGAGGCTTGTGTTGTTTCATTGAATTTCTCTTTAGGCATTTTATTTTCGATCCTTATACTAAATGAAATTCAAAAACGATCTTCTATTGAAGCTGTACCTGTATTTTTACGAGGAAAACCATTACGGCTTATATCTATGGGTTTTTTATCGCTTATTTTTACTTCAACCGCGGCAATTCTGCTACATATTTTGAGTGCTGTTTGAATACGCCATGAACCAATCATAGCCAACTAGTCAGGAGAAAAGTGGAAAAATGAAAAAAAGGGTTAGTTTCATTCTAGGCTCACATAACCATATTCCCTTTGGAACAACTGATGATGAATTTGAAAAAAATTACCGAAAGAAACTCAAGCCATTTATTTCAACATTATATAAATATCCTCAAATTCCGGTGGTTTTACATTATTCTGGAATACTCCTTTATTGGCTGGAACGGGCGCATCCTGAATTCTTTATGCTTCTTGCAGACATGATTTCCAGAAAACAGGTGGAATTGTTAGGCGGCGGTTTTTACGAGCCTATGTTTCCTTTGATTCCGCCTTCCGACAAGATCGGACAGATTGAATTACTGACAACCTATCTTCGCAAGCAATTCGGCAAACGACCTCAAGGATGCAGACTACCGGCATTTGCGTGGGAGCAAAATCTCGTTAGTGTCTTGAATAACTGCGGTATGCTCTATACGTTCCTTAACGGAGAGCAATTCTCTCTGGCAGGGCGACCCGATACTGCACCGTGCATCACGGAAGATCAAGGGAAGTTACTTACTGTGTTTCCTGTATCAAGCAAGCTGACCGTACTGTTCGCGCAGCAGCGGTCTTCACTTGTCATGGAGAAACTTCTTGCCCAAATAAAGCCAGACGAAACTTCTGTAGTGTGTGTGTTTCTTGAACAGGTTTTTATGGAGAACAATGAACAAGCGCCGGATATTGCGTATCAGATATTTTTTGAGGATATTTCTCATTTTGAAAAACACATTGATTTTACTACTCCGCTGAAACTGTACAATACTCTAACCGGTCTCAAAAGGGCGTATTTTCCTACGTCTTTAAGTGTGTCTTCACAGCCGGAATATATACAGGGTGGACAATTCAAGCGGCAATGTGAATTACCGCGGCAAGCCCTTATTGACTACCCCGAAGCCAATTATTTGTATTCAAAGATGATATTTACCAATATTCTTATCAAACAGCTCCATGGGGATAGATCACGGAAACGTACCGCACGAGAGGAGATTTGGAAGGCGCAAGGCTATGATTCATTCTGCCCAACCGACAGTGGCGGTATTTACCGCCATTCGGTACGTAAAGCGGCTTACAGGGTGTTGCTTGAAGCGGAAAAGATAAGTAGAGAAAAAGGAACGTTTACCCCTTCGCTTATGGCGTTTGACTTTGATCTGGATGGAAAGGAAGAATATCTTTTTCAGGAAGAACTCATTAATTGCTATGTTAAAACTTTGGGCGCGGATGTTTTTGAATTGGATTACTTGCCAAAGTCATGGAATTATTTGGATACGTTCTCTCTCAAATCGGATATAAATTGCTGTAAAAGAGCTGCATGGATGGATATTCTTGCGCCGGAAGCGTTTTGTGAGGCGACCTCTGCTGACCGCATCGGTGAAATGAAGATGCAAACTATGCAAATGGGTTTTTTAGACAGCGAGCTTGATGAAAATAAATTCCGCTTCTGCAAAAATGAAATTTTCGAAGTTAGAGAAGTGGACAAAACGCATGGAAAAGTCTCTTTCAGGCTTCCGGTGAATAGCAGCGTTCCGTATGGAAATATAGAAATAGAAAAGGCGTATCAGCTAAAAAAAAACACGCTTTCTATTCAATATGCGCTTATCAATAGAGGAACAAACAATGAAACATTTACATTTATTCCCAGCATCGACCTTTCTTTTCCCGGAGAAGGGGACGCCTTCTTGCGGATTTATAAGATCAATACCGATATAAAAGAAACCATTAGTATTGGAGAAGTAGTTGAACAAGTTCAAGGTATCAAATTTCAGGATATAAAAAACGAAGCGATCATCATCATCGCTTCGGATAAACTCTTTGATGCGTATATAGTACCGGTAAGAACGCCTTGCTATATTGAAGGTGAAATAATGGATATGTACCAATCAACCAACATCATGCCTATCAAACAAGTCTCGTTAGAACCAAATGAACGGTTTGAAACCGAGTTCAGTATGATAATATATCATTGATGGAGGCGCGTCATGAAAATAGGGATTGATACTTTTGCCTGCGATGGGGGTAAATCGGCAGTTGGGGCATATTTACTGCAACTGTTAAAACGGATTCCGCCGTCGGGCGAACTATATGAATTATTTGGTTGGGAATTCGACCGCTTTGCCTATAAGGAATCAGCTCCTCGTTTTGAATTTATCTCTCAATGTTCTGTAAACGGACGACTCGCAAATTTCAGTTGGCATCTATTTCAATACCCTAACTTTGCAAAAAAGCGCGCCTATAATGTCTGTTTCTTTCCCGCTGCACATAAGCGGCTTCCCAACAACTCGCCGTGTCCCACTGTAGGAACGGTACACGATATGGCTGCTTATTGGGGTATCCGTGAAAAGAAAGATTTGCTCGGACGTATTATCCGTTTTGTGTTTCCCAATGTCCTGCGTCAGATGGAGAAGATCATCGCAGTGAGTAATTTTGTCAAACAGGAACTGATCGATATTGCCAAAGTGAAGGAATCTCTCATTGAAGTCGTGCCGGATGGCATTGATACAACGGTTTTCTACCCGCGTCCCAAAAACGAGGACAGTGTGGTATTGATTCAGCCCTTCAGTTTCCGCCAGCCGTATATTTTGTATACCTCGCGTATTCAGCATCCGATAAAGAACCACATCAAATTGATCGAAGCTTTTGACATATTCAAAGCAAGAACTCATTATCCTCATAAACTCATCCTTGCCGGGGGGGACAGCTATGGCGCGGAAAAGGTGAGAGAGGCGGCTGCCTCGGCAATGCACACAACCGATATATTTTTCCCCGGTCATTTTCCTACAAAGAACCTCCCCGAATTGTACGCCGGCGCCGATATAGTAGTGATTCCTTCTCTGTATGAGGGGTTCGGTATGGGCATCCTTGAAGCAATGGCGTCAGGCGTTCCGGTTGCCTGTGCACGTTCCGCATCGCTTCCCGAAACTGCCGAACATGCGGCGCTGTACTTCGACCCGAATGATGCGGAAGACATGGCGGACCGGATCGTAACGCTGGCGCTGAATCATGATGTGTACCATAACTGCCGCGCGCTGGGATTTGAGCGGGTCAAGAGCTTTTCATGGGAGCAGTGCGCCGAGCGGACGCTGGACATCATTCAAGCAATAGCGGGGAAATGAATACTTCCATGCTTCCATGCGGCATTTGCTGTATGCCGTATCTTTTTTGAACTCAAAAAAGATACCAATTGAGAATATGTTAAAGAATATTACCGGAAATAAAATTGTCATTTATTAAAGAAGTAAATAAGGAAATAGCCGGATACGTCCCCGCTTACCTCGGATACGTCCCCGCTTACCTCGGATACGGCGTAATGAAACATGGATATGTTGGATTGTTTGGCATTGCCGGCTGACAAGACGCATACCTTACTATTTCAGCCTCGTGAACCGCTCTATTTCAGCCTGATAATTTTTGCATAAAATGAAAAATTTCTCTTGACAATGGTGAAAAGGTGGGTGATACTTAAAGAGTGGATTGTTACCGGTGCAATGCCGGGCATTACCTGTTTTGGAGGAAGCCTTAAAAGAGGTAATGCGGGATGATCGTCATTCGCAAGTGCAATAATAATATTATCTTCGCAGAAGACAGGGGGCGGCAGGTTATTGCCTTGGGCAAAGGTCTGGGGTTTAACCGGCGTTCCGGCGACGAAGTGGACATGCGCTTTGTCGAAAAAGTCTTCGTGCCGCAAGAATCCGTTCAGTTGAACTATATTTCGGAGATATTGGCGGATTTACCCTATGAATATGTGATACTTGCCAGTAAGATTGTCGATATGGGCAAGGCTCGTCTGGGGCAGGCGTTGAATCAGAGTATTGTCATCGCCCTCGCTGATCACCTGACTTTTGCGATTAAACGCTATAACGAACACCTTGACATTCAGATGCCGCTGGTTTGGGACATCAAGCATATCTATCCGCTTGAGTTCGCTGTCGGCAAGGAGGCGCTCGACATCATACGAAAAGAGACGGGGATAGTCTTTCCCCTCGCCGAAGCCGCCGCGATCACCCTCCATTTTATCAACGCCGAGTCGGAGTTTGCTGATATGCCGAACACGATTAAAATGGCAAATATCATCCAGAAATCGGTAGGTATCGTTGAATCCTACTATAAAACGATGTTTGATGAGAACACTTTTGATTTCAGCGGGTTTGTTACGCTGCTGCGTAATATGGTGCTGCGCTTCATGTACCCGCGTAAGGAGAAGCAGGTCGAGGAAGACACGGTGCTTTACGAACTGCTACATAAACGGTATAGCTATGCGCTTGCCTGCGCGGAGAAGGTCGCCGTATTTATTGAGAGCGAGCAGGGCTGGCAGCTTACACGGAACGACGTCTCGTTCCTCACGCTCTATATTGACAGAATTACCGTGCATAACGGTTCTGATAAAGAAATTATAGGAGAATAAAGATGGCAAAAGATTTTGTTAAGACGGCGCAAGGCGTTCTTGCGGGTGTCGGCGGCAAAGAAAACATTCGGAGCGTGGTGCATTGCGCGACGCGGTTGCGGTTCACGTTGGTTGACCAGTCGAAGGCGAATGACGATGCGGTGAAAGGCACCGGCGGCGTCGTGAGCGTGGTGAAAGCCGGCGGGTTGTATCAGGTGGTCATCGGAAACGATGTCCACGAGGTTTTTGTCGAGCTTGAGAAGCTGGGCGCTCCCACCGGATCGGCTTTCGTCGACGATGGGGGAGGGGGGGGGCAATCCCTGGGCGATATGCTTATCGGCACGATTGCCGGCGTATTCACGCCGATATTCGCCGCGTTGATAGGCGTCGGACTTATCAAGGGATCGCTTGCGATACTCGCCGTGGTGTTCCCCGGCTGGGCGGCTTCCGGCGATATGTCGTACACGGTTCTCTATGCGGCGGGAGACGCGCTCATGTACTTCCTGCCGATTTTCGTGGCCTACACCGCCTCGATTAAGTTCGGCCTTGACCCGCTGATCGGTATGACCATCGGCGCGGCGCTGGTCTATCCGGAGATTGTTGCCCAGTACCCGTTTGGTCCGTGGGGCGTGCATAACTTCCTGGGTATGCCTATCCTCGTTATGATGAGGTACAGCGGCACCGTGCTGCCCTCGATTATCGCGGCGTGGGGCGCGAGCAAGCTGTACAAGCATTTCAGAAAGACGCTGCCTTCATCAGTCAAAAACTTCGTTACTCCCTTTTTGACGCTCGTTATCACGATTCCGGTGATGTTCCTGGTCATCGGGCCGGTATTCGGTATAGTCGGTCTGGGGATTCAAACGGGTATCTCGGGCATTGTAGGAATACGGTTTATTGGGCCGATTCTGATTGGCTTGGTATTCGGCGCGTTCTGGCAGGTTTTGGTGATTTTCGGCCTGCACTGGGCGGTGGTGCCTCTCGCCATGCAGGAAGCGGCAGTCCCAAATCCGGTTTTCGGCGGACTCAAAGTTACCGCAACGTTAGTGTACTGCCAGATAGCGGTTATCGCCCAGATGGGCGCAGTGTTCGCGATGGCGCTGAAGATTAAGAACGCCGAACGGCGTTCCGCGGCAATTGCGGCGGGTATCGGCGGCGTGTTCGGCATCACCGAGCCGATTATCTACGGTTTTACCCTGCCCAAAAAGCAGCCGTTCGTGCTTGCCTGCGTATCCGGCGCGATATGTGGAGCGCTGGCGGGCTTGTTCGGCAGCTTCAACTCAGGCGGCTACGGTATCGCCGCACAGATGGGCGGGCTGGGCATATTCAGCTATCCGGGCAACATCCTGCCCGGTTTTGCCGGTTCCACCATGAACCTCGTCATCGCGCTGTTGGCGGGTATCTTCTCCGCCGGTCTTGCGTTCCTGTTGGTCTACCTGACCTACAAGCCGGACGAGGCGGAACTCAAGACGACCGGCGCGGTGACGATTGACACGTCAAAGGTCGATACGGCAAAGGCGCGGAAGATATACTCGCCGGTGAAGGGGCGCGTGCTGCCAATAACCCAGTCAGCGGACCCCGCGCACCAAGAGGAAGCCGTGGGGAAGGGCGTGTGCTTCATGCCGTTGGGCGGCAAGATTTTCGCCCCATGCAATGGGAAAGTCGAGATGGTCTTTGACACGAAACATGCGATTAATATCAAGTCCGACGACGGCGTTGAAGTACTGATACACTGCGGCATTGACACGGTGAAGCTGAACGGCAAGGGCTTCACGCCCCACGTCAAGGACAATGACACGGTCAAAGCGGGACAGTTGATTCTGGAATACGACAAGGATATCATCGCCCGCGCCGGCTACAACCTCGAAACACAGGTCGTCATTACCAATTCCGGCGACTACAAGTCGGTTACCCAGGCAAAGAGCGGCGACTGCATCGTAGGTGATTTGATTTTGTATGTGGAATAAAACCGTAGTTCACGTGTTTGTTTTCGGAGTTTGCGAAACGCCGTGCGCGCCGCGCAAACTCCGCTTTTTTATGAATAATGAAATAAAAGGAGGTGGAAAAGAGCGATGGATGTTTTTGCCGGAGCTTCGGCGGAGAAGCTCACGATTTATGTGGTGCGCCACGGGGAGACGATTTTCAATCTGATGGACAGGGTGCAGGGGATTTGCGATAGTATTTTGACCGAAAAAGGAATAACCGGCGTGGTGAACATGGGCAAAGGGTTGCGCGGCGTGCCGTTCAATGCGGTTTATGCAAGCGATTTGAAACGGGCGGTTGACTCGGCGCGGCTTGCGATGAAACAGAACCGCGCAACCAAAGGTTGGACGGTCATCGAAAAGCCGGAATTGCGTGAAGTGAGTTTCGGCATTTTTGAGGGAGGTCCAAACAGCGCCATGTACGCCGCATTTGCCGAGTATTTGGGGCTTTTCGTTCCCAATTACACAACAGTGATAAGTGCCGCCATGACGCCTATCGTGCAATACTACGGCGGGGACATGAAAAAGTTCATAAAGGGTTTTGTGGACTTTAATAAGAAAATTGATACCGAGTATAAGATTACCGAGAGTGCGGACGAAGTTTATGCCCGTCTGCAGAAGGGCATGAGTGAGATTATTGCGGAAAACCCGGACGGTGGCAATGTGATGCTGGTCGCCCACGGGCTTTCAATTTGCTTTTTGCTTACGGCGGCGGTTGGTACCGAGGTTTCCGCGCCGCTTGAAAACTCAAGCGTTACCAAACTTGTCTATGACTATGCGTCAAAAACCTATAGCATTGAGGGTCCGGCAGGCGATATGAGTTACGTGGAAGCCGGCGCGAAATTATAAACAAAAAAACATCATTTTTGAAACAGCATCGGGGGATGGAACCTCCGATGAAGCGAGGGGGAGGCTTTCCCTCTCAATTATATTATTTTTAAGGAGAGAAACATGGCTTTCCCAAAAAACTTTTTGTGGGGCGGTGCGATTGCCGCTCATCAGGCGGAAGGAGCGTATCGTGAGGATGGAAAAGGCGTCTCGACGTGCGATGTGATACACGGCGGCAAGAGGCGAATCGCGGAAATTCTTGATGCGAAGACGATTCGGGAGAATATCGAGAATCCGCGGGGATACTTCCCGGAGCATACGGCGGTGGATTTTTATCATCATTATAAAGAGGATATTGCGTTGTTTGCGGAGATGGGGTTCAAAACATTTCGTACTTCGATTGCGTGGGCGCGGATTTTCCCCAACGGCGACGACGCCGCGCCGAATGAGGCGGGGCTTGCGTTCTACGACGCTCTGTTTAACGAATGTTTGAAATACGGTATTGAGCCGCTTGTTACGCTTTCACACTGGGAGATGTCGATTAACCTGACGAAAAAGTATAACGGCTGGGATAGCCGCGATCTCATCCCGCTGTTTGAGCGGTATGTGAAAACGGTATTCGCCCGCTACAAAGGCAAGGTAAAGTACTGGCTTACCTTTAATGAGATAAACATGACGTTTCACCTGCCGTTTCTGGGCGCAGGCATACTTGTTGACGATCCGGCGAAAAAGGAGACGATATGCTATCAATCCTGCCATAACCAGATGGTCGCGAGCGCGTTGGCGGTGAAAGCCTGCCGTGAGATTGCGCCGGATGCGAAAATCGGCAGTATGGTAGCTTCTATGATTGCCTACCCCTATTCGTGTCGCCCGGAAGATACATGGGAAAAAATTGAAATGGAACGGAAGAACTACTGCCTGACTGATGTACAGGCGCTGGGGTATTATCCGGCATGGCTAAAAAACTATTTTGTACAAAAGAATATTAAACTGAATATTGGACCGGATGATGAGAAGATTTTGAGGGAGAACACGGTCGATTTTGTGTCGTTCAGTTACTATTCGACAAGCGTGGTTTCGACAGACCCCGCAGTAACCAGCATCAAGGGAACGGGCAACCTTTTAGGCGGCATGAAGAACCCTTACCTGAAATCATCGGACTGGGGTTGGCAAATAGACCCCATAGGTCTGCGCGTCGCGCTCAATTTCCTATACGACCGCTACCGGAAACCGCTCTTTATTGTGGAGAACGGGCTTGGCGCGAAGGATACGCCCGCACCGGACGGCAGTATCAATGATGACTACCGGATTGACTATCTGCGGGAACATATCAAGGCGATGAAGACCGCTATCGAAGTTGACGGTGTGGAACTGTGGGGATATACGACGTGGGGCTGTATCGACATCATCAGCGCATCTACAGGCGAGATGTCCAAGCGCTACGGGTTTATCTATGTTGACAAGGATGATGACGGTAACGGCACACTGGAGCGGAGTCGTAAAAAGAGTTTTAGCTGGTATCGCGGCGTAATCGCAAGCAATGGCGAGAAGTTGTAGGATGTTTTTTTTAGAAATCTATTTTTAAGGAACAATAAGGAGTAATCATGGGGTTTCCACAGGGTTTTTTATGGGGCGGCGCGATTGCCGCTAATCAAACGGAAGGCGCGTGCCTTGAAGACGGCAAGGGGCTTTCGTGTGCGGATGTGGCGCACGGCGGGAAAGGGCGGTTTGCAGAGCTGACCAATGCGGCGCGGATGCGTGAAATCATCGCAAACCCACAGGGCTTTTTCCCATCTCACGAGGCGATTGATTTTTATCATCATTATAAAGAGGACATCGCGCTCTTTGCTCAGATGGGGTTCAAGGTATTCCGCACGTCTATCGCATGGGCGCGGATTTTTCCCAACGGCGATGATGCGGAAGCAAACGAAGCAGGCTTGCGCTTTTATGACAATGTGTTTGATGAATGCCGGAAGTACGGCATTGAGCCGCTTGTAACGCTTTCGCACTACGAATCACCGCTTACGCTTACCAAAAAGTACAACGGCTGGGAAAGCCGCGAGCTTATCCCGCTGTTTGAGCGGTATGTGAGAGTGGTGTTGCAGCGGTACAAGGACAAGGTGCGGTACTGGCTCACGTTCAACGAGATTAACGCTACACTCTTCGCGCCATTTTTGGGGGCTGGCGCAATTATCGACGACCCGAAGCGAAACAAGCAAGCCGTCTACCAGTGCGCTCACAACCAGTTGGTGGCAAGCGCGTTGACGGTCAAAGCCTGCCGCGAGATTGCGCCGGATGCGAAAATCGGCAATATGATTGCCGCAATGCTCGTCTATCCCTACACCTGCCGTCCTGAAGATGTGTGGCTGGCGGCTGAAATGGAACGGAAAACTTATTTTTTCAGCGATGTGCAACTGCGCGGGTACTATCCGGCTTACATGAAATGCTTTTTCAAGAAACACGGTATCAACCTCAAGATCGGGACGGATGACGAGCGGATTTTACGGGAAGGGACGGTGGATTTCCTTTCGTTCAGCTATTATATGAGTACCACAGTTTCTAGCAGCCCGGAACAGGCGCAAACGGCGGGGAATCTGTTCGGCGGGGTGAAGAATCCGTACCTCAAGTCTTCGGAGTGGGGCTGGCAGATTGACCCCCTCGGACTGCGGATACTGCTCAACTTCCTGTACGACCGGTACCAAAAGCCGCTTTTTATCGTGGAAAACGGGCTTGGCGCGAAGGATACGCCCACGCCGGATGGCAGTATCAACGACGACTACCGGATTGACTACCTGCGGGAACACATCAAGGCGATGAAGTCCGCGGTCGAGGAAGACGGCGTGGAGTTGTGGGGGTATACCACATGGGGCTGCATTGATTTAATCAGCGCGTCCACCGGCGAGATGTCCAAGCGTTACGGCTTCATCTATGTTGACAAGGACGATGAAGGCAATGGGAGCCTCACGCGTACTGTCAAAAAGAGCTTTGGCTGGTATCGCGACATTATAGCGAGTAACGGAGAAAAGTTGTAGGACATTTAAGAAACACAAAGAGACAAGAAATGAAAAGAGTGATGAAAGTTTTTATCGCGGCGGTGTACAGGTCGGCGCTGTGTGCTGTGGATGTTTTCGCCGGGTCTTCGGCTGGGAAGGCGGATGCGCTTACGATTTACGCGGTACGGCATGGAGGCAGACATTTTCAATCTGATGGACAGGGTACAGGCGATTTTCGACGGTATACTGACTGAAAAGGGAATAACCGGCGCGGTGAACATAGGCAAGGAGTTGCGCGACATGTCATTCAACGCGGTCTACGCAAACGATTTGAAGCGGCAGTTGAGACGGCAGGGTTTGCGATGGAGCAGGATCGCGCAACCAAAGGTTGGACAGTCATCGAAAATCCGGAATTGCGCGAAGTGAGCTTCGGCTTTTTTGACGGCGATCCGAACCGGATGATGTACGCCGCATTTGTCGAGGATTTGGGGCTTTCCATTCCCGACGACGCAAAGTCGATAGTCACCGCCACCGCGCTTATCGCGCAGTACTACGATGGGGACATAAAAAAGTTCCTTGAGGGTCTTGCGGACTTTAACAAGCAAATTGACATTGAGTATCAGATTTCCGAGAGTTCTGACGAAGTTTATGCCCATTTGAAGAAGGGTATGGACGAGATTATTGCAGAAAATCCGGACAGCGGCAACGTGATGCTAGTCGCCCACGGATAGTCGATTTCCTTTTTGTTGGTGGCGATTGGCATTGAGGTTTCTGGGCGACTTGGGAACTCAAGTGTTACCAAACTGTTACGACTATGCGTCAAAAACCTATAGCATTGAGGGTCCGGCAGGCGATATGAGTTACACGGAAGCGGGCGTGAAAATGTAAGCGAAAATTATATAAGCTGGTTTTAAACCGATTCTTGGAAAAAGTGAACTAACGTCCGCTTTTTCCCTAAATTTTTAAGGAGTGTTTATGAAAGAGATTATCTATACGATTAAGGACCCGCTGGGTATTCATGCGCGGCCCGCCGGACTGTTAGTCAAGAATTTGCAGAGGTTTGAAAGCACGATTACCATATCGCGAGGCGACGATAGCTGCAATGGCAAAAAATTACTTGCATTGATGAAGATGAGGGTAAAGACAGGCGAGACGATTTCGTTGAAATGCGAAGGTGCGGATGAGGACGCTGTAGCTCATGCGGCGAAATCGTTTTTGTCGGAAAATTTATAAGGTGAACTGCCCATCGGTCAGCGATGGGCTTCTTGCTTCACAGACCGCGCTTATACTGTTAGAGCAACCTCTAACAATCCGGCAGTGCCGGTCCCCATAAGCATCGAATTTGTGAGCTTCGCAAGAATCTTGTGCGTATGAATATTGTAGAGAAAAAAGCATGCGGCGGAAACGCCTCATTTCTTGTAGCCTTCCGAGGTACCTAGGTGGTGTCGTCAATAAGGAAGGAAATAAAATAAGATACCAAGATGAAAGAAAGCGGAAAAGCGCCGCACAGACACGATATCAGCGATACGCTGTGGGAAAAGATACAAGACTTACTGCCGGGCAGGGCAAGTAAACAAGGTCGAGTCGCTCAGGACAATTGACGGTTTATCAACGCGGAAGCGGGAGGAGACCCGGAGGTATGACACAGAACCGTATAAGGAGCGCCGTCTTATAGAGCATGTATTTCGATGGCTCAAACAGTGGAGAGGTATTGCTACTCGCCATGCGCGAACCGGAGCACCGCCCGCTCGTGCGGGTATCAGCCGCCCGCTCATGCGGGTATCGCCCGCCCGCCCCTGCGGGTATCGCCCGCCCGCTCCTGCGGGTATCGCCCGCCCGCTCCTGCGGGTGTCAGCCGCCCGCTCAGGCGGGTATCGCCCGCCCACGCGCCATACTCTACGAGTTCCCCTTCACCGTACGCCGGCGCATAATAATTCCGTATGCGTCCCCAACTGTTGCTAGGAATACCGGCTACGGGCGGTGCGGACGGTGATTTTGTTAGAAAAAATTATAAGAGGAGGCGCCGTCCAACCTAATGTTCAGCTTTGGGATATAAAGCGCACGGGGCGATTGTCTCATAATAACTCTTTACTTTTACAAAAATATGCGGTACAGTACATGCAAGAAGAGATACTGTCGCGGCGGCGGAAATGGACGCCTATGAATACGCGGGCTGCTAGTGAGCGCAACGGTGGAACTCCCATAGCAAAACCGCATACGTGGAAGGAAGCGGGAAAAGGCGTTTAACTACAAACAAGCCCCCATGCTTTGCTTTGGGGCGCTGATAACCAGTAAAAACAACAATGAAATACATACAAGGGCAGTAGAATGTGAGCATAAGAAATATAATACACCTGTATTATAAAACCCGCGTGTTGTATACCGGCGCGGACTAGGGTTTTGCTAGTCATTCCATGATACCAAATGTCATTCAGGAGGCAGTATGAAGACAACAGTATATATAAAAGGCATGTCCTGTGAGCATTGCGTACAGCATGTTGCCGGCGCGATTAACGGGATACACGGCGTTACATCCGCTACAGTGAGCCTTAAAGACAAGAAAGCCGTTGTGGAGCATAAGGACGGCGTTACGCTTGACCATATAAAGGCAGCCGTTGCGGAGGCGGGGTACGAGGTAACCGGATAACTCATGCAAAAAACATCAGTACGGAAAATACACGCAACGCGCGGACGGCGCGGGGAGCGGAGCGTTTCGAGCGAACCGGAGGCGTTAATCGGCGGGAGAGGCGTTCTTATTGCGGGCGTTGCCGTGCTTGCGCCGGCGTTTTTGTGTGCGCCGCTCTTTGTCGCGCAGTTTTTATGTCTGTTTTTACTGCTTATTATCATCACGTCACGGATGTATACGGAATACCTTGTCCGTCATATCACGCTCATCAGGCGGGACGGGGAACTGAGAGAATTCAAGCGGCAGTGGGTCAGCGTTGAACTTATTGTGGAAAACCGGGGCGTAATTCCCGCGTATGCGCTTGCCATATACGACAGCCCCGGCATGTTGGCGCCTGTTCAGGGCGTTAAATTCGCCTGCGCTCTGCCGCATCGCTCGCGTATAGTACAGGTCTGGAAGGGTTTCTGCTCTGAACGGGGCGTGTTTTTTCTGGGACCGGCAACTATCCGCGGCTCGGATCCGTGCGGGCTTTTCCCGTTTCAGATTACCTATACGGATATGACAACGTTGTTTGTATATCCGCAGCCGCGCATTTCGGGCATAACGCCATCCGGCGGCGTTCCGCTCGGCGCGCTTCTGTCGCATAATCCGCTTAACGAAGACCTTTCCCGCGCCTGCTCTCTCCGCCCCTATCAGGCGGGCGATGAACCGCGCCGCATAAACTGGAAGGCAAGCGCAAAAACCGGCGGCGGCGCCGCTTTCAGCCTCATGGTACATGAGTATGAGGCGACCGTTTCCTATCCCTGTATGGTGTTTCTCAACCTTGACCTACGCTTGTACCCCCCGCGTAAAAGTCATGCGTATAGTGAACGGGCTATTGAGGCGGCGGCGGCGCTCTGCCGCGAGTCCTCAGAGAGGAAGCAGAATACCGGTATTATCATCTTTTCCGGAGGCAAACCGGAAAAAATCGATAGCATTGCCCAGAGCCGTTTTGCGCTTATCCCGATTCTGGAACGGCTCGCCCTCTTTCAGCAAGGAAACCGGCAGGATACGCCGCTTACCGCGGATGAGAAAAACCGCTGCGTTACCGTCTTGCTCGAAAGGGCAAAACACATGCAGGCGGGAACGCGGATTATGTACGTGGGTCCCGATTTGGAGCATGATGCGTACCTGTCTTTGAGCATACTGATCAAGTTTCATCTTTCTATTGAATATCTGATTATTGATGAAAAATCTGTCTCCGCGCTTGCGCCGGGCAACATGAAACGGTACCAGATGAAGGACATGGGCTATGCGATCATCTGATGAACAGAATAATAAAAATATTCCGGAGGTTGGGCAGTTCCTCTCAAGCGGTCCCGTATACGGGCTGCTCGCCCTGTATATACCGTTATCGCTGCTTGCAACCGCTGTCTTTCTTACTGCCGAAATGCTGCCCGTCGCCTTTCCAAGCCTGCGTATACTGATAAGCGGTTTTTTGTCCGGCATCGCCGCTTCCGTGTATTATGATCTCATCCGTGATACGGTAACAAACCATACGGCCCATACGGCGGCTCACCTGCGCGGCGGCATAGCCGTGGCTGCGCTCGCCTACCTGCTGGTCTCGCTAGGCGGTTTCCCGCTTCCGTTAGCGCGCCGTTTTTTCCCAAGCCTCGCCAATCTGCTCGCCGCTTTTGCGGCTGTATACGTCTGGGCAATGGTTATTTTTCTTAAACAGATATTCCGGGGACTGTACCGGTTTGACCTGTACATGGAACGCTATACGGACGAAGAACTGCAAAAAAAACTTGCGGAGGATGCGGCGGTCATACATATCGCCTCTCTTGACGCCATAAAAAACGTCTGTCTTCCCCAGCTTGTTGTGTTGGGGCTTTCCGTCATGCTCTATACGGCGTTTAGGAGAACGCTGCCGCCGCCGCTCGCCGTATTCCTGCTGTCTAGCGCGGTAAGCGCGGTTTGTATAGGGGGCTTTCTTTCCCTGATGAAACAAACGTGGTATTTCGCAAGTGAAGGCATGACGATTCCCCTACGCCTCCGCCTCAAACGGCTTATGGGGATCGCGGTTTTAGCCGCGGCAGCCTGCGCTCTTGCGGCGGGACTTGCCTCAAACAAGAGTCTGATTCCCCTGTCCCTTATTGCCCGTTTCTTCCAATGGCTGTTCAGTGTGTTTAAGAGACCGGCTCCCGCTGTCCCGCGCGCGGTTCATCAGCCGGAACCCGTTGAGACGCCGCCTGTTATGGAAAAACCTTTTTTTGAGGGCATGGAAGAAACTGCGCCGTGGGAAGGGTGGAAATACGTACAATACGGCTTCATCGCCCTGCTTGCCTTTGGCTGTATGTGGTTTATGATAAAACCATTTTTTGAACGGCGAATGCTCCATTCCCGCTTTTCTACCCGTCTGCGATTCCTATTCACGAGCTGGATGCAAGGATTGAAATGGGCGCTGCTGTCACTGCTTTCCGTGTTCACCGGAGGCGGCGCTTCTCTTAAAATCAACAGAAAAAAGAAGGCGGACATCTCCCGCATATCCGATCAACTGGAAACCGTCTATCCGGCAGCGAAAACCAAGGAAATGCGGCGGAATATCAGCCTGTTTGCCCGGCTCATCGTGTGGGGCTATGAAGTCTGCGGCGTGACATGGAAGCCGTCTCATGCGCCCGGCGAATTTTGCTCCCTGCTTGCCGCCGCGGTTTTCACAAGCGCTTCCGCGCCGCCGGATACCGGCTCAAGCCGCGCCGCCGAACATGAAACGAATCGTAACGCATCCGCCGCAAGCGTTATCCGTTGCGGCGTTCTTTTTGAGCAAACGCTCTATTCAGGTAAAAGCCTTACCCAAGCGGAACAGGATGAATTTAATGATGTGGTAGCGGGTATTACACAAGGCGACTCATCGGCATAGTACAGCGCGGGAACATTATGAAGAATAGTTTGAGAGATACAGGACTCGAACCTGCCGCCTTCAGCTCCGGAGGCTGACGCTCTATCCACATGAGCTAATCTCTCAGGGTGTGTATATAGAAGTCAACTATCCGCGGGTTTGCTACAGGATTTTCACTGCTGCTCCCAATAGCAGCCGCTGATCCTGTATCCATAGGCGTTCATTCCTGCCGCCGCAACAGTATCTCTTCTTGCATATACTGTACCTCATATTTTTGTAAAAGTCAAGAGGTATTGTTAGACAATCGCCCCATACGCTTTATATCCCAAAGCTAAAGCATTGGGTTGGACGGCGACTCCTTATAATAATAGCGATGATCCGCGCATGTTGTTTTATTGAAGAATTCTAATTATCTGCCGATAATTTGAAAGAGGAAGTGTATGGAAGAGGAAAGCGCTGTGGAAATCGTAGAGAAAGCAGCCGAAGAAAATACGGCGAAAATCGCCGGTTGCGGCGTGTTATGCGGCGTGGATTGCAACGAAAACAATACATTTGAACAAAAACGCGCGGCGCTGAAACAGGAAGATGAACTTTTGCAAAAAATCATCGAAACCCAGTCAGCCGTGAGAAATGCGGTACTCAAAAGGGAATGGACGGATTTTGAGACGCTTAACGGTGAGCTTGAAGCCTACAAGGAACAATTTGAGGCGCTGGAAGCGGAACGGCTTGCGCTTTTTGGGACCGTTCCGGATGCTGAAGGTAAGACGCCTCATTTTTACACGATGGTTTCCCGTCTGCCTGAAGATGAGCGCGAAGACCTGTCTGAGCTGTACCGAAGCATCAAGGACCGCGCGCTTAAAGTCCAAATCGCAAACGAGGCGTTGTTGCTCTATCTCACGGAAGCGCGTTCTACGGTGGGTGATTTTATGAAAGCCGCTTTTCCTGACCGCAAGGGTGGGGTATATTCAAGACAGGGAAGAAAAGTTTCATCAGACATGCGGTCTCTGGTTTTGGATCAGATTTTATAGGTTGTATAGGAGAAAACAGTGACATCAACATTTACCGGCATTGAGATCGGAAAACGCGCAGTAAACGTACATGAGCAAGCGATCAACACTACAGGGCATAATCTCTCAAACGCCTCGACAGAAGGATATTCACGGCAGCGAATAGAATTGTCCGCTTTTGAACCGATCTACCTGCCGGGCTTAAACCGTAAGCAAACCGCCGGACAAATAGGGCAAGGCGTGGTGATCCAGCGTATTGAACGGGTGCGGGACCAGCTCCTTGACAGGCGCATCGCGGCGCAAGCCGGTAACGAAGGGTATTGGTCTACCCGCGACCCGTATGTACGGATGCTTGAACAGGTGTATCTTGAACCCGGTGAGAATTCCATCCGCGGCAAAATGGACAGCTTTTGGGATTCATGGCAGGAGCTTGCCACGTATCCTTCTGATACCGCGCCCAGAAACGCGGTTATTGAACGGGGCAGAACGCTGGTTGACGCCATCCATGAGCGGTACGGCAGTCTGAAAGGCTTGCAGGATATGGTTGATGAGGACATTACCCTCCGTATCCAGCAGGTGAATAAACTTTCCAGCGAAATTGCGGAACTTAACCGCGATATTCAGCGGGTGCGGGCGCAAGGCGATAATCCCAATGATCTGCTCGACCGCCGCGATCTTCTGGCGGACCGGCTTTCTTCCTATATTGATATTACGATTGACACCCGTGATCCCGATGAATATATGATACACACCAGCGGCATGGCGCTTGTGCAAGGCTCTATCGGGCGGCAATTTGCGCTTGAGCCTGCGCCGGCATTGCCGGACGGTACTCAAGGCTATTCGCAGATCACGTGGGCGGACACGGGCGAAAACATTCATTTCCGCAGTGGCAGCGTTGCCGCGCTGATTGATCTCCGCGATGAGACCATTCAAGAGGAAATTCAGACGATTGATTCCATGACCATACACTTTATTGATCTTGTAAACGAAGTTCACCGTAAAGCGTACGGACTGAATGGCAGCACCGGACAAGATTTCTTTACCGAACACCGCTTCGTTACCAATGTGAACGGCAATTATGACCGTAACGGCGATGGGGAGTACGATTCCACCTATCTTTTCCGTATTAACGGCGTGAATAAACTGGAAGAACGGGAGCAGATTGGGCTTGAAGGCGCCATAACCCTGTCCGCCGGAGACGGTACCGTGGATGTGCTTTACTACCCCACGGATACGGTTGCCGATGTGGTTTCCCGCATCAACAATTCCGGCGCCGATGTTACCGCCCGTTTGAACCGCGATGGATTCTTAACTCTTAAAGGCGCGCCTACGGGCAACGCGGATACGCCGGATTTTGTCATCAGACATATTGAGGATTCCGGACATTTCCTTACGGGATACGCGGGAGTTCTGAACGGCGGCGGCGCTGAAGGCGCGTATGATTGGGCTCAGTCCGATGCGGTTGGGGCGCTTCGGGGGAGCGCCGCTGATTTCTCGACAGCGCCGGTTGCCCATCCTTCCGGCTGGATCGAGGTGAATTCCGCGCTTGTCAAAGATCCGGCGTCCATTGCAGCCGGTTTTGGCGAGAACGGCAGAGCGGCTAACCCCGGCAACGGCGAGGCGGCTTTGGCTATCGCCTCTATACGCAATACCGAAGTCATGGTCGGCAAGCAAGGCTCTTTTGATGACTATTTTGCAGACGCTGTCGGGCGCGTAGGTATTTTGGGCGAGCGGAGCGGACGTATGCTTGAAACGCAGAACCTTATTATGAAGCAGCTCAACGACATGAGGCAATCCGTGTCGGGCGTTAATATGGATGAAGAGCTTGCCAATCTGCTCAAATACCAGCATAGTTACGAGGCTGCGGCGCGTTACATCAATACGGTGAATTCCATGCTTGATGTGCTAATCAACCGGCTAGGAGTCTAATCCCACGCGAATGAGGGAACCTACGGTTAAACCTACGGTTATTTTATAGGAGTATGACAAATGTTTAGAATTTCAACTAATATGCCAAATGACGACATGCAATACCGGTTACGCAGACAGGAAGAGTCGCTTTCAAATATACAAGCAAAAATCGCGGGACAGACAAAATTCAACAACCTCCGTGATGATCCGCTTGCCGTATCCCATGCGGTACGCTACGAGTCGTATCTGTCGCGCCTTAACCGGTTTGAGAAAAATGTGCTGTACGCAAAAGAACATCTGAATCAGACGGACGCCTATTTGCGGCAGACGAATGACGTGCTGCAACGTATCCGGGAGCTTGCGGTTCTGGGCGCTAACGGGATTTATACCGCAGAAGACATGCAAGCTATGGGCGTGGAAGTGAATGAACTTTTGAAGGAGCTGACAACTATTGCCAACGCCATAGGACCGGACGGAACCAAGGTTTTTGCGGGAGACAAGGCTTTTACTGAGCCGTTCCGCCTTATTGAAGGCAAGATTGACGATGGACAGGAGTCAATGGTGCTTGCGGTCGAATACCGCGGCTCGGGCGCTTCGCGGCGCGCCGAGACCGGAGACGGGGTATATATAAACCTTGACCTATCGGGAGGAGAGGCGTTCTGGGCGGAAAAGATGGTAATAATCTCGAATGTCGACGCCGCACAGTATGAAGTTACCGCTTCAGGCTCTTTCTTTGTTGACGGCGTTGAAATTCAGGTTACGCCCGGGGACAATCTTTCTTCGATTGTCGCCAAGATAAACGATTCTTCCGCGCCGGTTCAGGCGTCCATTGATCCGGAGAAACATTCACTGATTATTGAAGGCACAAACCCCCACCTTATCCGTATGGAGGATGCCAATGGTTCAACCGTGTTGCAGGATTTGGGCGTCGTTGTTCCAAACGCCGTACAGGGCGCGCCGAATTGGAACACATCCGCGCAAGTTTCAGGCGGCTCCCTGTTCGACGCCGTTATTGATCTGCGGGATGCCTTCTATCGCGGAGACAGCAATTTTATCGGCGGACGGGGTGTGGGTAGCATAGACCTCGCCTTGAACAACGTGCAAACGCGCCTTGTCGATGTCGGAAGCCGTGCGGAACGCGCTGAATCTACATGGAAACGGATAAACGCTGATATCCCGAATGTTACCGCGGCAATCGGCAGGGAAGCATCGCTTGACTTTACCGCCGCCGCGGTTGACTTGGGTATGATGGACTTTGCCCACAAAGCAGCCTTGCAAGCCGCTTCCAAGATTTTGCCGCAGACGCTGCTGAATTTCCTGAAATAAACGCGGAACGGTACAAGAGCGCACACAGAAGCCGCTTTACATGGGCGCGGATATTTTTCAAATCTGTCATGTATGATAAGTCCCCTCACGGGAAACCATAATCAATATATAAAAAAGGTCATGTTAAACGTTTTCCATTAGTTGAACAGAGCTTCTTGGAGGAACACTCGTTCCTCCAACATGCCCGCCCTATCCGATGCATCAACCGGCGCTTATCCCTCTTTATCTCTACCGTATAGTTTTTTCCCGATAGTATGTTTGTTCTCCTCTATACTATCGGGAAGGGCTTCCATGCGGGTATTGATGCCGGCGTCCGCCGAGTGCGAATCCAATTCCAGCACGCGGGCGGGCGCGTCCCGCCTTGTTTCATGCGATGACAACGTGTTGAATATCGCCCCGCGCCCCCAAGACGCCCGTTTCGCTCTGCCAGCGGACGGTACAGGACAGGAATTTGCCCTCCGCCTCCGGCGGCAGCTCCAGCGTCCACGGGTTACGGGTCATCAG
>JAISMJ010000126.1 GCA_031276815.1 Treponema sp.
TACCCGCATGATGTTAACATACGGTAAGAATAAGGTAAAGAGGGAGCGCATGTCTGAACGCCGCTCCTCCCTCCTCGCTCTTTATCTCGGCAAACCCCGAAAAGAGTCGTCCTAATGGAACGATTATGGTCGCTATGTTCTCTATTCCCACCCCTTTATTGCGCCGCTCTTTATGTTTTTGTACAGTATATAGTCATCATTTTTATACAATTTTTTTGGACAAATAGCGCAAACGTTCCGGCTGTTTACGACGTTCCAGGCCGCCCTATAAAGCAAACCGTAGGTTTGTAGGCGGGGCTGGAATGTGCCGGAGTGAGCCGTGGGAGGCTAGCCGCCGAAAGCGGTGTTACGCAAACAAGACTGTTATGCACCGTTAAATTCTTTTTTAATAATCCTATTATTGCAAATATGTTTCCATCCATTCTTTAGTTTGATTTATCCACCAGCTCTGAGCTTTATATTTTATTGGTTTTACAGAATCAGTACTACCTGATTCTCCTCCCAGCATATGATTGTTTCCACTCCCGGTTACAGTAATTAATTTATGCGGCACATAAGTATTGTCTAATAGTGTGTTTAATCTTACCGAGTTGCTATAAGGAACTATCCTGTCATCCATTCCATGAACCAATAACGTGGGAGGCAGCTTTTCTGTTTTGTCCAATTGTATTGAGTAAGCTGTATTTCATAACCGGTTAATTCTGTGCCTATCCATGACAATGTTGATAATCTTTTTCCTAAAGTTTCACCATAATATGCCATAGATGACCAACCAAAATCATCGGTATAATCACTCGGACCAGACAAGCTTACGCATGCGGCAATTTTTATTTGCCTATTATCATTTTCCTGAAAATATTTGTATCCGTAAAGCAAGGCAATATGTGCGCCAGCCGAATGTCCGACAAGTATAAAGTCCTTAATGGCAATACTATGTTCATTTGAAATATTTATTATTTTTATTAAGGCTTTATCAATATCCTCATTTATATCATTCATATGAATATCATTGTTTTTATTATCTATTAACCTTATAACCTGTTGTAACAAATATATTATTTTCAGAAAAGCCTGTTAAAAACAAAGGATGCCACAAGTTATTCCCTGAATAATAAAAACCTCCGTGAATATAAACAACCGCATGGACATTATTTTTATCTTTAGGCATAATTATATTGAATGTTTGCCTTTCATCATCTCCGTATGGCCATTTTGAAAAGTCCATTGAATTGGTTTTGACGGGTTTGAACAACCATCCATTAGACAAAATACAATACCCATAAATAATATTATTGTTTTATATTTCATATATTTTCCTCCATTGTCTTGTCTTTTTTATGTAAACCTTATACAATCTTTTGTCAAGTATCTTCTGGAACTTTTTTGGATTTAATGGCGCATAGTGTTCCGGCTGTATAGGATGTTAATCATCCATATAAACCGGCTTCTCCCGCGAAACTTGTTGTTCACTCTTGTTCTTTCTTACACTACTATATTTTATAGCACGTTCAAGCGATTTTCTCAAAAAAGAAAAGTGTCATTTTCCCGCATCTTTCAACCGCACCCGAGCGGCTTGACCGGACTATCTTTTACTAGGGCGCAAAGTACGCCGCCGATTCCAAAGTAAAAGTCATTGTAGCCTCATGTTTGATATTTTACAACGCTTATAGCCGTTGTCAACTGTTTTATATGATGCTATAAAACATGACAATCACCATAAGCATTCGCTTTCATTGTACTTCAACTGCCGTAACCCGTATTGACGGTTTTTGTATAGTAGAGTCCCGTTATTCATTGTGGTTGCAAAACAAGAGGCTTTGAAACAGGCTCAGTCACAGCTTGAGCGGAGCATATGAGGGATAACGACTCGCCTTTTCTCCTGCCCTGTGATGAATGACAGATGTCCCGTCTTTGGTGGGCGTTATACCAATCGATCCGCCCCAGCCGGTCCACCTATAGGGAAAAAGGAGTTCTGTATGCCTAGATGCATTGCTACAGTAAAAAGGGTTATCCTCGACAGTTCCAAAAATTTTTACCCTGTTTTTGCTATATATTGAACATAGAATTGCACTTTGAAGCGCCGCTATAGCTTGACAAAAGCGTATACTTTTAGTATGCTTTCCTATACGGGCAATAGCGCAGGTGGTTAGCGTACAAGTCTGGGGGACTTGGGGTCCCCGGTTCAAATCCGGGTTGCCCGATTCGACTAAAACCTTTCTGTTGGAAGAAGGGGATAAAAAGGATAATTCTCATGAATTATCCTTTTTATTTTACGGCTTTGAAGTTAAAAACAAGCGCGGTTCCGCATCACGCATCACTTTTTCATGGATTCAACATTATTAGTTATCCCGCATATTCCTTGCGAATATAATCGCTTTTCTCACGAGATCAACGGGGATGATCGAGACGGCGAACAGAAGGACAAGCCCCCATTGCGGGAGTGAAAGCCCGAAGCAGTTAAACACTTGTCTCCCCGCGTATACCAGCAGCACCTGTATCATGATAATGAGGGATAAGATGCGCAAAAAGCCCTTGTTGCCGCGTATGTTGTCAAACAGATTGAGCGTTTCGGTTCTCGCATTAAAAGCGTTAAACACGGCGGTAAACACGAAAAACGCGAAATACCCCGTATGGAGCGTATCGTTGCCGGATACTGCCGTGAACCGGTCCCTCACAAAAGCGGTAAACAGAAACACGAGGCTCAACGCAAACGTCCACAGCCCGCCCGTGAGAATGGAACTCCACATGGAAGGACTGACGATGCCTTCATCGCGGCGTTTCGGCTGTTCCCGCATAAACCGCTTGAGCGCCGGTTCTCCGCCGAACGCGAGCGCCGCGAGGGTATCCATAACCAGATTTACCCACAATATCTGGGTGATGGTCAGCGGGTTCTCCTGCCCCAAAAGGGGAGCGGCGAAGTTTATCAGCACTGCGGATACGTTGATGGTTAATTGAAACACGATGAATTTCCGTATGCTGTTGAAAATAGTCCGTCCATACAGGATAGCCTTGTCAATAGAATTGAAATTGTCATCCAGTATAACGATCTCGCTCGCCTCTTTCGCGACTTCGGTTCCGCCGCCCATAGCGAAGCCGACGTCCGCCTTTTTGAGCGCCGGCGAATCGTTTACGCCGTCTCCGGTCATGCCGACAACATAATTGAGTTCCTGCGCGATCTTTACCAAACGGCTTTTATCGGAAGGCAGCGCCCGCGCCACGACTTTAATGGACGCGATGTCCGCTTTTACTTCTTCATCGGAGAGCGCGGCAAGCTCATCCGATGTAAGCACAATATCGTCACGATCTTTCAATAAGCCGACTTCCCGCGCGATAGCGACCGCGGTTTCCTTTCTATCGCCGGTTATCATAACCACCTGAACGCCGGCGCGCCGCACTTCCGCGATGGCGGTTATGGATTCGGGGCGAACCTCATCACGGATTCCGATGACGCCGGCAAGCGTCCATCCGTCGCCTTCGGGCAGCATATCGTCAATTGAGCCATTGGGATTGACGATCTTCCCTTCATACATCGCAAAGGCAAGCACCCGTATGGAACGCGCCGCAAGGGCATCTATGTTCCGGTTTAATTCGGCGAGCCCGGACCATTTCATCTTGTTCCCGTCTTTGTCAAGATAATAGCCGCATCGGTCCAACAGTTTTTCAGGCGCTCCTTTTATCAAGGTAAGGGTAGCGTCGGACGCCCCGCCGGCATCGCCCTCAATCGTGGTCGCCGAGAATTTATTATGACTATTAAACGGTATCTTTTCCGTTATAGCGATGGCGTTACCGCCGCTTGATGAAGACCCGGCGGCAAATGTCAAGAGCGCGCGTTCCGTGCCGTTGCCGCCTATCGCCTTTTGCTGCGAGCCTTCTCCTGATAGAACGGCGTCCGTGTTGTGAAAAATCGCAAGGGAAACATAGCGCCTTAATCCGTCCGGAATTTCTTTGAAACGTTTATACTCAGTACCCGCGCCGTCCGCAAAGGTAACAACTTCTAGTTTGCCTTTGGTAATCGTTCCGGTCTTATCGCTGAAGAGCATATTGAGGCTTCCCGCTGTTTCGATACCGGCGATTTTCCTGACCAGCACATTATCCTTGAGCATCTTGCCCATGTTCAACGCGGAAACAATGGCTATCATAAGGGGCAGCCCTTCGGGAACCGCCATGACGATAATGATGACCGCAAGCATGACCGCATGGATCAGATCGCTCAACAGATGCGTCCAGTTTGAGGCGTATACGGCGATTTCGCTTATATTACCATGGTTTGCCAGAACGATGCGCTGAAACAGCAGGGCAATCGCTATGACAATGCCGCCGATATAACCGAATCTGCTGATACCTTTCGCAAGCGCGTTCAATTTGATTTTCAGCGGCGTATCGCGTTCTTCTTCGGTCTGCAATTCCTTGGCGATTTCGCCGTATACCGATCTATCGCCGACTACCGTTACGCGCATCACGGCGTTACCGGAAACCACCACCGCGCCCCGCCACACCTTGTAGGGGTTAAGGAAATGTATCGCGGTTTCTTCGTCTTTATAGTCAGACGGAACCGCTGTTTTAGCGGCTTCTTTTGATTCCCCGTTCAGCGCGGACTGGTCTACTTTAAGAGCGCCTTCTATTAACACGCCGTCCGCCGGAACTTTATCGCCGCTTTGCAGGAGAATCGCGTCTCCGGTAACGATGCCGTCAATCGGCAATTCCTTAATTTCCCCATCGCGGTATATCTTGCATTGTATCTTTGACGCTTCTTCCTGCAGCTTTCTGAAGGCGTTTTCGTTGCGGTATTCGGACAGCGTGGATACAAACGTCGCCAAAAGAATAGCGGCCGCAATGCCGACCGGCTCATACCACGCCATCTTATCAGGAACCCATCCAAGATATGAGGCGATAACCAAAAGCATATTGATGACAAGCGCGGCACATAATATTTTTATCATGGGGTCCCCGAAGTTTTCACGCAATGCAGCCCAAAAACTTTTAGTTTTCCGCTCCGTAAGCCGGTTATCGCCGAACTTTTCTTTAGAAGCCCACGCTTCCACGCTTGTTAGTCCAATACCGGCGCGACCATTCCCGCATCCGTCTTGCCGTTCAACGTCTGACATTGTGTACCACCTTTCCTTCCGCCATAAGATTTGTGAGCGCACACATCGTGCGGACTTCTTGAAGTATACGTGTATCCCTCTCTTGTGTCAATTGTTAGGTCCCAATTGACAAAACCAATTGTTTAGGTCATTATGAAAATGGCTTTTTGGAAAGGAGAAAAGAATGACAACACAGTGGGAATATTTAGCAGGGTTAAGTTGTCTCGCGCTTTATGTTGTTTTTAACCGGTTTACCAAAACACCTGATTTTATACAAGGATTTATTCTAGGAATAGGTCTTGTTTGTTTGATACTTGGTATGTTGCCTAAAAACGCATCTGGTACACTAAAAACTATGTTCTCAAAGTGGATTCGAGTTCTATTACCAGACTAGGTGGTGTCATCAAAAGGAAGGAAATAAAGTAAGATAACAAAATGAAAGGAAACGGAAAAGCACTGCACAGACACGACATCAGTGATACGCTGTAGGAAAAAATAGAAGGATTACTGCCGGGAGGGGCGGGAAAACGGGGTCGGAGGGCACAGGACAACCGACGGTTTATCAACGCAGTATCGTGGATTTTCAGAACCGGCGCTCCCTGTAGCGATGTACCTCCTGAATACGGCGACTGGAAAAATACACACCGACGCTTTTGCCACTGGCGGGATAGGGATGTCTGGAAAAGCATAGCTGCTGAAGTTATCGGGGAAGTGGATACCGGGTGGCTTATGATAGATGTAACTTATA